>CAZVNR010000029.1:0-18952 GCA_964628945.1 uncultured Alistipes sp. | reverse complement strand
AAAATCTTCTATCAACTTTTAGAGTAATTTTGCACTTGCTCGTTGAATCTACCCCTGACAGCTAATTTTGAATTTTGCATTCTAAATTTTGAATTTTTATTATCTTTGCCTCCAAATTTTACTTTTAGAATCGAAAAAACGATGTTAAGCAGACAGATTGCACCCAAGCTTCGCGGCTACGAAACGCCGTTCTATCTCTACGATATGGCCCTCCTGCGCCAAACCCTCGAAAGCGTGGTCTATGAGTCGAAACGCTACGGTTACCACCTCCACTACGCCATCAAGGCGAACTATGACGACCGGTTGCTCTCCGTGATCCGCGAGTATGGATTGGGAATCGACTGCGCCAGCGGCAACGAGCTTCGCAAGGCGCTTGAGGCAGGGTTCGACCCCAAAACGATCGTCTATGCCGGTGTCGGCAAGCGCGACAAGGAGCTACGCTACGCCATCGAGCAGGAGATCTTGGCGATCAATGTCGAGTCGTTGGAGGAGCTCTACCTGCTCGATCGCCTTTCGGGCGAGATGGGCAAGGTGACGGAGGTTGCTCTGCGTATCAACCCCGATATTGACCCCAAGACGAACCACTGCATCGACACGGGTCAGGCCGACAGTAAGTTCGGTATCTCGTATGAGGAAATTCTCGAAAATGCCGAGGAGCTGAAGAAGCTCCAGCATCTGAAGCTGATCGGCATCCACCTCCACATCGGTTCGCAGATCCGCGAGCTGCATGTCTTCGAGAATATGTGCAACAAGGTGAATGTGATCGTCGAGAATATGGAGCGGTTGGGCTTCAACTTCCGTTTTGTCGATGTCGGCGGCGGCTTGGGCGTAAACTACGATGTGCCCGAGAACGAGCCGATCCCCAACTTCGCCTCGCTCTTCTCGATCATCCACAACCACCTCTCGGTGGGCGACCGCGAGGTGCACTTCGAGTTCGGTCGCGCGATTGTGGCCGAGTGTGGCGAGCTGATCACCTCGGTACTCTTCAACAAAACGACCGCAACGGGTCGCCGTCTGGTGATCGTCGATGCCTCGATGACCGAGCTGATTCGCCCCGCGCTCTACGGGTCGTACCACAACATCGAGAACATCACCTCCGATGCGGAGCTGACCTCGAAATACACGATCGTCGGCACGGCCTGCGAATCGACCGATGTTTTCCAAGAGAATGTCAGCCTGAAAAAGACCAAGCGTGGCGACCTGATCGCTATCAAATCGGCCGGTGCCTACGGTATGTCGATGGCCTCGCGCTACAACCTGCACGATCTGCCGGGCGCGGTCTATAGCGACGAAATCGAGTAGCCTATGTGGCTCACTTTGGCCTTCACCTCGGCCGCACTGCTCGGTCTGTACGATGCCGCCAAGAAACAGTCACTCACCGGTAACGCCGTGTTGCCGGTGTTGCTGTTGAATACGCTCTGCTCTACCCTCCTGTTTCTGCCGATGCTCCTCTCGTCGGAGTGCGGGTGGGGGTGGTTCGAGGGGACGATCCTTGCGATGCCGACGGGCGATGCGGAGGCGCACGCAATGGTTGCACTGAAGGCGGTTATCGTCTTGACCTCGTGGATCTTCGGTTACTTCGGCATCAAGCACCTACCGATCACGATCGTCGGGCCGATCAACGCCACGCGCCCCGTGATGGTTCTGATCGGAGCCTTTGTACTGTTCGGCGAACGGCTCAATCTCTACCAGTGGGTCGGCGTGCTGTTGGCGGTTGTGTCGCTCTTTCTGTTGAGCCGTTCGAGCCGCCGCGAGGGGGTCGATTTCAAGCACAATATTTGGATTCTGATGGTCGCACTCTCGTCGTTGGTCGGTGCGTTGAGCGGCCTCTACGACCGCTATATTATGACGCAGCTGCACCCCGTCTTTGTGCAGAGTTGGTACAACCTCTATCAACTGGTGATGATGACCGTCGTGGTGGGGGTGTTGTGGCTGCCGCGCCGCGATAAGACCACGCCGTTTCATTGGAGCTGGGCGATCCCGCTGATCTCGCTCTTCCTCTCGGCGGCCGATTTCGCCTACTTCTGCGCCTTGAGCGACGAGGAGGCGATGATCTCGGTCGTGTCGATGATCCGTCGCGGTTCGGTCGTGATCTCGTTCCTCTGCGGTGCCCTGCTCTTCCGCGAAAAGAACCTCAAATCGAAAGCCTTCGATCTGGCACTGATTCTGCTCGGTATGCTCTTTCTGTGGATCGGATCGCGGTAGCGGATGCGAATGCAAATTCAAAATTTAGAATTTAGAATTTAGAATTCAAAATGAGGGGCTGGCGCGATACGAAATACCACGCCAGCCCAATTTTTAATTGCTCTTGTCATCGACAGCACCGATGAAGAGATCTCTCTCCGGCCACTCTTTGACGCGCACCAACGCATCGCGGATCGTGCGGCCGATGCGGTTCGTGAAGGTAGAGCCGCGATAGCTGCTCGTGTTGGTGATCAGTACGAAACTCAATCCGTTGGGTTTATACTCGATAAAGGCGCAGGTTCCCGACATCGTGCCCGTGCGTACGAGGGTCTGCCCGCCCGAACGCGCCCAACCGTAGGCAAAGCCGTTCTTCGCTACGGGGGTGCGCATCGTCTTGATCGCCGCCGGCGAGAGGATGTCGGGCACCTGCGGACGGCCGTCGATCGAGGCGACCAAACGCATCAACTCGGCCGACGAGCAGACCCACGCACCGGCACCCTGCAACCCCGTGATGTTGTTGCCGCCGTACTCGCGCAGGCGCATCACCCCCGAGCCGTCATACGAGGCGATCGAGTCGGGGTCGTGGCCGTAGTACTTCACCTCGCGCGGGAAACGCTCCTCGTAGTAGTTGCGGGCAATGTGCATATCGTAGCACCCCGCCGGCCGCAGGACATGACTTTGGAGATACTCCTCGTAGCTTAATCCCGAGACCCGCTCGATGATGCGCGAGAGGACCAAATAGCCGATGTTGGAGTACTGCGCCATTCCGCCCGGGTTGTCGCGCAGCTTCAGGCTCAACTGCCAGCGGATCAGCTCCTCAGCCGAGAGGGTCGAGGTTTGGTTCGTCCAGCGCATCACATCGACCGAGCGGAACATCGGATCGCCCAGTCGGCGACTGAAGCCCGAGGTGTGGTTCAAGAGGTGGCTGACGGTGATCTTCGCGGCACGCTTATCCCGAAATTCGGTGAATTCGTTGAGAATACCCTCCTCGCCGAAGACGAGGTCATCGACCGAGAGGCGACCCTCATCGACGAGTTTCATCACGCCGATCGCCGTGATCAGCTTCGAGGCCGATGCGATGCGGAAGATGTCGCCCGCCTCGGCTGCGCGCTCCTGCTCCTTGTCGGCCCAACCAAAGGCCTTGCAGTAGAGCAGTTTCTCGTCGCGCATCACGGCCAGCGAAGCACCGCGAATGTTGTTGCGTGCCATCCAGTTGCGGATCGAACGCTCCATGCGGGCGTAGGCTTCGTGGTCCGAGTCGGCATTCGAGATCGAATCGTTGAGCCGATAACCGATAAGGAGCTCCTCCTCGTCCTCCTCCGGCAGCTCGACATAGGGTCGATAGCTCCCGATCGCCAGCGCAAGGCCGGAGATCAACAGCGCGACGATAATGAGGAATTTACGGGAGTACATCGTATTGGTTCAATCTTATCGAAAGACAAAGGTACGATTTTTTCGTTGTTCGTGCAACCCCGCCGACGGCAAACAAAACGGGTATCGGAATTTTCGTCCGATACCCGCTTTTGGTCGTTTCACAAACCCTACTCCAACCAATTGAAGCTGTGCTGCACCTCGTCGCTGGTATTTCGGCCCTCGACCGAGATGGTGATGCCGGTCGTACCCTCGATGTAGTCGGCGAACTCGGCCAAGCTGAAACTTACGAGGTGAATACCGTAGCCCGAGCTGGTCGCCTCGCTCTCCTCGGCGTTGTGGCAGAGCTTCACATGGAGGCGGTTGTCACCCTCGTAGGGAGCCGTCTCATCCAGCACGAGCGTAAAGCGGTGCTTCGTGATGTCGTCCTTGTAGGGGAAGATGACTGCCAAGTCGATGGCGTGCTTCGCGGTGTGTACCAAGTAGTACTGCCCCTGCTCGCTGTAGATGTCGATATCCACCTGACCGTAGTCGATTCGATCGTTCTCGGTCAGCACGGCAGTCTCGCAGAGGTCGAAGATGTAGTAGCCCTGTACATTGATCAGCTTGCTGCTGCTCATCGTGCCGTCGGCCGACT
This sequence comes from uncultured Alistipes sp., assembly GCA_964628945.1. Lineage (GTDB taxonomy): Bacteria > Bacteroidota > Bacteroidia > Bacteroidales > Rikenellaceae > Alistipes. The sequence continues at coordinate 14,760 of CAZVNR010000029.1, read as the reverse complement.
GCAACAGATTGTAATAGACCAGCGTACGATCGCCGTAGGTGGGGTTAAAGTCGCCCGTGTTGTCGCGACCGACCACCAGCGTCTCACCGTTGTCGGTGTAGAGGGTGATGGGCGAAGAGCTGATCACCGAGGCGAAGTCGGTGTAGATCGGGTCATTCGACTCCGACTCGTTACAGGCCGTCAGGCTGCAGGCAGCCACAAACGCCATCATCAAAAATGCAATTTTTCTCATCGTTTTTTTAGTTTTCAATTATTTTAAGTTATCTTTCACCAGTATAAACGGAGTTTTTCGCAAAATACTGCGTGCAAAGTTAAAAAAAATTTCACTCACCCTGCAGTATTTTTGATTTTTCATCGTTTATAGGGGTGAAGAGGCAGAAATGATGGACGAACGACAACTCACCGAACTGTGCAGAGCGGGCGATCAACGGGCATGGCGTATGCTCTATGATCGCTACGCCGGTCGTATCTTGGCTCTCACGGTACGCTATATGGGCAACCACGAGCGGGGTGAGGATGTGATGCAGGAGCTCTTTGTCCGTCTCTTCCGCTCGTTCGACCGATTCGAGTGGCGCGGCGAAGGGTCGTTGTGGGCGTGGATGCGCAGCACGGCGATCCATTTGGCGATCGATCAGCTGCGCACGGAGGGGCGTTTGCAGACCTTTTCGCTCGACGAGGAATCGTCGGCCTTGGCGGTCGATCCGGAGGGCGATCTGCCGGCCGACATCCCGACGGCCGATCTGTTGAAGCTCGTCGCCGAGCTGCCCGACGGTTACCGCACCTCGATCAACCTATATTATATAGACGGCTTCTCGCACCGCGAGATCGCCGAACGACTGCATATTTTAGAGAAGAGTTCATCCTCCCGATTGGCGCGTGCCCGCGATCTGCTGGCCAAGCGCATCAGGGAATATAAAGCAACGATATGATGAAACAGAGTTGGACGGAGGAGATCCGGCGCAGACTGCACGATGCCGAACTGCCCGTATCGGCCGATAGCTGGAAGCGCATCGAAGAGCAACTGCACGCCACACCCCCGAAAAAGATGGGTTGGATGGGGCACCGATGGGTGCAGTGGGTGGCCGCAGCAGCAATCCTCGTTGGATTGTTTGCTGCCGGCCGATTTGCCGGCGAGGGGGTAAAAGCCACGCACCCCTCGACCGACACACCCCATTCGTTGGTGGCCGAGGTGCCGGCAACGCACCACGCGGAGCCGTCGCCTGCAGCCAAAGTACCGCCGAGGGAGCAGCCAACCGTATCGACTGCACCAATTCGCCCAACCGTTTCGAGCGATATGAACAACTCGAAGAGCCCGATTGTGTCGGGCACACCGAATAGCGCAGATATTCCAAGGCCTTCAAAAGAGGCTGATAGTCAGCAAACTGCCCCTACGACGACCGAACCGCCGGCCAAACCTGACCCGACAGAGCAACAGACTAAAGAGCCGACAGCCGCCGAGCCCGTCACGAAATCTGCACCTACCGTACAGACCGTTTCGTCGTCACTTCGCTCGGGCGATCTGCTGGCCGCAGCCGAGCCTGCCCCGCGACCGAAACGCGGCATCTCCTTCGCTCTCTTTGGGGGCAGCAGCGGCATCAGCACGCTGTCAGGCGGCCATAAATCGGCCTTTGCCGCAATGAACAATGCGTTCGGTGTTGCCAACCCGAAATACCCCTTCGGCGACGAATCGAATAACGAACACATCGGCGAGGAGGACGAGGAGGACGGGGCCGATACCGGCTCGATCGTTCCGCCGCTTACGATGAGCGAGCAGGGCTTCCCCTCGCTGCAGACGATGCTCTACGACAACGCCGACTTTACGCACCATCAGCCGTGGAGTGTCGGTCTGACCCTGCGTAAGCCCCTCACACAACGCCTCTCGATTGAGAGCGGTCTGATCTATACCTACCTGCGCTCCGATCTGCAGGTGAGCCGCCGCACGCTCCACCAGCAGCTCCATCTGATCGGTGTGCCGTTGCGCCTCAATTGGGCCTTCGCGCAGGGGGATCGCTTCGCGTTCTACCTCGGTGCGGGCGGCACGGTCGAACGCTGCCTCTACGCTACGCTGGCCGGCCGTCAGGTGACGGAGAGCCGCACCTACTTCTCGGTCGGGGGTGCGTTGGGAGCCGAATGTCGCCTGACACCTACCCTCGCTCTCTACTTCGAGCCGGAGGCCTCCTACGCCCTTACGAAGACCCGCCTGCGAACGATCCGCAACGACGAGCCCTTCAGCCTCTCGCTGCGCGTGGGTGTCCGATTCACGCTGCCGCACGGCGAGCGATAGCGATCGGGGCGCGGTTTTTGCAGCAGGTGGGGTGAACTAAAACAATTTGCTATGAAAAAGACATTGATTCTCTCCTCCTGCACAGCCCTGCTGCTGGCACTCGCCTTCGTGGTCGGTTGCGACGACAACGACCACACGAAGACGAACACCACCTTCGAGAAGATGGAGTTCTCGTTCAATTACGCCGTCAGCGCCGACCTGCTGGAGGTGGCCGACCTCACCTTCTCGTACACCGATGCCGACGGGGTGACGACCACCGAGGAGGCCCCGATCACCGCCTCGCCGTGGAGCAAGACACTCACGGCTACGAAGATCCCCGCCGCATTTACGGTGACCGTCAAGGCCGCCTTGAAAGAGGGGGTGGAGCTGACGAAGGATCGTTATGTATTGGACTATGCGTGGACCGACGAATTTAAGGAGTTGCGTAGCGACGGCAAGGTGCATTGGCGCCAAAAGGCCGACACGGAGCGTGATGCCGTGACCGTCGTACGCGATGCGGCCAATCCCGATGCGCTCGCTGCACAACTCACGGCCGCCATCGCACTGATGAATCGTTCGTTCAGCTACCTCGTCACGGCCGATAGCGACGGCAGCGGTTACGAGGTCGAGGATAACGATTAGGAGGCGGCTGACCGATATCTTCACAAAGGCTGTTAAAGGCCATTAAGGGCTGTTAAGGGTTTACTGATGACCCTCGATCGCCCTTGATGGCCTTTATCTCGCTCCACCCATCCCCCATTCTTGCATTTTTTGCATTTTGAATTCTAAATTTTGCATTTTGCATTTGAAAAGCCTATCTTTGTACGATTATTTGCAAATACAAAAATTCAACGATAATGAATATCTCTTATAACTGGCTCAAACGCTATCTGAAAACCGATCTGCCGGCAGAGCAGATCGCCAAAATTCTGACCGACATCGGTTTGGAGGTCGAGGGTTTCGAGAAGATCGAAACGATCAAAGGCGGCCTCGCGGGGGTTGTCGTGGCCGAGGTGCTTACCTGTGAGGATCACCCCGACTCGGATCACCTCCACATCACGAAGGTCGATGTGGGCAGCGGTGAGCCGTTGCAGATCGTCTGCGGTGCGCCGAACTGCCGTCAGGGGCTGAAGGTGCTCTGCGCGACGGTGGGTACCGTTCTCTACCCCAACGGGGGCGACGAGGAGTTCAAGATCAAACGGTCGAAGATTCGCGGTGTCGAGTCGCTCGGTATGCTCTGCGCCGAAGATGAGTTGGGCATCGGCGAGTCGCACGACGGCATTATGGAGCTGCCGGCCGAGGCCGTAGTGGGTACGACCGCCAAGGAGTATCTCCACATCGAGGATGACTACCTGATCGCCATCGGTCTGACACCGAACCGTGTCGATGCCGCTTCACACATCGGCGTAGCACGCGATTTGGCCGCCTACCTGAAGGTGAACAACTACGCCGTCGAGTACGAACTGCCGTCGGTCGAGGCCTTCGCGGTCGATAACCACGATCTGACGATCGAGGTCGAGGTCGAGAATACGGAGGCCGCTCCGCGCTATGCGGGTGTGACGGTCAAGGGGTGCAAGATCGGCCCCTCGCCCGAGTGGATGCAGAACTGCCTGCGTGCGGCGGGGATCAACCCCAAAAACAACTTGGTCGATATTACGAACTTCGTCCTCTTCGAGCTGGGTCAGCCGCTGCACGCCTTCGATGCCGACAAGATCGAAGGGGGCAAGATCGTCGTTCGCACCTGCGACGAGGGTACGCCCTTCGTCACGCTCGACGGCGTGGAGCGCAAGCTGACGAAAAACGACCTGATGATCTGCTCGGCCGAGCGCCCGATGTGCATCGCCGGTGTCTTTGGCGGTTTGGATTCGGGCGTGAGCGAAACGACGACCAATGTCTTTATCGAGAGTGCCTACTTCAACCCCGTATGGGTGCGCAAGACGGCCAAGCGTTTCGGGCTGAACACCGACTCGTCGTTCCGTTTCGAGCGCGGTGTCGATCCCAATATGCAGCTCTACGCCGTGAAGCGTGCCGCGCTGCTGATGAAGGAGTTGGCCGGTGGCGAGATTGCCGGCGAGGTGATCGACATCTGCCCCGAGCCGGCAAAGGATTTTGTCTTCGATCTCTCGTTGAAGCGTGTCAATCAGCTGATCGGCAAGGAGATTCCCGAGCAGACCGTGCGTTCGATCATCGCCGCATTGGAGGTGAAGGTAATGGAGGAGCACGACGGCGTGCTGACCGTAGCCGTTCCGCCCTACCGTGTCGATGTACAGCGTGAGGCCGACCTGATCGAGGATATCCTGCGCATCTACGGCTACAACAATGTCGAGATCCCGACACAGGTGCGCTCGACCCTGTCGTATGCGCCGCGCCCCGACCGCACGAAGCTGATGAACTTGGCGGCCGACTTCCTCACGGCAGGCGGTTATACGGAGATTATGTCGAACTCGCTGACCAAGGCGGCCTACTACGAGCAGTTGGAGAGCTGCAAGGCGGCAAACTGCGTAAAGATCATGAATCCGCTCAGTGCCGATCTGAATGTGATGCGTCAGACGCTGCTGTTCAATATGTTGGAGGCGATGGCGTTGAACATCAACCACAAGAACGCCGATCTGAAGCTCTACGAGTTTGGCAACTGCTACTTCTTCGATGTCGAGAAGCAGAACGAGGAGAACCCCCTCGCCGCCTACAGCGAGGAGTACCGCTTGGCGGTGGGTGTGACGGGCGTTGCCACGCCGCAGTCGTGGGATGCCAAGCCGCAGAAGGCTTCGTTCTTCACGCTGCGTGCCACGGCCGAGAAGCTGTTGCGCCGCTTCGGCATCGACATCTACGCGCTGAAGAGCGAGCCGGTCAAGAACGATCTGTTCGGTGAGGCGTTGGAGCTGCAGCTCAACGGCAAGAAGTTGGCAACGATCGGTGTCGTGAGTCCGAAGATTCGCAAGCAGCTCGATGTGAAGCAGGAGGTTTACTATATGGAGATGAACTTCGATCTGCTCGTCAAATCGACCAAGAAGCACCGCATTCAGGCCGAGGAGCTGTCGAAATTCCCCGAGGTGAAGCGCGACTTGGCACTGCTCGTCGATCGACAGGTGAGCTTCTCGTCGCTGCGCGAGGTGGCCTTTGCGACGGAGCGCAAGCTGCTGAAGCGCGTTTCGCTCTTCGATGTCTATGAGGGCGACAAGCTCCCCGAGGGGAAGAAGAGCTACGCATTGAGTTTCATCTTGGAGGACAAGACGCGCACGCTGGACGACAAGACGATCGAGCGCGTGATGCAGAACCTACAACGCCAGTTCGAGCAGAAGTGCGGCGCGAGCGTGAGAAGCTAACGCAATTCAAAATTTAGAATTTAGAATTCAAAATTAGCAATCAGCACTCAGCGGTCAGCTTTTGGTTTCCGCGACCCCAAAAAGTGACTGTCATTCCGAACGCGGCAGCGGAGGAATCTACCTCTATCTTAAAAACGGAACAGGGAAGATTCCTCGTCGCCTTCGGCTCCGTCGGGATGACATGGTGAAATGCAAAATGTAGAATTCAAAATTAGAAATTTGGGGCTGTCCAACTAACAAGTTGCGACAGCCCCAAGTTTTTAGAAAATCCATCTACCCTACTTCGCAGGCTTCTGTGCCTTGGGCGTAGGGGTGCTCTTCATGGTCGAGCACTTCTCGGCCGAGGCCTTCGTGGCGTTGCTCTTTACGCTCTCCGGTTTGTTTTTCATCTCTTTCATAACATATTGTTTTTTTAAGATTAGACAACTGCTTTACTGCAAACAGCATACCATAACAGCCTAAACCGGTTCGGGCGTCTTCTGTTTCGATTGTAACTCCTCCGCCGTCTTCGAGCATCCCCACGCAATCTTTTGCGGTGAAGCGGCTCGGCGAACCTCCTCGCTGCGTACTTTGCTCAACTGCTTGTCGGCCTTATGCACCGAGTCGAGGGTGCGATCGGTACCCTCTAACGGAACATCGTGCAGGCCGTTGGTCTCGTAGCTGTACTCGAGCGGGTCGGCGATGTACTGCCACTCCTCGCCAAATCCGGTCGAACGCCCCTCGTTCCAAGGGCCGCGAAAACCCTCCTCCTCGCCAACCGAGTTCTTCGAGTAGATATTGCCGTAGCGGGGATCGGTCTGCAGAACACCGGGCGGGAAGTTCGGTCGGATCGTTTCGAGAGCCGCCTCGAACTGCTGGAAGTGCGCCACCTCGCGCGTCATCAGATAGTTGAGCGTGCGTTGCACCTCCTTGTCGTCGGTGAACTGCATCAGGTACTCATAGACGATCTTGGCACGCGACTCGGAGGCGATGTTCGAGCGCAGATCGACCGTCAGATCGCCATTCGCCGCGATGTAGCTGCTCGTCCAAGGTGCGCCGACGCTGTTGGTAAGCGTAGGCCCGCCGGCCGAGATCACGCCAAACTGCGGATTGATCGAGAAGGCGGCGTGGATAAAGTCATCCTTCGAGAAGCCGTCGGCGAAGATGTCGCCGCGCTCGGCGGCATCCTTCAGGTTGCCGTTCACACCCGTCAGGAGCATCTGAATCATCGCCCCGACCACCTCGAGGTGTCCCAGCTCCTCGGAGGCGATATCCATCAACAGATCGTACTTGTCGGGATAGGGGTTGCGGCAGGCGAAGGCCTGCATAAAGTACTGCATCGACGCGCTTAACTCGCCGTTGCCACCGCCGAACTGCTCCAACAGCAGGGCGGCAAAGCGGGGGTCGGGACGGCTGACCCGCGCCTTGAATTGAAGTTCTCTTGAGTGAAAAAACATAACAATAAAGGTGTTGGTTTGACAATAAAATTCGCCTGTTCATCCATCGGCAACAGCTTCGCTACTCGATCCCGCGAGCCGTAAGCAGCGAGACGATCCACAAGAGCAGAATCGCCCCGAAGATCGAGGTGAGCAGCGTACCGAAGGTGCCGACGGGGATCCACCCGAACCACGACACGATCCAACCGCCGAGCAGTGCACCGATCAGGCCGACAACAAGGTTCAGAATAAGCCCCGAACCGCGCCCGTTGAAGATCAGGCTGGCGATCCAGCCCGCCAAGAGGCCAATAAGCAGATACCATAAGAAATACATACCGTTCGTCGTTTAATTGGTTACGATCTGCTTGCGGTGCAAAATCCGTACCTTTGCTGTTTCGCGCCGCATTTCGTCGGTTTCGACCGCTTCGATTTTGCCTTTTGCGGGGAAAACCCTATCTTTGTAGGTTAGATACAAAAAAAAGAGCCTGATATGGAACAAAAACTGCAAGCTACGGCGCGTCTGTTGGAGGTGATGGACACGCTGCGCCGCGAGTGCCCGTGGGATCGCGAGCAGACCTTCGACACGCTGCGCAACAATACGATCGAGGAGACCTACGAACTGGTCGATGCCATCTTGGATCACAACCTCGAGGGGATCAAGGAGGAGCTGGGTGACCTGCTGCTGCATGTGGTCTTCTACTCGAAATTAGGCGACGAGAATGGCGCTTTCGACTACGCCGATGTCGCCAACGGGGTCTGCGATAAGCTGATCTACCGCCACCCGCATGTCTATGGCGATATTCACGCCAACACGCCCGAGGAGGTAAAGGCCAACTGGGAGGAGCTGAAGCTCCGCAAGAAGAAGCGCAAGAGCGGCACGCTGGGTGGTGTACCTCGCTCGCTGCCGGCGATGGTCAAGGCCTTCCGCATCGGCGAGAAGGCGGCCAGCGCGGGCTTCGATTGGGAGCAGAAGGAGGATGTTTGGGCGAAGGTACGCGAGGAGGTGGCCGAGGTCGAGACCGAGATGGCCGGCGGCACCCAAGCGCAGCTCGAGGGGGAGTTCGGCGATCTCTTCTTTGCGCTGATCAACGCCTGCCGACTCTACGGGGTCGATCCCGAGGCTGCCCTCGAGCGCACGAACAAGAAGTTCATCCGCCGTTTCAACTCGATCGAGCAGGCCGCCGAGGCACAGGGCAAGACCCTGCGCGATATGACCCTCGACGAGATGGAGGCGATTTGGCAAGCGGCCAAGAGAGAAGAGTAAAAGAACAAAGAGATCTATGTCTATTATTCGTAAAATTCGCGGTCACGAACCGCAGGTGGGTGAAAACACCTTTGTAGCCGAGACGGCCGTACTGCTCGGCGATGTGACGATCGGGCGCGACTGCTCGATCTGGTACGGTGCCGTATTGCGCGGCGATGTGAACAAGATCGTTGTGGGCGACCGCACCAACATTCAGGACGGAGCCGTGCTCCACACCCTCTACGACAAATCGCCCAAGCCCTCGCAGACGATCATCGGCAGCGATGTGTCGATCGGCCACAACGCCACGATTCACGGTGCGCGGATCGACGACGGCGTGCTGATCGGTATGGGTGCCACGGTGCTCGACAACGCCCATGTGCCGTCGGGATGTATCATCGCGGCCAACGCCCTCGTGCTGTCGAATGCCGAGCTGGAGCCAAACTCGATCTACGCCGGCGTGCCGGCCAAGAAGGTGAAGGAGATCACCCCCGAGCAGAGCGAACAGATCGTCAAACGCACCGCCCGCGACTATATGCTCTACGCCTCGTGGTACGGCGAGGAGGAGTCGAACGAAGCCTAAACCGGCCTTTCAAAAGGCACTACCCCACGACCGATGAAACTCAAACGCACCGATTTGGTTGCCAATCTGCTGATCGCGCTCTTCATCACGCTGATTGTCAATTTCTCGTACCTGCTGCTGCTCTTTGGCACGCCGCGCAACGAACGCCGTCCGCATATCCCCGCGCGCAACATCGAGTACCACGGCGAAGGTGAGCTGCACCTCTCGCCCGACGGGCACGGCTACCTGATCTACAACGGTCGGGACAGCGTCTATGTGCCTTCGCAGCGCGTGCGGTGGTTCAATCTGCAGAGCGGCGATATTCTGGAGGTCGATGTCAATGAGCCGCGTCGTGCGGGGGGTAAACCGAGTCTGAACCGCATCTACAAGCTCAACGGCGACGACTTCGACTACAACAAATTCCACAACTACCCTTCGGAGGGGCTAGAGATGTCGATTCAGTTCTTCTTCTACCTGCTGCTCTCGTTCCTGCTCATCACGCTGATCACCCACTCACCGCTCTGCCGACCACCCTACACCACCGGACGAATCGCTCGATTGATGGCCATCTGCACGCTCTTTATCGTCGGGATGTACCTCATCGCCCCCGTCACCGATTGGTACACGGGCAATATCCGCCCGAACTTCACCCATCAGCGGTGGTTCGATGCTACGCTCGTGCTGAAGTTCACCTTCGCGGCGATCGTGTCGCTCTTTTACGGGTGGTTGCGCCTGCTGATCACGCGACAACAGGAGGCCGAGATGGTTCTCGAGCAGCTCGAGAACGAGTCGCTGACGGCGCGTTACAACCAGCTCGTCGGGCAGATCAGCCCCCACTTCTTCTTCAACTCGCTCAATTCGCTCTCGATGTTGGTGCGCGAGGAGCAGAACGAGCAGGCGTTGAACTACATCGACCGTCTCTCGTACAGCTTCCGCTACATCATTCAGAACGGACAAAATATGCTGGTCACGCTCGACGAGGAGCTGCGTTTTGCCGAGGCCTTCAGCTATCAGTACGGGATTCGCTACGCCGACAAGCTCTTCTTCGACTTTGAGATCGACGAGCATTACCGTTCATGGCAGCTGCCTGCGCTCTCGTTGCAGCCGCTCATCGGTAACGCTGTGAAACACAACACGATCACCAAGAACCGACCGCTACGTGTCACGATCCGCGTAGCCGACGGGTGGATCGAGGTATCGAATCCGATCGCCCCGAAGCTGGAGAGCGAACCCTCGACGGGGATCGGGTTGCAGAACCTGAAGAATCGGTGGAAGCTGATCACCGGTGTCGATATTGAAATCATCAACGACAGCCGCCACTTCACGGTGCGTATGCCGCTCCAAAAACCAAAGCAAGGATGAGAATACTGATTATCGAAGACGAGACGGCTGCGGCTCAAAACCTGCAAGCCATCCTGAAGAAAGAGGCTCCCGAGGCGGAGTTGCTCGGCGTATTGGAGTCGGTCGAGGAGAGCATCGAGTGGCTCGAGGCGAACCCTGCGCCCGATCTGCTCTTTATGGATATTCATCTGGCCGACGGCGAGTCGTTCCGCATCTTGGATCGGGTCGAGGTCGAGGCACCGATCATCTTCACGACGGCCTACGACCAGTATGCGTTGGAGGCCTTCCGTGTATGCAGCATCGACTATCTGCTCAAGCCGATCAACGCCGAGGATGTGCGCCGTGCGCTGAAGAAGCTCGAGCGGCTCACGGGCGGTGAGCGAGCGACCTACACCGAGCAGGTGAAGCAGGCCGTGCGCCACTACGAGGAGACCTTCCTGATCCATGTCCGCGACAAGATCATCCCCCTGCAACGCGATCAGATCGCATTCTGTTACACCTCGAACGAGCGGGTAATCGCCTACGACTACAACGGGGCGACCTACCCCGTCGAGAAGACCTTGGAGGCGATGCAGCGTGCACTGCCCGAGGAGGATTTCTTCCGTGCCAACCGCCAATTCATCGTCGCACGGCATGCCGTGGGCGAAATTTCGGTTTGGTTCGGCAACCGACTGTCGCTTGCCTTGAAACTCCCCACCCCCGAGCGCATCATCATCTCGAAGGCGCGCGTACCGGAGTTCAAGCTGTGGTTGCGCAGCGTAAAACGGGAGGAGTAGGAGCGGTGAGAAAGGCGCGAAACGGGCAATTCACCCCCGCTTTCGGGCAATTCACCCCCGCCGAAATTAACAAAGTGGATTTGGAATCATCCTTGTAGCTGAAGACGATTTCAAATTCACTTTTTTAATACTTTTACACGATGAAAAAATTTATTTTTGCAGCCGCAACGGCTCTTTTTCTGACCACGGGTCAAGGCCTTTCGGCACAGGAGGCAACGCCTCACGCATCGGCACCGATGAATCCCGAAGAGATGGCCAAGCGGCGCACGGAGCAGATGGCCGAGCAGTTGGGATTGAGCAAGGAGCAGCAGGAGAAGGTCTATCAGCTGAACCTGCAACAGATGGAGCAGATGGCCAAGATGCACCACGAGCGTAAGGAGCGCGAGGAGAGCGACAAAGCCGACCGCGAAAAGCAGATGAGCGAGATGCGCGCAAAGCAGGAGCAGCACGCCGCCCTGATGAAGGAGATTCTCGATGAAAAGCAGTATGCCAAGTGGGAGCAGTTGCAGCGTGAGCAGCGCGATCATCACCGTGGCGGCCCGCGCGGCAAGCACCCGCATCGCCCTGCAGGCGCCGGCCCGCGCTAAACAACACCGAGAGCGGGTCAGCCGAAACGGGTCGGCTGACCCCTCTTTTTGGTCAATTCACCCAAGTTAAAGCGGATTATCCAAAGAAAACAACTATATTCGCGCGCATTTTTATATGCGTTAGGTAGAGTCCGCAAATAGTCGCAAACAGATAAAAGAATGAAACGAATTGTAATGATGTGGGTGATGCTTCTCACCTCCCTGACCGCTTGGGCGCAGTCGGGTTCGGTGACGGCCACCCTGATTGATGCAGAGACGAAGGAGCCTGTTGTGGGTGCCGTCGTAGCCATTGCATCGGAGGCGAGCCCCGACGAAGTGAAGCACTACACCTCGGCCTACAAGGGGGCGATCTCGATCCCCTCGCTCCGTTACGGCAGCTATCGAATGACCATCTCGTTCCTCGGTTACAACAACCACGAGCAGCAGTTCAAGGTCGATCGGTCGCGCCTCGCGCTGGGTACGATCGAACTGCGTGCCGGTGTGGCAATCGAGACGGTCGTCAAGGAGGCTAAAGCGATCCGCGCCTCGCAGAAGGGCGACACGGTGAGCTACAACGCCGGTGCCTTCAAGGTGGCCAACGATGCCGATGTCGAGGGGTTACTGAAGAAGATGCCGGGTATCACGGTCGAGGACGGCAAGGTCGAAACGCAGGGCGAGGAGGTAAAGAAGATCTTCGTCGATGGCAAGGAGTTCTTCGGCGAGGATGTCACGACGGCGATCAAATCGCTGCCTGCCGAGACGGTCGATCGCATCGAGATCTATAATAAGTTGAGCGATGCGGCCGAGTTCTCGGGTATGGACGACGGCGAGGGCTACAAGGCACTCAACATCGTCACCCACAGCCATATGCGTCAGGGTCAGTTCGGTAAGGTGTACGCCGGTCTGGGCTACGATGCCGAGGATGGTGCCGACGATCGGTTGAAGTACCTCGCAGGCGGTAATGTGAACCTCTTTCACGGCGACAGCCGCGTGTCGATCTTGGCACTCTTCAACAATGTCAATCAGCAGAACTTCTCGTTCGAGGATATCTTGGGTGTCTCGGGCGGTGGCGGCGACGGTCGCGGCGGTGTGGGGCAATATATGATGCGCCCGCAGAGCGGTATCGCCAAGGTCAATGCGCTCGGTCTGAACTACTCTGACTCGTGGGGTAAGCGCGACCAGCTGACCATTCAGAGTAGCTATTTCTTCAACAACACCACGACCACGAACCGTTCGACGGTCGAGAAGTGGTACGAGGCTCCGTTGATGCCCGATACGCTGATGACGCGCGGGCACTCGAAGACCGAGGGTATGAACCACCGTTTCAATGCCCGTTTGGAGTGGAAAATCTCGGAGAACCACAACCTGATGCTCCGCCCGAGCTTCAGTTTCCAAGGCGACGATCCGTGGAGCCGCACCGAGGGTTGGCAGTTCGGTGACCCCTCGACGGGCGGTAGCGGTTACAGCCGCACGGACAGCTACAACGATGGCGACAACCACGGTTACAACCTCGGTACACGCGCCGTCTATCGCGCCAAGCTGGGCAAGGCGGGTCGTACGATCACCGTAAACGGCAATGTACGCTACTCGGATCGCACGAACGAGTCGCACTCCTACTCGAACCGCATGTCGGCCATCGCCGACCGTCCCACCCTCTTGGAGGGCGAGGAGTTGCCGTGGGGTTGGGATCCGACCGACTACACCAATCTGCGCTATCTGGTCAATAACACCCCCTCGAAATCGCTCGATCTCTCGGGTGAGTTCACCTATACGGAGCCGGTATCGAAATTCTCGCAGGTGAGCCTGCAATACCGCGCCGACTACGAGCACGACGAGCGCGACAAGGCGTCGTATGTGACCGCCTCGGACTACCTGATTGCCGGTCTTACGCCCGACCCGTCGCTCTCAAACAACTACGAGAGTACGAATATGGAGCACCGCGTAGGCCCGGGTTTCCGCTACTCGAAGGAGCGCAACACCTTCGTTGCGAACCTCTACTATCAGACCGCCGAACTGGAGGGTCAGGTGTTGAGCGGGCAGACTGTCGGCGAGCAGAAGCCGATCCGTCACCGCTACGACAACTTCATCTACTTTATGATGGCGCAGCTCAATCTGAATCAGGAGAACTCGATCCGTCTCTTCGTGCGTTCCAACACGAATACGCCGAGCATCTCGAACCTGCAGAGTGTCTATGATGTATCGAATGCACAGAATATCTCACGCGGTAATCCCAATCTGAAGCCGAGCTACAGCCACAACATCAACTTCCACTACACGAACTCCGATTTGGAGAAGGGGCGTACCTTTATGTGGATGTTCTCGTGGAACAAGACACAGAACTACACGGCTACCCATATGCTGCAAAATCCGGGTGAGATCACCATCGGCGAGGGTTCGGCACAGGCGACTTACCGCCCCAACTACTTCTCGATGCCGGTCAATCTGGACGGGCAGTGGAGCATCCGCACGATGGTTCACTACGGTCTGCCGATCGGTTTCTTGAAGAGCAACTTCAACATCATGGCCGCCTTCAACTACTCGACCACGCCGAATATGGTGGGTGGTCAGTACGATGCGGCGAGTGGTACGATCCTCAACGGCGAGCGCAACGACAGCGACAATATAGGGTATATGCTGCGTACGGTGTTGGGCAGTAACATCTCCGAGAAGGTCGATTTCACCCTCTCGTGGGGCGGAAATTACAACGAGGCGACCAACTCGTTGGCCTCGGCCGGCAAGGAGAAGAACCGCTACTTCAGCCACAACGCCAACGCCAGCATGAAGTTCGTCCTGCCGCTCGGATTCACCTTCACGGCGGGGGCGACCTACTCGCAGTACCTCGGTATCACGAACGACTACAACGAGGACTATATGATCTGCAACCTCTATGTGGGTAAGAAGGTCTTTAAGAACCAGCGCGGCGAGATTCTGATCGGCGTGAACGACCTCTTCAATCAGAACAATGTCGCCTTCTCGCGCTCGACGGGTTCGGGCTATACGCAGAATACGACGAACCTCTCGATGGGTCGCTACTATATGGTACAGTTCACGGTGAACCTGCGCCGCTTCGGCAAGAAGGGTTCGAAGAATATGTCCGACTACGAGAGCTCGGAGCAACAGGATTTCCAACAGCACCGCCGGATGATGGGGCCCCCTCCCGGGGGAGGCGGTGGGTTTGGTCCCAGATAGTTGACTGCCGAGTAAGAGGCCGAGCGTACTGCTCGGCCTCTGCTTTTGGCTGAAAGCCAAAAGCAGAGGCCCTTGGCCCCCT
>CAZVNR010000028.1:0-19470 GCA_964628945.1 uncultured Alistipes sp. | reverse complement strand
GCCGCGTTCGGAATGACACGATGATTTTTTATCGCACCAGTAGTAATTCAAAATTCAAAATGAGCTGTTAGCGGTCAGCTTTGGTTGCGCGACCCCAAAATAGGGATTTAACAGCTACTTTGCATCCCACATGGCATCTTGAATACCGCCGTAAAGCTTGGTGTATCGTTGGTTTTGGTACATGCGCAGATAGCCTGCATCTTTGGTCAGTTCACGATGCTCGATATAGACTCGTCCGTGCGGAGTGTCGCCCCAATTATAGCGTCTTCCATCCTCGAGGGCGCAGGTCAACCACGCGGGGTTGAAACGGAAGCAAGGCAGATCAATACGATGCCCGGGCTCGCCGATATACTCCCATGTCCCGTCGGGGGTAAGCCCTGCGTAATAGGTGTACTCTTCGCTGCCTATTTCGAAGCTTGTGCTGCTTTCGATTGCGTATAACTTTGTGTAAACAGGATTGATCAGGATCTCATTACCCGGTTTCAGCAGTGGGCCGTATTTTCCTTGATACACTCCGCGTTTGCTGTCATATACCACTGATTCATTGTGGTATTTTATGAAGGCACCCCACAGCCCGTTTTGACGAAATAGGATGACATCATGATCCGCTATAATCCATTGTTCCCAATCGAACGGCCCCTGTGTGATCGTGCGTGCTTGCAAACCATGCTCGATGTACTCTTCGAGGTGGAATGTCCCCACCTCGTCGGAGGTCATAAAGAAGTGGTCGTAAACACGCAGTTTGCCCCGATATCGTTCGTAGCGATCGAACGGAATAGCTCCAAAATTATAACCGGCTCCATACTTGGATTTTACGCATTTACAAATATAGTACTTCTGCCCCTCCTTTAACCCGATAAAACCGGTCAATCCGTCACCGGCTCGCCAAATCGTATCGTACTCGATGGGGCAGTAAATGGAAGCTGCGTACTCCTTGTTGGCGGGCATCCCCAAACCCCATTTCCCGTCTTTGATGACATATTTCAAAGAGACATTGGTCGAGTCCTCAAACTCGGCAATCGGACGGTATTCCGTGTTATCACACGCCCCGAGCAGGAGCGAAACAGTGCAAAGCGTTACATAAAGGAGATTTTTCATACGCAAAAAAGAGTTGGTTATACTACGCAAATATAATAAAGATTTCCAAAGAATCAAAATCTCCGCTACTCCCGCATCAGCAACGACGAGTCGCCGTAGCTTAAGAAGCGAAAATCGTGCGTAAGGGCGTAGTCGTAGATCGCGTGCCAATCGTCACCGACATAGGCCGCCACAAGCAGCAGCAGCGTCGAGGAGGGCTGGTGGAAGTTGGTGATGATCCGCTCGACGATGCGGAAACGGTAGCCGAGCGGCGTGATCATAATCTGCGTGGCGCACTTCAGGCGATCCAAGCAGTTCCGATCCATATAGCCGATCAAATAGTCGAGTGCATCGGCTCCCGTAAAATCGGCCGGCAGGTCGTACAGCTCCCACTGTCCGATCACGCGCTCCGTGTCGGGTGTGCCGCCCGTGCGGATGCGCCAGCCGAGCGCCGAGAGCGACTCGAGCGTGCGTACCGAGGTGGTGCCGACGGCGGTGATGTGGCCCCTCCTGCGGCGGAGCTGTTCGAGGGTCGTACGACGGATCTCGAAGTGTTCGGTGTGCATCGGGTGGCGCGTGGCATCCTGCTCCTTGACGGGCAGAAAGGTACCGGCGCCGACATGGAGCGTCACCTCGCCAAACTCGAAGCCCTCGGCGGTCATC
The DNA here is from genome assembly GCA_964628945.1 of uncultured Alistipes sp. Taxonomy (GTDB): domain Bacteria; phylum Bacteroidota; class Bacteroidia; order Bacteroidales; family Rikenellaceae; genus Alistipes. The sequence continues at coordinate 17,730 of CAZVNR010000028.1, read as the reverse complement.
TGCTCGATCAGCTCGGGGGTGAAGTGCAGACCGGCCGTCGGGGCGGCGACCGAACCCTCGAATTTCGAATAGACGGTCTGGTAGCGCGTGTTGTCGATCTCCTCGCTCTCGCGGTTCAGGTAGGGCGGAATCGGAATGTGCCCCAGCAGCTCCAACAGCTCGCCGAAGCTCATCGCGGCCGACCACTCGAAGCGGACGATCTGCTCGCGCCCCTTCTCGCCCACGCGCCACGCACGCAACCACTCGGCTCGCCCTTTGTGCTCGAAGTTGATCTCGACATACCCCTCCTTCCACTTCTTCGAGTTGCCGACGATGCACGACCATTCGGCCTCGGCGGTCGCCGAGAGGGCGCGTTCGTAGTCGGCCGGTCGGTGCGGCTCGAGGCAGAAGACCTCGATGCGGGCACCCGAGGGTTTGTGCATAATGATACGGGCGCGGATCACCTTCGTATTGTTAAAGACGAGCAGCTCGTCGGGGGGCAGCACCTCGCCGATGTGGCGAAAGCGGCTCTCGGTGATCGCACCGTTGCGGTAGATCAGCAGCTTCGACGAGGATCGCTCGGCGAGGGGGAATTTGGCGATCCGCTCGTCGGGCAACTCGTAGTGAAAATCGTTGATGTCAATCTGTTGTTCCATTTATTCGCTCAAGATGTGGGACAAAATTACAAAATTTTATAACTTTGCATCGCCAAAAGTGCTGATTAACGCTAAAAAGAGAATGAAAACCGATTTTTTGGTGATCGGCTCGGGGGCTGCGGGACTCTCGTTTGCCCTCAAAGCAGCCGAAAAGGGCCATGTGACGATCGTCACAAAGGGAGAGCTGGCGGAGTGCAACACGAACTACGCCCAAGGCGGAATCTGTTCGGTAACCTATGCTCCCGACACCTTCGAGAAACACATCGAGGATACGCTCGTCTGCGGTGCGGGCAAGTGTGATCGCGCGGCGGTCGAGCTGGTCGTAAGGCGTGCACCCGAGCTGATCCAAGACCTCATCGCGTGGGGCACGCGCTTCAACAAGACCGAAGATGGTCGCTTCGAGCTGAACCGCGAGGGCGGCCACACGGAGCACCGCATCCTCCACTACGAGGATCTGACGGGTGCCGAGATCGAACGCGCCCTGATCGTCTCGGTCAAGGCGCACCCCAACATCACGGTCTTGGAGCACCACTTTGCGATCGACCTCCTTACGCAGCACCATCTGGGCGAGTTCGTGACGCGCCATACGCGCAACCTGACCTGCTTCGGTGCCTATGTGCTGAACGAGCAGACGCAAGAGATCGAGACGATGCTGGCACGCTTTACGATCGTGGCGACGGGCGGTTGCGGCAACATCTACTCCTCGACCTCGAACCCGATCGTGGCGACGGGCGACGGCGTGGCGATGTGCCACCGTGCAAAGGCCGTGACCGAAAATATGGAGTTCATCCAATTCCACCCCACGACACTCTACAACCCGGGCGAGAAGCCCAACTTCCTCATCACGGAGGCGATGCGCGGTTTCGGGGCGATCCTCCGCCTGCAAAACGGCGAGGAGTTTATGGATCGTTACCACCCGATGCGCTCGCTCGCTCCGCGCGACATCACGGCGCGTGCGATCTACCGCGAGATGACCCGTCGCGGCGAGGATTATGTCTATCTCGATGTGACGCACAAAGACCCCGAGTCGGTCAAGAGCCACTTCCCGAACATCTACGAGAAGTGCCGCTCGATCGGCATCGACATCACGAAGGATTGGATCCCCGTCACGCCGGCGGCGCACTACTCGTGCGGCGGTGTGAAGGTCGATCTGCACGGCCAAACCTCGATTAAACGGCTCTATGCCCTCGGCGAGACCTCCTGCACGGGGTTGCATGGGGCGAATCGTTTAGCCTCGAACTCGCTGATCGAGGCGGTGGTCTATGCCGACGAGGCGGCCAAGCACGCCATCGAACGATTCGATCGCGCGGGCTTCCAAGAGGGCATTCCCGATTGGGACTTCGAGGGTACGCAACACACCGAGGAGATGCTGATGCTGATCCGCTCGAAACGCGAGGTGCAGTCGATTATGTCGAACTATGTCGGCATCGTCCGCTCGAATCTTCGCTTGGAGCGCGCGATGCGCCGCCTCTCGATCCTCTTCGAGGAGACCGAGGAACTCTACAACCACACGAAACCCGTCCGCGAGCTGTGCGAGCTGCGCAATATGATCGCCGTTGCCTACCTTGTCATCAAGCAGGGTATGGAGCTGAAGGAGTCGGTCGGGTGCCACTACAACACAGATTATCAGAAAGAAGCATAAATGACTTTACAAGAAGAGATTACACGCCGACGCACCTTTGCCGTCATCGCCCACCCCGATGCGGGTAAAACGACCCTCACCGAGAAGCTGCTGCTCTTCGGTGGCGCGATCCATGTGGCGGGTGCCGTCAAGAGCAATAAGATCAAGAAGGGAGCCACCTCCGACTTTATGGAGATCGAACGCCAACGCGGTATTTCGGTCGCAACCTCGGTGATGGGCTTCGAGTATCAGGGGGCGAAGATCAACATCCTCGATACGCCGGGTCACGAGGACTTTGCCGAGGATACCTACCGCACGCTGACGGCGGTCGATTCGGTGATCATCGTGATCGACGGCGCAAAGGGTGTCGAGACACAGACGCGCCGCCTGATGGAGGTGTGCCGTATGCGCAATACGCCCGTGATCGTCTTTATCAACAAGCTCGACCGCCCCTCGAAAGAGCCGTTTGACCTGCTCGATGAGGTGGAGAACGAACTGAAGATCCGCGTACGCCCGTTGGCCTTCCCGATCTCAAACGGCCCCACCTTCAAGGGGGTCTATAACCTCTACGAGCACAACCTCTCGCTCTTCACCTCGGACGAACGCCTCACGGCCGATGCCTCGACGGTCGAGATCGAGGACCTCTCGTCGTCGGAGCTGGATGAGCGCATCGGCGAGAAGTATGCCAATCAACTGCGGCAGGATATCGAGCTGGTCGAGGGGGTCTATGACGACTTCGATCGCGCGGCCTACCTGCGCGGCGAGCTGGCGCCGGTCTTCTTCGGGTCGGCGGTCAATAATTTCGGTGTCAGGGAGTTGCTTGAGTGCTTCATCCGTATTGCCCCCTCGCCGCGACCCGCCCCTACGGCCACGCGACAGGTCGCACCCGAGGAGCAGAAGATGACCGGCTTTGTCTTTAAGATTCACGCCAATATGGATCCGAACCACCGCGACCGCATCGCCTTTATGAAGATCGTCTCGGGGCGGTTCGAGCGCAACAAGAACTACCTCCATGTGCGCGCCGGCAAGCAGCTGAAGTTCTCCTCGCCGACAGCCTTTATGGCCGAGAAGAAGTCGGTGATCGACGAGGCCTTCCCGGGCGATATCGTCGGTCTGCACGATACGGGCAACTTTAAGATCGGCGACACCTTTACGGAGGGCGAGAAACTGAAATTTACGGGTATCCCGTCGTTTGCCCCCGAGCAGTTCCGTTACATCGAGAATGCCGATCCGCTGAAGTTTAAGCAGCTGGCGAAGGGGGTCGATCAGCTGATGGACGAGGGTGTGGCACAGCTCTTTACCTCGTCGCTCAACGGGCGCAAGATCATCGGTACGGTGGGTGCGCTGCAGTTCGAGGTGATCCAGTATCGCTTGGAGCACGAGTATGGCGCATCGTGCCGTTGGGAACCGATCTCGATCTACAAAGCGTGCTGGATCGAGAGTGATAACGAGGAGCAGCTCAAGGACTTCAAACGCCGCAAGCATACCAACATGGCGATCGACAAGCACGGTCGCGATGTCTTCTTGGCCGACACGAGCTATGCCCTCGCCTTGGCTCAAGAGAACTTCAAGGATATCCGTTTCCACTTCACATCGGAGATCTAAAATTTAGTAAGAGAAATACATTAAAACAGACTGTTTATGAACCAACTCCGACAAGCATTTTTGGAGAAGTACGGCGAGGAACCGCAGTATCATATCTTCTCGCCCTATCGTGTTTGCCCACTCGGCGCACATGTCGATCACCAGCACGGCTTGGTGACCGGTTTTGCCTTCGATAAGGGGGTCGATCTGCTCTTTACGCCCACCGAAGATGGGGTAGTGGAGCTTGGCAGCCTCTCGTTTGAAGGTGAGATTCGTTTCGATATTGCCACCCCCGTGCAGGTGAGAAACCGCAACTGGGGTGACTATGCGCGTGGAGCAAAGTTTGCCCTCAAGAAGCGTTTTGAACTGAAACGCGGCATTCGCGGCTTTCTGAAGGGGTCGCTCCCGATCGGCGGGTTGTCGTCGAGCGCGGCTGTGCTGGTGGCCTATGTGATGGCACTGGCCAAGGCAAACGATATTGCGCTGACGAAGATGGAGGTGATCAAGGTCGCCTCGGAGGCCGAGCGCGAGTATATCGGTCTGACGAACGGCATCTTGGATCAGTCGTGTATCGTCTTGAGCGAAAAGGACGGCCTGCTCTTCCTCGATACCGAGAGCGAGCAGTACCGCATCATCCGCCGCAACCCGAAGATGCCCCCCTTCGAGTTGGCAATCTTCTTCTCGGGACTTACGCGCAGTTTGGTGTCGAGCGACTACAACCTGCGTGTGAGCGAGTGCAAGGCGGCCGCATGGAATATGTTAGCCTACGCCGAGCAGCCCCTCAAAACGCTCGATAAGACCTACCTGCGCGATGTGTCGAAGGAGCTCTACGCCAAGACGAAGGATCGGATGCCGGCGCGTTTTGCCCGCCGTGCCGAGCACTTCTATACGGAGTATCGTCGTGTGCGTCAGGGTGTAACGGCGTGGGAAACGGGTAATCTGAAGCTCTTTGGGCGGCTCTCGTTCGAGAGTTGCGAATCGTCGATCCACAACTACGAGTGTGGTTCGCCCGAGTTGATTGCCATCTACGAGATTATGCGCAATTTGGATGGGGTCTATGGCGGTCGTTTCTCGGGTGCCGGCTTCAAAGGAGCCTGCATCGCGCTGGTCGATCCGTCGAAAAAGGAGCAGATCCGCGCCCAAATGACCGAGGCTTATCTCAAGCAATTCCCCGAATACGAGAGTACCTTCGAGATCCACTTCTGCAAGGTGGACGACGGAGCAAGGTTTATGTAAGTCAAAATGTAGAATGCAAAATTCAAAATTGAGCCTTGTATGAAAAACATCGTTATAGCAGCCGGTTATGCGACCCGTTTGGGTGAATTGACCAAGAACTTCCCGAAACCGCTGTTGCAGATTGGTGACAGCACGATCTTGGGGCGTATGTTGGATGACATTGATGCCATCCCCGAGATCGACGAACATATCATCATCACGAACCATAAGTTTGCCGCGATCTTCGAGGAGTGGGCCGCCAAGCAGCACTACACGAAGCCGATCACGATCGTCGATGACGGCACGGAGAGCAACGAAACGCGCTTGGGGGCCGTGTGCGATCTGCTGTATGCGATCGAAAAGCTCCAGATCGACGACGATCTGCTGGTTGTGGCAGCCGACAACATCCTCTTCTTCAGCTTCCAAGAGTTTGTCGATTTCGCCCTTGAGAAGCAGACGAGCTGTATTATGTGCCACGAACAACCCTCGATCGAGAAGCTGCAGCGCACGGGCGTTGTGGTGCTCGACGAGGCGATGAAGGTGCTCAATATGGAGGAGAAACCCCAACAGCCGAAATCGCATTGGGCCGTGCCGCCCTTCTACATCTACCTGAAAAAGGATTTGGAACTGGTGCGCCGGTCGGTCGAGAACGGTTGCGGTAAGGATGCACCGGGCAATTTGGCGCACTATATGGTCGATACGACGACGATGCACGCTTGGCCGATGTCGGCAGGGCGTTTCGATATTGGTTCGCTCGATACCTACAAGGAGGCGTGCGAACGATTTGGCGTACGGAAATAGCGTAGCAAGATGCAGATTTTAGTAACGGGCGCGGCGGGTTTTATTGGCGCCAATTTGGTGGAGCGTCTGCTGACGACCGAGGCATCGGTGGAGGTGGTCGGTTTGGATAGCGTGAATGACTATTACGACCCCTCGATCAAGGCGTATCGCCTCGATAAGCTTGCCAAAATTGCGGCTGAGCATCCCGAGAACGGGTGGTCTTTCGTCAAAGGTAATATCGCCGATAAGGCACTGATCGATCGGCTCTTTGCGGAGCATCGGTTCGATGTGGTGGTCAATCTCGCGGCGCAGGCCGGCGTGCGTTACAGCATCACGAACCCCGATGCCTACATCGAGAGCAACCTGATCGGCTTTTACAACATCTTGGAGGCGTGCCGCCACAGCTACGATGACGGCCGACGGGGCGTGCAGCATCTGGTCTATGCCTCCTCGTCGTCGGTCTATGGTAGCAATAAGAAGGTGCCCTACTCGACGGATGACAAGGTCGATAACCCCGTGTCGCTCTACGCCGCAACGAAGAAGAGCAACGAACTCTTGGCGCACGCCTACTCGAAGCTCTACAACATCCCCTCGACGGGTCTGCGCTTCTTTACGGTCTATGGCCCTGCGGGGCGCCCCGATATGGCCTACTTCGGCTTTACGAACAGGCTGGTGAAGGGCGAGAAGATTCAGATCTTCAACTACGGGAATTGCAAGCGCGACTTTACCTATGTCGATGATATTGTGGAGGGCGTGCAACGCATCATCCACAAGGCCCCTGCCCGCCGCACGGGTGAGGACGGGCTGCCCGAACCGCCCTATGCGGTCTATAACATCGGCAACAGCAGCCCCGAGAACCTGCTCGACTTCGTCGATATGCTGCAGCAGGAGCTGATCCGTGCAGGAGTCTTACCGGCCGACTACGACTTCGAGGCACACAAGGAGCTGGTACCGATGCAGGCGGGCGATGTCCCCGTCACCTTCGCCGACACGAGCGCGTTGGAGCGCGACTTCGGCTTCAAGCCACATACACCATTACGAGACGGTTTGCGCAAGTTCGCTGAGTGGTATAAGGAGTTTTACGGATAGGCTGCGGAACACTTTGCAGGTAGCCAAAACGAGGCTGTCGCGACATGGGTTGTCGGGCAGCCTCGTCCCATTTTGTGAGGTATTCGCGCTTACTCTTTGCTGTTCATGCGGTCGAGGATGACGGCGATGAGGATCACCAACCCCTTGATCACCTGCTGCCAGAAGGGCGATACATTCAGCAGCACCAAGCCGTTGTTCAGCACGCCGATAATCAGCGCACCGATCACCGTGCCCCAGATCGACCCCTTACCGCCGTTGAGCGAGGTGCCGCCGATCACGACCGCCGCGATCGAGTCCAGCTCGTAGCCCGTGCCGGCGTTGGGTTGTGCCGAATCGAGGCGTGCCGTGACGATCAGCGCGGCGACGGCCGACAGCACGCCCGCCACCGTATAGACGAAGCGTTTGATCTGCCGAATATTGACACCCGAGAGGAGCGTGGCGCGTTCGTTGCCGCCGATGGCGTAGATGTAGCGACCCCACGGGCTCTTGCGCATAAAGAGGGCGAAGAGCACGACCACCACCACGGCGACGATCACCGGCATCGGCACATGGCAGAACCACCCCGTACCGAGGTACTCGAACGAGGAGCCCAACCCCGTGATCGGGTGGCCGTCGGTGTAGAGCATCGTCATACCGCGTGCGATCGTAAGCATACCGAGCGTAGCGATGAAGGGGGGCACCTTGAAACGGGTGACCATCCAACCGTTGAACCAGCCGAGTGCACCGCCCACCACAAGGGCGACCATCACCACGCCGAAGAAGGTGAAGCCGACATAGAGATTCGCCCCCGCGAACGAGAGCCCAGACTTATAGAGTCCGGCCGCTACGGCACCGCTGACAGCCAAGATCGAGCCGACCGAGAGGTCGATGCCGCCCGTCAGGATCACCAGCGTCATGCCGACCGAGATACAGAGATTGACCGACACCTGTCGCATCACATTGAAGAGGTTGTCCGCCGTGGCGAAGTTCTCCGAGAGGAACGACATGGCCACGACCATCAGCACGAGGGCGATGAGCGGGCGCAGGCTCGAGCGGTCGATATGGAGTGCAAAGTTTTTCATGGTTTCAGTGCTTGTTTGTTTCGGTTTTGGTTAGGATTGGGTGGGAAGCGAGGCCTTCAACAGCAGCTCTTCGCTAAACTCGTTGCGGCCAAAACTCCCTGTTACGCGCCCCGCCGAGAGGGTCAGGATACGATCCGAGAGGGCCATGATCTCGGGCATCTCCGAAGAGACGACCACGACGGCCATCCCCTCCGCCGCGAGCCGGTCGATCAGCTTGTAGATCTCGTTCTTGGCGAGGATGTCGATGCCGCGCGTCGGCTCGTCAAGCAGCAGGATGCGGGGCGAAGTGCCGAGCATCTTGGCCAAGACGACCTTCTGTTGATTGCCGCCGCTGAGCGAACCGGTGGCTTGGCGCACGGAGTGCGATTTGATCGAGAGCGTTTGGCGGTAGTGTTCGGCCTCCTCCGCCTCCTGACGGTGGCAGATGCCCTGCCAACCGACCATCCGTCGGAGCGAGGCGAGCGAGTAGTTGCGCGTGATGTCCATCCCCAAGACCAAGCCGTCGTGCTTGCGATCCTCGGGGATCAGCGCGATGCCGTGCGCCATCGCCTCGGCGGGCGAATGGGGGAGCGGCAGGCGTTGCCCATCGATCCGCAACTCACCCGTCGCGTGCTTGTCGTGCAGTCCGAAGAGGCACTCCAACAGCTCGGTGCGCCCTGCGCCCATCAAACCGTAGATCCCCAGCACCTCGCCGCCGTGCACCTCGAGCGAGATCTGTTCGAGGTGGAGCGTGCGTGCCTCGTGCTGTTCTGTGAGATTGAGGTCGTGCAGCTGCAACACGACGGCACCGTGCGGATGGTCGCCCTTCACAAAGAGCTCCTTGCGGTCGCGGCCGACCATGCGGCGCACGATCTCGTCAACGGATGTTTCGCTCACGGGCGACTCGGCGATCAGGTGCCCGTCGCGCAGGATCGTCACATCGTCGGCCAGTTGCCGCAGCTCATCCATCTTGTGGGTGATATAGACGATCCCCACGCCGTCGCCCTTCAACTGCCGGATCAGCCGGAAGAGGTGGTGGGTCTCCTGCTCCGAGAGCGACGAGGTCGGCTCATCGAAGATCAGGATGCGCACCTCGGCCGAGAGCGCCTTGGCGATCTCGACCAGCTGCTGTTCGCCCACCTTCAGATCGCAGAGCCGCGTGTAGGTGCTGCGCGTGAAGCCGAGCCGCTCAAGCAGTTGCTCCGCCTCGCGGTGCATCGTCGCGCGGTCAATCAGCCCGAAACGGGTGCGGGGTTCGCGCCCCAAAAAAATATTCTCGGCCACATTGAGCTGCGGGATGAAGTGCAGCTCCTGATGCACCATCGAGATCCCTGCCCGCACCGCCTCGGCCGTGCCCGCGAAGCGGACGGGAGCACCGTCCAACCGCAGCTCCCCCTCATACTCGGCATAGACACCGCAGAGGATGTTCATCAAGGTCGATTTGCCGGCTCCGTTCTCGCCCACGACGGCATTGACCCGTCCGGCGCGGACATTGAAATCGACCCCGTTGAGCGCGACCACCCCGGGCCACCGCTTCGTGATCCCGCGAGCCTGCAGGATCGGGCTTTCGTTTGGTTTATTCATTGCTTGCGGCCGTAAGGTGTAACGGAATCAACTCGTAGCACGCCTTCGGTTCGCCACTCGGCGCAAGATCGACCGCACCGATCACCTCCACCCGTGCGCCCACGCCGAGCAGTGCCGTGTTGGGGGCAATCACACGCTCCAAAACGCAACGGTTCAGCGCGGCGGCGATGTGGTTGAAGTCCATCGTATTCTCGTAGTCGTCGATCGAGAACGAGCCCGACACCTCGCGTACCGTATTGCCGAAGAGCAGATCACGGCGCAGATCGAAGCGTGCGCCTGCAGCGGTGCGGAGGCCGACAAGCTCCTCACCCACTTCGACGACCTCGAAACGGCCGCCCACGAGCATCGAGTAGGGTGCTCCGATGCCGAGCGTGCGCCCGTAGCGGTCGATCAAGAGTTTGCGGTTTAGTCTCAATTCGTTGCGAAAGAGATCGGCATCGACGATGCGATCGCTTCGGAGCAGTTTGGGAAGCTCCGTGTGCCAAAAGTGGTTCACCTCCTTCATCGGGTCGAAGGTGCCCGTTTGGCGGCTGTCTAACGGTTCGATGCGGATCGAAAAGGAGACGATCAGGAGGATCGTTATGATCCATCCACCGATTTTAAGGGATGTTTTCATAGCGGTTGGTTGCGTCGTTTCGTGAGGGTGGTTACTCCAAGAATTGGTCGATGTTTTCGCGTGTGACGGCGTGGACGGCGATCGGAATCTTACGCGCAAAATCCTTGTCGCCCGAGAGGTAGCGGTGGGCAAACTCGGCCGCCGTGCGTGCCATCAGCACGGGCGACTGCATCCCCGTTGCGACGATCTTCCCGTCGCGGATCGCCTGCAGCACATCGCGCTCGCCGTCGAAGCCGAAGATCTTGATCTGCTCCGTCTTGCCAGCCGCCAAGACCGCCTGATAGGCCCCCATCGCCATCGCATCGTTGCCACAGAAGATGCCCACGATGTCGCCGTGCGCCTGCAGAATCGACTCGGTGACCATCATCGCCGTATTGCGATCGAAATCGGCGCTCTGCTGCGCCACCATCCGCAGTTCGGGGAAGTGATCGACCACCGTATGAAAACCGTTCGAGCGGTTCCAAGTGTTGTTGTCGCCCACCAAACCGAGCAGCTCGGCGTAGTTGCCCTTGCGACCCACCGTGCGGATGAACTCGCGGCCGATCTCGACACATCCCGAGAAGTTGTCCGAGAGGATCTGGCAGGTAGCCAAGTTGCGAGCGTTGATCTCGCGGTCCATACAGAAGACCGGTACGCCGGCCTCCTTTGCCGCCTTGACATTGACGACCGACCCGTCGGCATCGGTCGGGTTGAAGAGGATCGCATCGAACCCTGCGGCGAGGATGTTGTCGAACAGGTCGGTCTCCTTCGAGGGGTTGTTCTGCGAATCGAAGATGACCGCCTCGTAGCCCAGCTCCTCGGCTCGCGCCTTGGCCGACTCGGCCAGCAGGACGAACCACGGGTTGTTGAGCGTCGAGATGACAACAGCCATCCGTTTCGGCCCGTTGTCGGCCGTGCGGCTGCCGCAGGAGGTGGTGAAGAGCAACGCGGTGGCAAAAAGTAGGTGTAGTAGTCTGCGCATAGTGGTTGCGTGAAAGTTTTAAGCTTCGTTGGTGCACTTTAAGATCGTGTCGCCCAACGCCTTGATGATCGAACTCTTGACATAGGTGCGGCGCACGGCGATCGAGATTTTGCGCGAAGTGTTCCCCTTCGCCAACTGCTTCACGCGGTCGCGGCGGTCGCGCGGGATGAAGTCGATGCACATCTCGGGGATGATCGTCACCGACTGCGTGCAATCGACAATACGCATCAGCGTTTCGAGCGAACCCGACTCGAACGAGAAGTGCGAGGGCATCTGCCGCTTGGCTTGGCACAGCTCGATGATCTGATCGCGCAGGCAGTTGCCCGGGCTCAGGATCACCAGCTCCTTCAGATCAATATCCTCGATACGGATGTTCGAGCGCTCGTAGAGCGGGTTTTCGGGCGAAACATAGATATGGAAACGGTCATTGAACAGATCGTGCTCCAAGATCCCCTCGCCGCAGGTGCCGCCCGCCACCAACGCCGCATCGAGGCGATCCTTCTTGAGTGCCTCGACGATGTCGGCCGTCTTCATCTCCGAGATCTCCAGCTCGACACGCGGATAGTCGTGTACGAAGAGCGGCAGGAAACGGTGGACGAGGTAGGGGGCGATCGTCGGAATCACACCCAAACGGAGCTTGCCGGCCGTCTCGCCCTTCAGCTCGTGTACCGCCTCGCGGATGTAGTTGAAGGCACGCAGCGTCTCGCGCACCTGCTCCAAAACGACCTCGCCCGCCTCGGTCGGTACGACCGGCTTCTTCGTGCGGTCGAGCAGAATCACGCCCAGCTCCTCCTCGAGCGCCTTGATCTGCATCGAGAGCGAGGGTTGGGTTACAAAACAGACCTCGGCGGCCTGCGAAAAACTGCCGCAGTTTGCCACGGCCAACAGATACTCCAGCTGAATGATTGTCATAGTGTAGGGTTATTCTTTTATGCGAAATTATAAAAAAATGCAATCTGATCCAAACTTTTTTTGGTAACAGATCGCCTTTTTTGTATTTTCGCAGGAAATTGTACACAATCTACCCTTTAATAAAGAGAAAGCGTATGGCTAAAAAAATCATCCTGACGGGTGACCGTCCCACCGGACGCCTCCATTTGGGGCACTATGTCGGTTCGTTGCGCCGCCGTGTGGAGCTGCAGAACGCCGGCACCTTCGACGAGATCTTCATCATGATCGCCGATGCACAGGCACTGACCGATAACTGGGACAACCCCGAGAAGGTGCGTCAGAATATTATCGAGGTGGCGTTGGACTACCTCTCGGCGGGGCTCGACCCCGATAAGGTGTCGATCTTCATCCAGAGCGAGATCGCCGAACTGTGCGAGTTGTGCTTCTACTATATGAACCTCGTCACCGTTCAACGCCTGCAACGCAACCCGACGGTCAAGGCCGAGATGCAACTGCGCGGCTTCTCGGAACAGGCCGAGGCGGGCGATACGACCCAAAAACAGGGTCTTCCGGTCGGCTTCTTCTGCTATCCGATCTCGCAGGCCGCCGACATCACGGCCTTCCGCGCCACGACCGTACCGGCCGGTGACGATCAGGAGCCGATGGTCGAGCAGACGCGCGAGATCGTCCACAAGTTCAACTCGCTCTACGGCGAGGTGCTCGTGATGCCGCAGATTATGCTGCCCGAGAATGCCGCCTGCATGCGCCTCCCGGGTACGGACGGCAAGGCGAAGATGTCCAAGTCGCTCGGTAACTGCATCTACCTTTCGGATACGGCCGCCGAGGTGAAGAAGAAGGTGATGGGGATGTACACCGATCCGGATCACCTCCGAATCGAGGACCCGGGCAAGGTCGAGGGCAACACGGTCTTCACCTATCTCGATGCCTTCAGCCGTCCCGAGCACTTTGCGAAGTACCTGCCAGAGTATGAGTCGCTCGATGCTCTGAAGGAGCACTACCGTCGTGGCGGTTTGGGTGATGTGAAGTGCAAGAAGCTCTTGATCAACATCCTCAACGAGCTGCTCGACCCGATCCGCGAACGCCGCCGCTACTACGAGGCCCGCATCGAGGAGGTCTATGCCATTCTCGAGCGAGGTACGGCGCGTGCGCACGAGGTCGCCGGCGAGACGCTGCGCGATGTGCGTAACGCAATGCGCATCAACTACTTCGAGGATAAGGAGCTGATCGCGGCACAGGCCAAGGCCTATGCCGAAAAGCATGCGTAAGGCACAATCAAAATATAGAATTTAGCATTCAATATTCAGTATTGCGATGACCCTCAACGGCTTAAAAGATCGCATCTACGCCTACTTTCTGCGTCTGACCCGTCGCCTTTCGACGCGTCAGATGCTGATGGTGTTGGCCGTCATTGTGGGTCTGTTGGCCGGCTTGGGAACCTTCCTCTTCGAGATGCTGTTGCACGGCATCGAGCAGGGGCTGACTCGCTGGTTTGCCGTTGAGGAGGCGCAATTCCTCTATCTCGTCTATCCGGCGATCGGTATCGTGCTGGCTACGCTCTTTGTGCGCTACATCGTGCGGGATAACATCTCCGAAGGCGTTACGCGCGTGCTCTACGCGATGTCGAGCCGCAGTTCACGCATCACGCGCCACAATATGTGGACCTCGATCGTGGGTGGTGCGACGACGATCGGATTTGGTGGCTCGGTCGGCCCCGAGGCGCCGATCGTGCTGACGGGTGCCGCCATCGGCTCGAATGTGGGGCAGTTGGCACGCCTGAACTACAAACACACGACCCTGATGCTCTGCTGCGGCGCGGGTGCTGCGGTGGCGGCGATCTTCAAGGCGCCGATCACGGGGTTGGTCTTCGTGCTGGAGATCTTGATGCTCGACATCACGGCCACCTCGATCATTCCGCTGCTGATCGCCACCGTAACGGCTACGATGACGGCTCTGATCCTGCGCGGCTTCGACCCGATTATCGCCGTCACGCTGCGCGCCGAGGATGTCTTCAAACTGTGGCAGATCCCGCTCTTTATCCTGCTCGGTGTCTGCTGCGGATTGATGGCGTGGTACTTCACCTCGATGAATTCGCGCGTGGGGGCATTCTTTAAGAAACAACCTACGCAGTATCGGCGCTGGCTCATTGGCGGCGCGGTGCTCGGCGTGCTGATCTTCATCTTCCCGCCCCTCTACGGTGAGGGTTACGAGGCCTTCACGGGGCTGATGCGGGGACATACGGAGCCGCTGTTCGATAACTCGCTCTTCTACCGCTTCAGCCATATCGAGTGGGTGGTGATCCTCTTCGTGATCGCTACGATGTTCTTCAAGGTGATCGCGATGGCGACGACCAATGCCGCCGGCGGTGTGGGCGGTACCTTTGCCCCGTCGCTCTTCGTGGGAGCCTTTACGGGTGCGGCGTTGGCGCTGATCTGCAATGCGCTGTTCGGTTGGCAGGTGCCGATCGCCTCGTTTACGCTGGTCGGTATGGCGGGCGTGATGACGGGCGTGATGAAGGCACCGCTTACCTCGATCTTCCTCATCGCCGAGCTCTCGAACGGCTACGGCCTCTTCATCCCGCTGATGATCACCTCCTCGATCTCCTTCGCCGTGAACTATTGGCTCGATCCCGACTCGATCTACACGAAGCAACTGCGCCAACGCGGCGAGCTGCTTACGCACGATAAGGATCAATCGGTCTTCGTCTTTTTGAAACTCGACGAACTGATGGAGACCGACTTCATCCGCATCCGCGAGCAGATGACCCTCGGCGATCTGATCACGATCATCTCGTCGGCACGGCGCAACATCTTCCCCGTGATCGACAACTTCGGCCGCCTGTTGGGCGTGGTGCAGCTGGACGATCTGCGCAAGGATATGTTTCAACGCGAAAAGTACGGCAACTCGATTATGCACTATATGATCCAACCGCCCGACCGCATCCTGAAAAACGAGTCGATCCAGTCGATTCTGCCGAAATTCGAGGATAAAAATACATGGATGCTGCCGGTGGTCGATAAGGAGAACCGCTACCTCGGCTTCATCTCCAAATCCCGCATCCTGAACGCCTACCGCCAGCAACTGGTCAAGATCCAGCAGTGATCGGCAGTTGGGTTCGATGGACGAGTGATCCCTAAAAACAAAAAAAGATGTCTTACGACATCTTTTTGCTTTGGTTGTTCTTGTGGGAGCTGAGGGATTCGAACCCCCGACCCTCTGCTTGTAAGGCAGACGCTCTGAACCAGCTGAGCTAAGCTCCCTTAAAAATGGCTTGGGACTGCAAAGGTAATTCAATTTTTTCGAACTCCAAATTTTTTGACAAAATTTTTTCGAATCAATCTCCTGCTTCGATCTTGTGATCGTCACTCCCTTTTGCAGGCGTTTTGAAAGAACCTTTACGCAACCCTCGCGCATCTGCGCCTGAACAAGGACTTGAACCTAGGACCCCATGATTAACAGTCATGTGCTCTAACCAACTGAGCTATTCAGGCAGTTGCAACCCGTTTTTCCCGTTTTGCGAGTGCAAATATACGGCAAATTTTCATTCTCGCAAAATTATTGCAAAAAAAAATCAAAAAAAATGTAACTTTGTATCTCGACAACAGCGAAGAAAATGCGAGCAAAAACACTTATTCTGTTTATAATCACTCTGTTAGCTGCAAAAAGCCTCTCGGCACAGTTGCGGTTCGATCGCCTCACTCATAACTTCGGCACGATTGCCGAGGCGGGCGGCAAGGTCAGTTGCACCTTCACGGCCACGAACGAGGGTACGCGTCCCGTCGTGATTCTCGACATCGTGACCACCTGCGGCTGCACCGTCCCGACCTTTTCGCGCAAGCCGATCCGCGCGGGTGAACGGACGACGATCGAGGTGAGTTTCGACCCCTACGGCCGTGCGGGGGTGATCGACCGCAAACTCCACCTCTACGACGATAAGCGCAACCGCATCGCTACGCTGACCCTTACGGGCGAGGTCTCGCCACGCACGCGCACCGTCGAGGAGCGTTATCCGATCGAGGCGGCTGAGGGGATTCGTTTGAGCGCGACGATGGCGACCTTTAATTACATATATGTAGGGGCACCGATCCGTTCGGCCATCTCGCTCATCAACACCTCCGATCAACCGCACCGCATCGAGCTGCGTCCGACCGTCCAAAGCGGACTGCTCGAGGTGGAGGCTCCCGCGATGTTGGCCGCCGGCGAGCGTTCGGCGATCAACTTCAGCTATCACAACACCGTCGAGCGGCCGCAATACGGCACGATTCGCGATGCAATGGAACTGTGGATCGACGGCAAGCGTGCCAACCTGAAGCTCATCACGCACGGCCTCGGGGTCGATCGTGCGACAAAAAGCACAAAAGATGCGCCTCCGATGGTGGAAGTAAGCGAAAATATCCTTAAATTTGGGGCGGTAAAAGCCGCAGCGCAACCGATTCGCCGACCGTTCGCGATTCGGAATGTGGGGCATAGTCGTTTGATCCTCCGCAAGATAGAGGGGAAGCGGCTGACGACGACCTTCGTGGAGAACACCCCGATCGAGGCGGGCGAAACGCTTACGGGCGAGGTGATTTTCGACCCTGCGAAGGCCGACTACGGTTTCTTTACCGAGCAGTTGCTGTTCATCACCAACGAGCCGGAGCGACCCGCGCGCCGCGTGCGTGTGACAGCGGTTGTTGAAGAGTAGGTGTGCGAAGACTGCAAAAATGCGTATTAGAAGTGGGTTCAAACTGAAAACAAAATATGTTCAAAATCTTGGAGAAACGGCTTTTGGCCGACAACATCTACCTGATGAAGGTCGAGGCTCCGCGTGTGGCGCGTGCCGCGCTGCCCGGGCAGTTTGTCATCGTGCGTGCCGATAAGGTGGGTGAGCGCATTCCGCTCACGATCGCCGATTTCGACGCTGCGGAGGGGAGCGTGACGATCGTCATCCAGACGCTCGGTGTCTCGACGCGCAAGATCTGCGCCTTGGAGGCGGGCGATGCACTCGCCGACTTCGCCGGCCCGCTGGGTCGCCCTTCGGAGTTCGTCCACGAACCGATCGAGGAGCTGCGCAAGCGCCGCTTCATCTTTATCGGCGGTGGCGTGGGTACGGCGCCGGTCTATCCGCAGGTGAAGTGGCTCCACGAGCACGGTGTGGAGGCCGATGTGATCATCGGAGCGAAAAACCGTGCGATGTTGATCTATACCGACGAGATGCGCAAGGTCGCTTCGCACCTCCATGTCGCCACCGACGACGGCTCGGAGGGGTTCAAGGGGTTGGTGACGGCACTCTTGGAGCAGCTCATCGCCGAGGGTAACCGCTACGACGAGTGTGTGGCGATCGGCCCGATGATTATGATGAAGTTCGTTGCCCTGACGACCAAGAAGTATGCCCTCAAGACGACCGTTTCGCTCAATGCGTTGATGGTCGATGGAACGGGTATGTGCGGAGCCTGCCGCGTGACGGTGGCCGGCAAGACGCGCTTTACCTGTGTCGAGGGTCCCGAGTTCGATGCGCATGAGGTCGATTTCGACGAGGCGATGCGCCGTCAGGGGATGTACCGCACGCAGGAGCAACGCGCCACCGCGATTGCAGCCGAGCGCGAGGCGGGGCATCGATGCCGAATCGGTTTGGATAAATAACAACGACAAGAAGCTATGGCAAACAAGATACCGCGCGTGCCGGTGCGCGAACAAGATCCGGCGATCCGTGCCAC
>CAZVNR010000027.1:0-21343 GCA_964628945.1 uncultured Alistipes sp. | reverse complement strand
CGGATGTGATTCTGCGCAACGAGAAGCGTATGTTGCAGGAGGCTGTCGATTCGCTCTTGGACAACTCGCGTAAAAGCAACGCCGTGAAGAACGAGTCGAACCGTCCGCTCAAGTCGCTCTCCGACTCGCTGAAGGGTAAGCAGGGCCGCTTCCGTCAGAACCTGTTGGGTAAGCGTGTCGATTACTCGGCGCGTTCGGTTATCGTCGTCGGCCCCGAGCTGCAGATGCACGAGATGGGTATTCCGAAGGATATGGCCGCCGAGTTGTACAAGCCGTTTATCATCCGCAAGCTCATCGAGCGCGGTATCGTGAAGACGGTGAAGTCGGCCAAGAAGATCATCGACCGCAAGGATCCCGTGATCTGGGGTATCTTGGAGAATGTGATCAAGGGTCACCCCGTGCTGATGAACCGTGCCCCGACGCTGCACCGCTTGGGTATTCAGGCCTTCCAGCCGAAGCTCATCGAGGGTAAGGCAATGCAGTTGCACCCGTTGGCATGTACGGCCTTCAACGCCGACTTCGACGGTGACCAGATGGCAGTCCACCTGCCGCTGGGCAACGCCGCCATCTTGGAGGCGCAGTTGCTGATGCTCGGTTCGCACAATGTCTTGAACCCCGCCAACGGTGCCCCGATTACGGTGCCGTCGCAGGATATGGTCTTGGGCCTGTACTACATCACCAAGCCCCGCAAGGGTGTCAAGGGTGAGGGTCTGTCGTTCTATGGTCCCGAGGAGGCGATCATCGCCTACAACGAGGGCCGCGCCGACCTGCACGCTACGGTGAAGTGCTTGGTCGAGGATCGTGACGAGCAGGGCGAGCCGGTAACGGTACTGAAGGAGACGACCATCGGTCGCATCCTCTTCAATCAGGTTGTTCCGACCGAGGTTGGCTTCATCAACGAGGTGCTGACGAAGCGTTCGTTGCGTGACATTATCTCGGTGGTGATGAAGAAGGCGGGTGCCGACAAGGTAGCCAAGTTCTTGGACGACATCAAGAATATGGGTTATCAGATGGCCTTCCAAGGCGGTCTGTCGTTCAACCTCGATGCCGTGATCATCCCCGAGGAGAAGGAGAAGCTGGTGCAGGAGGGCTACGAGCGTGCCGATGCCATTATGGAGGACTATAATATGGGTCTTATCACGAACAACGAGCGATACAACCAGATCATCGATGTATGGACGAACATCAATACGAAGCTGACGAAGGTCGTAATCGACACGCTGATCAAGGATCAGGACGGCTTCAACCCCGTCTATATGATGCTTGACTCGGGTGCTCGTGGTTCGAAGGAGCAGATCCGTCAGCTCAGCGGTATGCGTGGTCTGATGGCCAAGCCGCAGAAGTCGGGTGTCGAGGGTGGCCAGCAGGTCATCGAGAACCCGATCCTCTCGAACTTCAAGGAGGGTCTGTCGGTGCTGGAGTACTTCATCTCGACGCACGGTGCCCGTAAGGGTCTGGCCGATACCGCCTTGAAGACGGCCGATGCCGGTTACCTGACGCGTCGTCTGGTCGATGTGGCACAGGATGTCATCATCAACGAGGAGGATTGCGGCACGCTGCGTGGTTTGACGGCTACGGCTATCAAGCGCAACGACGATGTCGTACAGACGCTCTACGACCGCATCTTGGGTCGCACGGCACTGAACGATGTGATCCACCCGATCACGGGCGAGGTGATGTGCAAGGCCGGCGAGGAGATCACCGAGGCGATTGCCGAGGCGATCGAGAAGTCGCCGCTCGAGTCGGTTGAGATTCGCTCGGTACTCACCTGCGAGGCGCGTCGCGGTGTCTGCGCGAAGTGCTACGGTCGCAACCTCGCTACGGCGCGTATGGTGCAGAAGGGTGAGGTGGTCGGTGTCATCGCCGCCCAGTCGATTGGTGAGCCGGGTACGCAGCTTACACTTCGTACTTTCCATGTCGGTGGTGTGGCCGGTGGTACGGCTGTTGAGACGAATGTGGTATCGAAGTACGAGGGTCGTCTGGAGATCGACGAGCTGCGCACGATCGCTACGAAGAACAACGCCGGCGAGACGATCGATCTGGTCATCTCGCGCCAGTCGGAGTTCCGCATCGTCGATCCGAAGACCGAGATCGTCCTCTACACGCACAACCTACCCTACGGTGCTACGCTCTACAAGAAGGATGGTGCCGAGGTTAAGAAGGGCGATATGATCTGCGAGTGGGATCCCTACAACGCCGTAGTGATCTCGGAGTTCGACGGTAAGGTCGCTTACGAGAGCGTGATCGAGGGCGTTACCTACCGCGAGGAGCGCGACGAGCAGACGGGTCTGTCGGAGAAGGTCGTGATCGAGTCGAAGGATAAGACGAAGAACCCCGTGATCAAGATTATGAACAAGGAGGATATCGAGGTCAAGCAGATCAACCTGCCCGTTACGGCGCATGTCGTCGTGAAGGACAAGCAGAAGATCAAGGCGGGCGATATCCTGATCAAGATCCCGCGTGCCGTCGGCAAGTCGGGTGGCGATATCACGGGTGGTCTGCCGCGCGTTACCGAGCTCTTCGAGGCGCGTAACCCGTCGAATCCGGCCGTTGTTTCGGAGATCGACGGTGAGGTAACCTTCGGCAAGATCAAGCGCGGTAACCGCGAGGTGGTGATCACCTCGAAGGATGGCGCCGTGAAGCGTTATCTGGTACCGCTGTCGCGTCAGATCATCGTACAGGAGAATGACTTTGTGAAGGCCGGTTCGGCATTGTCGGACGGTGCCATCACGCCGACCGATATTCTGAATATCTTGGGCCCGACGCGCATCCAAGAGTACATCGTGAACGAGGTTCAGGAGGTGTACCGTATGCAGGGTGTGAAGATCAACGACAAGCACTTTGAGGTGATTGTTCGTCAGATGATGTCGAAGGTCAAGATCGAGGATCCGGGTGATACGCGCTTCTTCGAGGATCAGATCGTCGATAAGTGGGAGTTTATGGATGTCAACGACGAGCTGTACGACAAGGCCGTCGTGACCGATGCCGGCGACTCGACGACGATGCAGGCAGGACAGATCGTTTCGCTGCGTAAGCTGCGCGACGAGAACTCGAGCCTCAAGCGCCGCGATTTGAAGACGGTGACCGTGCGCGACATCGTGCCCGCCACCTCGACGCAGATTCTGCAGGGTATCACCCGCGCAGCACTGCAGACCTCGAGCTTCATCTCGGCCGCATCGTTCCAAGAGACGACGAAGGTGCTGAACGAGGCCGCTATTCAGGCGAAGGTCGATCCGCTGGAGAACCTCAAGGAGAATGTGATCTGCGGTCACCTGATCCCGGGCGGTACGGGTCTGCGCGAGTACGAGAACTTGGTTGTCGGCTCGAAGGAGACACTCGGAACGCTCCAGCAATAGTGCAAAAGAACGGCTGCCCAAGACGGGCGGCCGTTCTTTTTTAATTCAATATGTAGAATTCAAAATTCAAAATGAGGGCTGCGCGATCAGCGGGTAGGCGCATTCTGCGAATGCTGCGAGTGCTGGGAGTACTGGGACGCTGCGAGGTGGATACTGTATGCTCGGTGCTTCCAATCTGTTCTTCGCATCACATTGTACTCCTCACACAAACAAAGAAGTTGTCTAACAAGGTGATTTCCGCGTTAAGTGCCTTTTGGT
This sequence comes from uncultured Alistipes sp., assembly GCA_964628945.1. Lineage (GTDB taxonomy): Bacteria > Bacteroidota > Bacteroidia > Bacteroidales > Rikenellaceae > Alistipes. The sequence continues at coordinate 17,729 of CAZVNR010000027.1, read as the reverse complement.
TGCTCCGGCTCGGCAAAGTCTGCAAGCAGCCTCTGCCCTCGCTTAATCGCAAACTTGAAATCCCTCTTGTTATACAACTTCTGAAACTTGGGGCTGTCGTAACTTAACTTGTTAGACAGCCCCTTCATCTTAATTCTCCATTCTAAATTTTGAATTCTAAATTCTGAATTTTGAATTTTTACTTCTTGCCCTTCGGGGCGAGGATCATATTCATCTTCTTACCGTCGAGTTTGGGCATCATCTCCACCTTGGCAAGCTCCTCCAGATCGGTCGCAAAACGCAACAGCAGAATTTCACCCTGCTCCTTGAAGACGATCGAACGGCCACGGAAGAAGACATAGGCCTTCACCTTGGCGCCCTCCTTGAGGAAGTTCTGCGCGTGCTTCAACTTAAAGTTGTAGTCGTGGTCGTCGGTCTGCGGGCCAAAACGGATCTCCTTGATCACGACCTTCGTCTGATTCGCCTTGATCTCCTTGGCCTTGCGCTTGAGCTGGTACAAGAATTTCTGATAGTCGGCGATACGGCAGACGGGAGGATCGGCCTTGGGCGAAATCTCGATCAGATCGAGCTCCAGCTCATCGGCCAACTTCAGTGCATCGCGAATCGACATCACCTGTGCCTCGGGCACATTGTCGCCCACCACGCGCACTTGCGGTGCCGTGATCTCGTCGTTGATGCGATGCGGGTTCTCCTTCTCGTTGTGTGCGGGACGACCCGCAGCACCGGCAGGTTTTGGTCTGTTGTTCCCCGGGTTAAACGGCCTCGGCGGGAACGGTTTGGTTGTTGCGATAGTTGTATCTGATTAATTGGTTAATAAATCCGTCTTTGGGGGCGGTTAGGCCATCGTGTTGGCCTCGACCTCCCGCTTGACCAGCTCCAAGATATACTCCTTGAAGGCCTCCTGTGTCATCTGACCCTTGTCGCCTTCGCCTTGTGCGCGTACCGAAACGAGCCCCTCAGCCTCCTCCTTCTCGCCGACGATCAGCAGGTAGGGGATGCGCTTCAGCTCGTTGTCGCGGATCTTGCGGCCGATCTTCTCGTTGCGGTCGTCGATCTGTGCGCGGACATCGTTGCGGTTGAGGTACTCGACCACCGAACGGGCGTAGTCGTTGAACTTCTCCGAGATGGGGAGCACGACCACCTGATCGGGCGAGAGCCACATCGGGAACTTACCGGCCGTGTGCTCCAACAGCACAGCCACGAAACGCTCCATCGAACCGAACGGGGCGCGGTGGATCATAATCGGGCGGTGGAGCTTGTCGTCGGCACCCTTGTAGGTCAGATCGAAACGCTCGGGGAGGTTGTAATCGACCTGAATCGTACCGAGCTGCCACGAGCGACCCAGTGCATCCTTGACCATAAAGTCGAGCTTCGGGCCGTAGAAGGCGGCCTCGCCATACTCCACAACCGTATTCAGCCCCTTCTCGGCAGCGGCCTTGATGATGGCCGACTCGGCCTTCTCCCAGTTCTCGTCCGAGCCGATGTACTTCTCGCGGTTGTTCGGGTCGCGCAGCGAAACCTGTGCCGTGTAGTTCTCGAACTTCAGCGTCTTGAAGATGTAGAGCACGATGTCGATCACGCGCTCGAACTCCTCCAACAGCTGATCGGGGCGCACGAAGAGGTGGGCATCGTCCTGCGTGAACGAGCGCACGCGCGTCAGACCGTGCAGCTCACCCGACTGCTCGTAGCGGCATACGGTGCCGAACTCGGCCAAGCGAACGGGCAGATCCTTATACGAACGGGGCTTCGAGCGGTAGATCTCGCAGTGGTGGGGGCAGTTCATCGGCTTGAGGAGGTACTCCTCGCCCTCGATCGGGGTCTGAATCGGCTGGAACGAATCCTTGCCGTACTTTGCGTAGTGCCCCGAGGTGATGTAGAGCTCCTTGTTGCCGATCGGCGGGGTGATCACCTGCTGATAGCCGTGCTGCTTCTGCACCTTGCGCAGGAACTGCTCCAAGCGGTCGCGCAGCTCGGTGCCCTTCGGCAGCCACAACGGCAGACCCTGCCCCACGCGCTGCGAGAAGGTGAAGAGCTCGAGCTCCTTACCCAGCTTGCGGTGGTCGCGCTTCTTGGCCTCCTCTAACATCACGAGGTACTCGTCGAGCATCGACTTCTTGGGGAACGAGATACCGTAGATGCGCGTCAGCATCTTGTTCTTCTCGTTACCGCGCCAGTAGGCACCGGCGATCGAGAGCAGCTTGATGGCCCTGATCGAGCCGGTATTCGGCAGGTGCGGGCCGCGGCAGAGGTCGGTGAAGGCACCGTTCGTGTAGAACGAGATCGTGCCGTCCTCCAGATCGCTGATCAGCTCCACTTTATATTGGTCGCCCTTCTCCGTGAAGGTGGCAAGGGCCTCGGCTTTGGGCACCTCGCGGCGGATGAGCTCCTCCTTTTGGCGCGCCAACTCCAACATCTTGTTTTCGATCTTCTGCAAGTCGCCCTCCGTGATCGGGGTGGGGCAATCCACATCGTAGTAGAAGCCGTTCTCGATCGCGGGACCGATACCGAACTTAATCCCCGGGTAGAGGCTCTCCAATGCCTCGGCCAAGAGGTGCGACGAGGTGTGCCAGAAGGCGTGCTTACCCTCGGCATCCTCCCACTTGTAGAACTTTACTGCCGCATCCTGTTCGATCGGCAACTTCAAATCGACGGTTACGCCGTCCACCGAGGCGGCCAACGAGTCAGCAGCTAAACGAGGGCTGATGCTCGTTGCAACTTCGAGTGCAGTCGTCCCTTTGGCATACTCTCTTACCGAGCCATCGGGAAAGGTGATTTTGATCATAAGTGTTTAATTAAGTTTTATGTTCTGAACCCTCCGGTGCTTCCACAATTACGAGACGGAATACACCATCAGGCCCCAATTCTATCTTTTTTTCGTTCTCTTCGTCCGCTTCGTGCCCACTGCGCCATTGGCCGATCAACTTGACAACGCTCTTCGCCGTTTGCGTGCGATCGCGCGGGCAACCAATGCGATGGCCGCAGCCAATACCGCCGTGGTTATGAGGTTGCCCTCCAATCCGAACCCCGCCGTCAGCGAGTCGGGCGCAGCCTCAAACTCCAACAGCGATGCGCGTGCCGGATTGCCGCTTACGGGGAGTCCGAAGAGCTTCCCCTGCGTGAAATTCCACATCGAGTGGAAGGCGGCCACGAGCCAAATACTTCCCTGTATCAGAAACAACTCCGACAGGAAGATGCTGAACAGCACCAAATTGACGATCGAGAGGAGCGATGCGTGGTTGTTCCCGCAGTGCATCAGTCCAAAGATCACCGAACCGCCGAGTACCGCCTGCAAGGGGTTGCGTATGCTGTACGAGGTGGTCAGAAACCAACCTCGGAAGAGCACCTCCTCGCGGATGTTGATCATCGCCAGCCCGAGTGCTGCGACAAACGGCGCAAGCGCGAAGCGGCTGTTTGCCCCTTGATACGCCACCTCACCCGACAGCAACGACAGTGCAGTGATGCCGGCGATCATCAGAGCCCCCAACGCTGCACCCTGCAGGTAGGCGTGCAATCCTTTGGAGGCGGTGAATCCCATCGAACGAATCGATCGTTGTTCGCCTGACTTAACAAAGAGCATTACGACCGCTACCGGTGCGATATACTCCAAACCGAGTTGGAAGAATCTGAGGACATCGCCCTGCGGAGCAAATGCGCACAGCGACCGAATCCCCATACGGGCATACCTTGTTGCCAAGACCAACCCCAATAGCTTGATCAGTGGTGTCCACAAGTTCTTCTCCTCCGTGCAGTTCATCCTCTTTTTCGTACCTATCCGTACCTACTTTGTGCCCCTTTGTGCCTACTTTGTGCCTACTTCGTGCCTACTTCGTGCATCCTTCGTGCACCCTTGCGGCTACTCTTCGCTCTGCTCCGGCAGCTTCAGCTCTTTCATCGACAGATCGCGGCGCGTGCGCTCACGCTCGGCCTTCGGCAGCGGATTGGCCGACCAAGCGGCGTAGGCGCGACGGTTGCGTACGATGTCGATCGCCGCATAGATCGCGTTGCGCATCGACTGCGCATCGGCCTTGCCCTGACCGGCGATGTCGAACGCCGTGCCGTGATCGGGCGAGGTGCGCACCTCCGAAAGACCGGCCGTATAGTTTACACCGTCGGGCGAGAGGGTCTTGAAGGGGGCCAATCCCTGATCGTGGTACATCGCCAGCACGCCGTCGTACTGCGTATAGCCGCCGTTGGCAAACAGCCCGTCGGCTGCAAAGGGGCCAAAGGCCAAGACACCCTCGTCGAAGGCTTGCTCGATGGCGGGGCGGATCACCTCCTGCTCCTCCGTACCGAGCAACCCGCCATCCCCTGCGTGGGGGTTGAGAGCCAAGACGGCAATGCGCGGGGCGACGATGCCGAAATCCGCTTTCAAGGCGCGCTTCAGCGTGTGTAGCTCTTTAACGATACGCTCACGGGTGATGTGTTGTGCGATCTGCGCAACGGGGATGTGTTTCGTGACCAACCCTACGCGCAGCCGCTCGCTGCACATAATCATCATCGGCTCGCCCTCGAACCGATCGCCGAAGAACTCCGTATGACCCGTGAAACGGAACTTTTCGCTCTGCACCGTCTCCTTGTCGAACGGAGCGGTGACGACGGCATCCAACAGCCCCTCTTTCAGATCGTTCGCTGCACGCTCCAACGCCTCGACGGCGGCCGCTCCCGCCTCGGCGGTCGGCTTACCGGCCTCGATGCGCTCCACACGACCGCAATCGACCAAACTAACCCGTCCCTCGCGAGCCTCGTGTGCCGAGACGACCGTGTGGAACTGTACACCCTCGCCCTCGGCGAGCGTCTTGCGGTAGAAGTCCGCCGCACTCTGCGCCCCATAGACGACGGGCGTGCAGAGCTCCGCGATGCGCGGATCGGCAAGCGTTTTGAGGATCACCTCCCAGCCGATGCCGTTCGGATCCCCCTGCGTGATTCCTATTTTGAGCTTTTGTTCTGTCATAAGTTGCTGTTTCAAAGAGCAAATATAAGCAAAAAGCGTGAATTGAGATCATCTGCATAGAAAAAAATCGCCCGACGGCGATTTTCTTTTTTCGGAACGGTTTATTTCAATGTCCGTCGGCGGAACTCGGCGCAGATAATGCCGGTGGCCATCGCCACGTTGAGCGACTCGGTCGTGCGCCTCTCGGCGGGGTAGGGCGGGATGAGCAGCTTGTGCGAAACGGCCGCCGCCGCCGCTTCAGAGATGCCGCGCCCCTCGTTGCCCATCACGACGATCCCGTTCGGGGTCAGGTCGGTTTGGTAGAGGTTCTCCCCCTCGAGGAAGGTGCCATAGACGGGGATCGCGGCTTGGCGCGCCTTGCCGAGCCACAGCGGCAGATCGACATAGTGGACGCGCACGCGCAGAATCGCCCCCATCGTCGCCTGTACGACCTTCGGGTTGAAGCAGTCGGCCGAGTCGTGCGAACAGAGGATATCCGTGATGCCGAACCAGTCGGCAAGGCGGATGATCGTCCCCAGATTCCCCGGGTTCTGCACCTCGTCGAGTGCCAAGACGAGCCGCTCGCCGAGCTGTCGGGTCGAGAGCGTATGGTGCGGAATTTCGACCACGGCCAACGCCTTTGTGGGGGTCTTGAGGGTCGAGATGCGCTCCATCTCCTTTGGTGTGATGCGCACCACCTCCTCGCCCTCGAACGCCGCATCGAGCGTGTAGAGCGTACGGATGCGGAGGTGTGACGAGCGGATCTCCGCGATGAGCTTCTCGCCCTCGGCGATGAAGAGCCCCTCGTCGGTGCGGCCGCGCTTGTCGTGGAGCGAGCGGACGAATTGAATTTCAGCCTTTGTCATCGTTGTTTCTCGATTGTAAATGTTTCTCCCTCGACGGCGGGATAGCTCTCCGCAAAGTGTGCGCGTGCCTCCTCGACGAGCGGCTCGATCTGCTTGTAGCGCGACGAGTAGTGGCCGATCACGAGCCGCTTGGCCTCCGCCTTGAGGGCGGCTTTTGCGGCATCGACCGTGGTCGAGTGGCCGCGATCACGCGCCGAACGCTGCTCGGCGGCGGCATAGGTCGCCTCGTGGTACATCAGATCGACCCCGCGACACAGGTTGGCGGCCTTTGCCGAGAAGTTCGTATCCGAGAGGTAGGCGTACGAACGGGGTGCGTAGGGACGGTAGGTCAGCACGGCGTTTGCGATCACCTCGCCCGTCTCGAGTAGGACATCCTCGCCCCGCTTGGCGGCGGTGATCTGGGCGATCGAGAGGTTGTGCTTGGCGATTTGGAACTTATCGACATTCAGCGGCGGGCACTTCTCGCGGAAGAGAAAACCGGCACACGGTACACGGTGGCGGAGCGGGATGCTCCACACCTCGATCGTGCGGTTCTCCATCAGCAGGCGGTGCTTCGTCGTATCGACCTCGATCCACTCTACCTCGTAGGGGAGTGCCGTGTCGAAGAACTTCAGATGCGCAGCCAACAGCTCCCCGAAGGGGGCCGGTGCATAGACCCTGAGCGGTGTGCGCCGCCCATACAACCCGAGGGTCGAGATGAGCGGAAAGAGCCCGAAGAGGTGGTCACCGTGTAGGTGCGAGATAAAGACCTCGCGCAGCTTGAGCGGGTTGATCCCGTAGCGGAACATCTGCTGCTGCACACCCTCGCCGGCATCGACCAAAAAGTACTGCTCGTGGATGCAGACCACCTGCCCCGAGGGGTGGCGGTTGAGGGTCGGTTTGGCCGACGAGGAGCCCAGTATGGTGACCTTGAAACTCACTTCGTTGCGAAGATTTATTTGCTGCGCAGGAATCGCTCGCAGTCGAGTGCGGCTACGCAACCCGAACCGGCGGCGGCGATCGCCTGACGGTAGTGCGGATCCTTTACATCACCGGCCGCAAAGACACCCTCGACGGAGGTCTTCGAGGTGCCCGGCTCGACCTTGATATACCCCTCGTCGTCCAGCTCCAACTGTCCGTCGAAGAGGTCGGTGTTGGGGTGGTGACCGATGGCGAGGAAGAAGCCGGCCACATCGAGCGTGCGCTCCGTGCCGTCCGTCTTGCGCACCAGTACGCCCGTTACGCCCGATTCGTCACCCAGCACCTCGGCGGTGTTGTGCTCGAACAGTACCTCGATATTGGGCGTATCGAATACGCGCTGCTGCATCGCCTGCGAGGCGCGCAGGAAGGGCTTGCGGACGATCATATAGACCTTGCGGCAGAGCGTGGCGAGGTAGGTTGCCTCCTCGCAAGCCGTATCACCGCCGCCGACCACCGCTACATCGCGTTTGCGGTAGAAGAATCCGTCGCAGGTGGCGCAGGCACTTACGCCCTGTCCGCGGAACTTCAGCTCCGACGAAAGGCCCAAATATTTGGCCGTTGCACCCGTCGCTACGATGAGGCTCTCGGCCTCGATCTCGGTGCCGTCCTCGACGGTGATGTGGAAGGGGCGCGCCGAAAGATCGACCTTTGTGATGCACCCCGTGCGGATCGTCGTGCCGAGGTTCTCGGCCTGCTTGCGCATCGCCGCCATCAGTTCGTTGGCATCCACGCCGTCGGCAAAGCCCGGGTAGTTCTCGATCAGGGTGGTCGTCGTAAGCTGTCCACCCGGCTGCAACCCCTCGTACAGCACGGGCTGCATGTTGGCACGCGAAAGGTAGATCGCAGCCGTAAATCCTGCCGGCCCGCTACCGATAATCAAAGTCTTAACACTCTCCATAATGGTCTATTTTTTTAATTTTTAATTTTGAATTCTAAATTTTGCATTTTGAATTTTGCATCGTGTCACACTTCGTACGAAGTACCGAAGGGTGTCAGCTGCCGTCCCAGATAGTCGAACTGCGCCCACAAACCCGCCTGTCGTGCCTGAATAAGCGACCGCTCGTAGCGGTAATCGACAATCTCGTAGAGCGGCGGCAGGATGTAGTGCCCCTCGCGGTTGATCAGCCCCATGCCGCTCTCCGTCTCGACCACGGCACGCCCCTCGTGGAAGTCGTCCGCCCACCGATAGCGGGCAGGGATCACCATACGGTTGGCCGTATCGACAAATCCGAATCCCGTTGCATCCTCGACACAGGTCAGCCCCTCGAACTCGTTGCCCACCCAACGGTGGCCGGTGAGCAGCTCCTTGCAGTGTAGGCATGTGTGCTTCAGCTCCTCGTCTGCAAGGCTCGAACCGGTCACGGTGGCCAACTCTTCATAGAGCCGATCGAGTGCTGCGGCATCCTCCTCGCCGCCGGCGTTGAGGACGGCATCGTAGTAGCGGACGGGGATCAAACGCCCTTCGAGCCAGCGCAGGTTCGTCAGCTTCAGGTTGCGGTGCGTGATGCCTGCCGAGCGCAGCTCCTCCTTCAGATGGTCGATCGCCGCGGCCAACTCCTCGGCCGTGAAGAGCGGGATCGCCTCGCTGAGCGGCCGCCCGACGATCTCCTGCAACAGTACATCGCACGGCACCGATTCGCCCTCGATGCGCAACTCACTGCGTAGCAGTTGCAGCGAATTGAAGAGCGGATGGTGGCGGTGCCGCAGGGCGGTCATCAGCCGCTCGTCGCGGTGCGCCGTAGCCGTCGAGAGGGCGACCGAGAGGAGATAACGCGCCCCCTGTCGCTCGATCTCGCACTCCATATAGCGCGTTGTGCGGTGTACGATGGGCAGCCCTTGCTCGTCGCAACGCACGGTTGCATCCGAGAGGGTCGTAAAGTTGAGCTCGGGCGTAAGCAGTGCCCGCATAAAATGGCAGATCGTTCGCATCGGTTACTCGGTTTTTACGCTGATTGTTCCGATGTCGAGCATCGCCACCAGCTCGGCGGCCGATGCGTTGAAACTCACGCCGCGGAAGGGTGGCAGGGCTGCCGGCCCCTTGATTGCGCGGATCGCCTCGTCGAAACACGAGGGCATCTCGCTCGAGCAGTCGTAGAGCAGTGCCGCGTAGCGATTCGGGTGCAGTTGCTCCTCGCGGCAGGGGAAGAAGAGCGTGCGCTCCGCGCTGTCGGGGGCGATGTGGATATTGATCAACAAGACCTTCCCGTCGGCTGTCGCCAAGTCGCGGATCTCGTCGCTCACGCGTTGCAGCTCTTCGGGGAAACCGTCCGTCGCCTCGCCGTCGGTGATGTTGAAGACGATGGGCGGGAAGCTGTGACAGTTAGCCGGCTCGCGCGTCCACTCCTCGATCAGATCGCGTGCCACACGCAACGCCTCGAGCATCGGAGTCTGCCCCTCGGCGTGAGGTGTCACCCATGCCGGCATGCAGAGCTCGCGCAGGGCAATCGACCCGTCGGGTTGTCGCAACTCGATCGCCGTTTTGTGCAGCTCAACGGAGCACTCGGCCAACTCGCGGATCGAAAAGAATAGCTTTTGTCGGTCGCCCAACAGCGAACGCACCTCATCACTCCCGCCATACCCCAAGACGGCGATGTCGTAGTAGTCGCGCAACCCCTCGCTGCGATGGGCACGCGCCAACAGCTCGAACAGCAGTTCGTTGGCGATCGTCGCCACCGCCTCGGCTTTCGATGCCGTACGACCGTGAAAACGGATCTCTTCGGCCATCGAACCGGAGGTGTCGATCAGCAGCACAAAGGCCGTGCGGTGGGTGCGGGTGATACTCTGCGTGTACATGGCGTGGGGCGTTAGTTCAATCCGCGCACATTGCGGTAATCCTTCATACGCTCCTCGAGCGTGTCGCAATCCAAACCGTAGCCGATCGACATCTCGGCACCGCAGTCGCGTAGGCGGTCGGCATCGGTCAGCTGCTGCAGCTTCTCACGGGCGTTGCGACCCGACTCGATCGCGTCGGCGATCTCCTCGTCGCTCGGGGCGTGCCCCAAGATCGCGGCGTAGGTCTGCTCGGCCCAGCTGTGGGCGTAGTCGTCGTAGTGGACGGCAAAGACGCGCAGCTCGTTGTCGATCGCGGCGGGGGTGGTCAGTTCGCCCTGCTCGATGCGGTCGAGGATCGCCTCGACCACCGGTTTGGCGATGAACTGTCCGGCCAGATCGACCCAACGGCCGCCGCCATTGTAGCGGGCGGTCGTCGTGCCCCGCTCGAGCATGTAGCCCAATGCGGCGACGATGGCGCGGTTATAGAGTTTGATGCCGCGTTGTAGCGCAGCGGAGCGAATCTGCACGCGGTTATAGTTATAGACGGGGCTGTCGGGGTTCATCTCCTCCAACGAGTGGAGCACCCCGACGGCGCGTACCATACTGCCCGTCGTGTAGGGGTTGTGCGGCTCGAACGAGATGATGTCGCGCCCCACCTTGCGGCGGTCGCGCTTCGGCCACTTCTCCAGATCGCGCACCGTGCCGTAGCTCGTCAGATTGACGGCCGGCAGCAGGAACGAACGCTCCTCCTTCTCCAAGAGGTAGGAGTAGGGGAAGACCGAGGTGTCGTGGTGGCGCGAGTGGTGTCCCATCACCATCGTAAAGGCACCCTCGATCGCGGGGGCCATGATGTAGGCACCGCTTGCGAACTTACAGCCGCGCGGATGGATCGCCTGATGCACCGCGCCGCTCTTGAAGAGGTGGTTGCTCTGATTCGAGGCACTGCCTGCGTTGAAGAAGGAGAACATACCGGCAATCAGCAGCGACGATTTATGGTGCGAAACGGTGTAGGGACCGGCAAAGATGGCCGCCGCCTCGCCGTTCTCGCAGTGCGAGTTGGCAAAAAAGAGCGACTCGGCCGCCGTGAAACCCTTATCCAAGATGCAGCTCTCGCCGACAAAACAGCGTTCGATCGTCACGCCGCCGCCCACCTTGGCCCCCTCGGCAATGATGAAATCCGAGGCCTTGACATCGACCCCGATGCGGCATCCGTCGAGCAGCGTACCATTGACGAGCGATGACGAACCGTCGATCATTACATCGTTGCCGATGCGCACCTCGCGCAGGAACCGTGCACCCGAAACGGTGCTCCGCTCGCCCACCGTGCCGATCGTGTCGCGCCGTTCTGCGGCGACCGTTTCGGCCATCGCCTCCAGCCGCTCGATGAGCAACGGACGGTGGCGGTAGATCGCCATCATATAGGCTGTTTGGGCACTCATTCGGTCGCAGATCTTGACCGTGCGCCCTTCGCACTCGTTCATCGTGGCGACCATGACTCCGTTGCCGAAGCTGCTCGCCTCACGACAACGCAACTCGGTCACCTGCTCGACGAGCGAATCGCGCCCGATGCGGTAGTTGCAGACAAACGAACGGATGATGCGTGCTCCGCTCCCCAGCTCCACCACGCCGCTCAAACGGCTCTGCTGCAGCTGTGCAGGGTCAAAATCCTCCGATACGGCTATTTTCGACCAGTCGTCGGCCGTCGTGCCCAATGCCCGAACCGCCTCGATCTCTGCCGCTGTCAATCTTCTCATAGCGCCTTTTTTCTATGCAAATCAACTGCAAATATAGCCAATATGTATCAAAAATCAAACAATTCACCCGCCTTATCCATCCTTTGTCGCCGCTTTCCGCAGACGATGACGGCATAACCGGCGCGGAAGGGCTTGACGGCATCGCACGGCGGGCAGTGAAGAACGACCCGCCCTCGCGGGTCGATAAAGTGCCACCGCGCAGCAAGGCGCACGGCTGCCAACCCCTCGCTGAAGTCGAATCCCTCGTCGTAGAGGGGCGGAATCACCACCCGTTCGGCCGTGCGAAAACCCCAACGCCCCCGCTCGACAAAGAGCTCCGGCAGCTCGTCGTCATCCGTTGCGGCCGACGACACGGCGACCGCGAGTGTTGCAAAGAGGTCGATCAGGTGGGGCAGTCGATAGTTCGGGTAGCCCAAACTCTCCCCGATGCGGTACCACACCGCCTCGCCCGCCTCCGTAAAGCGTGTCAAGGCCTCCTTCAAAGCGGGATCGTTTGCTCCGAGCGACGGCTCGAAGAGCAGCCCGTCGCGCTCGGCGTAGCGTGCGAAAAGCGCAGGGTCGAGTTGCAGAGCGTGCAGTGCCGTAGCGATCAGCGCGGCAGGGTAGTCGTCCAGCCGCTCGTTGAAATCCTCGGCCGTGCGGCTCGGGTGCTGAAAGGCGGCCGTCCCCAACTCCGCCGCGTGCATACCGCTGAACGAGGGGAGATAGAGCGCATCCCGATCGATCAGATGGATCGTACCCTCCGCATCGACCACCATATTGTCGGGCTTCAGATCGCCGTGCGCCCAATCGTCGGCCAACAGCGCGGCGGCCAAGCGATCGAACCGGGTCGAGAGCGCCTTCAGCTGTGCGCGATCGCCCGCTTGGGCAGCCCGCTCGATGGCTCTTTGCAACGACTCGCCCTCGATCCACTCCGTGAGCACCACATCGACCCAACGCCCCGTTGTGGGGGTGTCGTAGATAAACAGCTCTTCGGGAAGGTATTGCTCGCCGTAGATCGGGCGCAGGTGGCGCATCGGTCGAAAGTAGCAGCGTAACGCCCGCTTGTGTCCCTTGTGTCGAATCGGAAAGATGACGGCCGAGTTACCGACCGTATAGCAGTAGTCGCCCGCCGCATCGCGCAACAGCTCCACCTCACCCAGCGTGCGGGTTAGTCCGTGGCTGTCGGCAAGCGAGAAGAGATACTGGCGGAGGGTGAACATTTTTTTAAGAGCAAAGAGGAAAGAGTAAAGAGCAAAGAGGAAAGAGGAAAGAGCAAAGATGATGAGTGAAAAGAGTGAAGAGAGTGAAGCGAGGGAAGAGAGGCAAAAGAGAGTGACCGTGACCGATCGGTTATCGGTTCTGTTTGGCGCGTTTGGCCATCGCCGAGGCGAAGACAAAATCGTTCAGCTCGCGGTTGTCGGCGTGGAGAATCTCCTCCTTGGTGCCCTCCCACCACTTCTTGCCCTCGTGGATATAGACGATCTTCTCGCCAATCTCCATCACCGAGTTCATATCGTGCGTGTTGATGATTGTCGTGATGTTGTACTCCTTCGTGATCTCGTGGATCAGGTTGTCGATCACGATCGAGGTCTGCGGATCAAGACCCGAGTTCGGCTCGTCGCAGAAGAGGTAGCGCGGATTGAGTACGATGGCGCGCGCAATGGCTACACGCTTGATCATACCGCCCGACAGCTCCGCCGGATAGAGGTGGTTGGCGTTCTCCAATCGTACGCGGTGCAGACAGAAATTGACGCGCTCCAGCTTCTCGGCCTCCGACTGCTCGGTGAAGAGATCGAGCGGCAGTTTGATGTTCTCCTCGACGGTCGAGGAGTCCAGCAGCGCACCCCCCTGAAAGATCATACCGATATCCTTGCGGATCGCCTTGCGCTCACTGAATCCGAGCGCCGTAAAGTTGCGGTCGTCGTACCACACTGCCCCCTCGTCGGGGTCGTGCAGGCCGACCAAAGTCTTCAGCAGTACGGTCTTACCCGAGCCGCTGCGGCCGATGATCAGGTTCGTGCAACCCGTTTGGAACTCGACCGAAATATCGTCCAGTACGGTGCGACCGTCGAATGATTTGATGATGTGTTCGGCGCGGATCATATCAGCAGGATTTGGGTCAGAATCAGGTTAAAGATCATAATCACGACCGACCCGACCACCACGGCGCGGGTCGAGGCCTTGCCCACCTCGAGCGAGTTGCCCTTGGCGTAGTAGCCGTAGAAGGCCGAGATCGAGGTGATGATGTAGGCAAAGACGGCCGATTTAATGAGCGAGTAGGTGATCGAGTAGGGACGGAAGTCGAACAGGATGCCCTCGACATAGTTCGCAGGAATCATAATCCCCGTGGCAACGGCGATCAGGTAACCGCCGACGATGCCGATGCCGATCGAGAGAATGGTCAGCAACGGGAAGAATACGACCGCCGCCACGATCTTCGGCAGAATCAGATACGAGGCGGAGTTTACGCCCATAATCTCAAGTGCATCAATCTGTTCGGTGATGCGCATTGTGCCGATCTCGGAGGCGATTGCCGAGCCGACCTTGCCCGAGAGGATCAACGCCACGACCGTCGATGAGAACTCCAAGATCATCGTCTCGCGCGTGGCGTAGCCGATCAGCGACTGCGGGATAAAGGGCGATTCGAGGTTGATGCACATCTGCAGCGTGATCACCGCACCGATGAAGACCGAAATGATGGCCGTCAGACCGATCGAGTCGATACCGATCGCCTCCATCTCATAGACGATGCGGCGGCGGTAGATCGACATCTTCTCCGGACGGGAAAAGACCTTCCCCATCAGGATAAAGTAGCGACCGATCAGCTCAAAAACCTTTAACATACCTCCTTCGTGTTTACGCTATTTGTTCTTCGTCTCCTCGAAATCGACATAGTCGCCGACATCCTCCGAGATGCGTTTTTCGGGTGCCTGCCCCGTCTGGCGAATCTTTACCTCCCCCTCGTTCGGGTGGCGGTTCGGTTGCGAGCGGCGGCCGCCCGTACGACCAAAACCCGAGAAGTGGGTGTAGCCCGTAAAACCTTGCCCTTGCTTTCGTTGTTGCTCGCCAAACTGTTGGCGCATCTGCTGCTGTACCTTGTAGAGCCGCCAGCGCATCATCACCAAGACGATGACGATGAAGAGCACGAAACCCAACACAAGGTAGAGAATCAGCGTAGCCAAGCCGCGCAGCAGCGTCGGAGCCGTCAGCGCAAGCACGACGATCAGGAGCACCGTGAGCGGATTGCGGCGCACGAAGCCGACCAAACCGTCGATCAGATTATTTAGAAAGTTCATAGCTTCTCTGTTGCAAAAAAGATTTCGGACAAAGGTAGCGAAAATTATGCTTTTATCAATATTTGTTGTAAATTTGGTGCCGAAAATAAACAACAATCGCTACTTATGATAACACCCTTGACAGCTATTTCTCCCATCGACGGCCGCTACCGCAAGGTGACGGAGCGTTTGGCAGACTACTTTTCCGAGCAGGCACTGATCCGTTACCGCATCCGTGTCGAGGTCGAATACTTCATCGCCCTGTGCCGGCTGCCCCTGCCGCAGCTCGCCACGGTCGATCCCGCCAAGTTCGATGCCCTGCGCTCGCTCTATCTGGACTTCTCGCCCGCCTCGGCCGAGCGCGTGAAGGAGATCGAGTCGGTCACGAACCACGATGTGAAGGCGATCGAGTATATCCTCAAGGAGAAGATGGACGAGATCGGTCTGGAGGCCTATAAGGAGTTTGTCCACTTCGGCCTCACATCGCAGGATGTCAACAACACGGCCGTGCCCCTCTCGATGAAGGAGGCCTTGGAGGAGGTGCTCTACCCCGCCTTTGAGGAGGTGCGCACGAAGATCGCCGCGATGGCCGAGGAGTGGATGTCGGTGCCGATGCTGGCGCGTACGCACGGCCAGCCCGCCTCGCCGACCGTCTTGGGCAAGGAGTTTATGGTCTATGTCGAGCGTTTGGATAAGCAGATTGCCCAGCTCAAGGCCGTCCCCGTCCCCGCCAAGTTCGGCGGTGCAACGGGTAATATGAACGCCCACCACGCCGCCTATCCCGAGCTCGACTGGGTTGCCTTCGCCAACCAGTTCGTTGATGGCACGCTCGGCTTGAGCCGCTCGCAGTACACTACGCAGATCGAGCACTACGACAATTTGGCTGCGATGTTCGATGCCCTAAAGCGCATCGATACGATCCTCTTGGATCTGGCACGCGATATGTGGATGTATATCTCGTCGGAGTACTTCAAACAGCAGATCAAGGCGGGTGAGGTCGGCTCGAGCGCGATGCCCCACAAGGTCAATCCGGTCGACTTCGAGAATGCGGAGGGCAACCTCGGCATCGCCAACGCCCTCTACGAGCACCTTGCGGGCAAGCTCCCCGTTTCGCGCCTGCAACGCGACCTCACGGACTCGACCGTGTTGCGTAATGTCGGTGTGCCGATGGCGCACACGCTCATCGCTCTGAAGTCGCTGATGAAGGGGCTGAACAAGGTGCTGTTGAACCGTGCCGCGCTCGACCGCGATCTGGAGGAGAACTGGGCCGTCGTAGCCGAGGGTATCCAGACGATCCTGCGCCGCGAGGGGTATCCGAAGCCCTACGAGGCACTGAAGGCACTCACGCGCACCAACGAGCAGATCACCGAACACTCGATCAAGGCCTTTATCGAGACCTTGAATGTGTCGGAGGCGGTCAAGGAGGAGCTGCGCCGGCTCTCGCCCTCGACCTATACGGGCGTGTTCCGCCGGTAGAGAGGAGCGTGTAAAGAGAAAAGTTGAAATTACGGCGAGGGCAGGGGTCGTGTGTAACCTCTGCCCTCGCCGGAGCGAAATTTAATAGGAGAGAACGATGCGCAATACGATGATTCGACGACTGTTTTTCGTATGTATGGCGATTTGCTTGTGGGCAACCGCCGTATGTGCGCAGAATCGTATTGTCGTATCGAAAAAGCAGTTGCGCCTGACGGTATTGAATGCCCAATCCGATACGCTGCGCTGCTATCGCTGCGCGGTGGGAACCAACTTCGGCAACAAACAAGCCGTTGGCGATCTGCGCACCCCCGAGGGGACCTTTACGGTCGGCTCGATCGAGGATTCGAGCAAGTGGAAACACGACTTCAACGACGGTGCAGGCCTGCGCCCCTACGCCTACGGCCCCTACTTCGTCCGCCTGAAGATGCCCGTTTGGCGAAGCATCGGCATCCACGGCACCTGCTTCCCCGAGTCGATCGGCACGCGCAGCTCCGAAGGCTGCATCCGTCTGCGAAACGAAGATCTGATCGACCTGATCCAGTTTATCCGAGTTGACACCGAGGTACGAATCGAACCGGATAACTAAAGAACGGCGGCATTCCGGCGATCAAAACATTTGGGAATTTAGGGAGAGTAGGGAAGTTAGCGAGGAACACACAACCATTGCTACATTCCCTACTCTCCCTAAAATCTCTAATTTCCCTACCTTCCCTAACAAAAACTGACACCCATTTATCTAATGATAACTACTAACGACCGCAGCAGACGAGTAATCCGAACCGCCACCGGTTGAAAGTAGTTTTAGTCCCGTGACAAAAAAAGACAGCAGGGAGTTTTCACAACTGCCTGCTGCTCCGAGGAGCATTGCACTCCTCAAAAACTACTAACCCAAACTTAAATAAATGAAGAAACCTCACTGCGGTTGCTGATCCGCAGCTATGCAAAGGTAAGACAAATTCGGTGCCAAACAAAAGCCTGCCACGAAAAATGGCAGGCTTTGGACGCTATGGGCGACGATCGCACCCAAACGGAACAATTCGACCGTCGCTTCGTATTTCGAGAGGGGGTGTACGAACGCCTACTTATAGAGCGAGCAGGCGATACCCATCTCCAGACCGCGCAGCTCGGCCAGACCGCGCATACGGCCGTAGCACGAGTAACCCGGGTTCGATTTGCGATTCAGGTCGTCGCACATCTGGTGACCGTGGTCGGGGCGCATCGGGATCGAACGCTGGTACTTCTGCTGGATCTCGAGGAAGGCCTTCATCACCTCGTACATCGGCACATCGCCCTCCAAGTGGTTATCCTCTTGGAAGTTGCCGTCGGCATCGCGGCGTGTCGAGCGGAGGTGTACGAAGCCTACGCGCTCGCCGAACTCGCGCATAATGGCGGGCAGGTCGTTGTCGGCACGCACGCCAAACGAACCGGTGCAGAGGCAGAGGCCGTTCGATTTGTTGGGCACGGCGGCGATCAGCTTGCGGAAATCCTCAGCCGTGGACATAATACGCGGCAGACCCAAGATCGGATAGGGGGGATCGTCGGGGTGGATCACCATCTCGGCACCCACCTCGTCGGCCACGGGGCAGATCTCGCTGAGGAAGTAGATCAGGTTCGAGCGCAGCGTCTCGGCATCGACATCCTTGTAGCGATCGAGTGCCTCGCGGAACTGCTCGATCGTGAAGCTCTCCTCGGCACCCGGCAGACCGGCGATCAT
>CAZVNR010000026.1:0-21745 GCA_964628945.1 uncultured Alistipes sp. | reverse complement strand
ATCTTTGCAATAATTTTGTAGGTTGTTTCGTTTTTGAGTAGTCGCAAAGTGACCCGAAGTGCCTCCAAGCGACCCAAAACACAACACCCCATGGCAAACAAACAGCAAATAAGTAATAACAAAATAAGCACAACACTATGTCACAACTTGTTAATATCAAGGAACTTAACGAGCGCATCGAACGCGAATCGGTCTTTGTCGATACGCTCCGTCAGGAGATCGGTAAGGTGATCGTCGGACAGAGCCATCTGGTCGATACGCTGCTGATCGGTCTGTTGTCGAACGGCCACATCCTCTTGGAGGGTGTTCCGGGCTTGGCCAAGACGCTCGCCATCACGACCCTCGCCAAGGCCGTCGATGCCAACTTCTCGCGCATCCAGTTTACGCCCGATCTGCTGCCCGCCGACCTGCTGGGTACGCTGATCTACTCGCAAAAAACCGAGGAGTTCGTCGTAAAGAAGGGCCCCGTCTTTGCCAACTTCGTCTTGGCCGATGAGATCAACCGCTCGCCGGCGAAGGTGCAGTCGGCCCTCTTGGAGGCGATGCAGGAGCGTCAGGTGACCCTCGGCGACGAGACCTACCCCCTGCCGCAGCCCTTCTTGGTGCTCGCCACGCAGAATCCCTTGGAGCAGGAGGGTACCTACCCGCTGCCCGAGGCGCAGGTCGATCGTTTTATGCTCAAGGCGAAGATCACCTACCCCAAGAAGCAGGAGGAGCGTGACATCGTGCGGATGAACCTCTCGGGTGCCGGTATGCCTGCGGTCAATAAGGTCATCTCGCCCGAGGATATCGTCAAGGCACGCCGCGTCGTGGAGGATGTCTATATGGACGAGAAGATCGAGAAGTACATCGTCGATATCATCTTCGCCACGCGCGAACCGAAGGAGTACAACCTCGACCGTCTGGCTGCACTGATCGCCTACGGCGGTTCGCCCCGTGCCTCGATCTCGCTCGCGAAGGCTGCCCGCGCCTACGCCTTCATCCGTCGTCGCGGTTATGTGATTCCGGAGGATGTGCGTGCCGTCTGCCACGATGTGCTGCGCCACCGTATCGGTCTTACCTACGAGGCCGAGGCCGAGAACATCACCACCGAGGAGATCATCACCGAGATCCTGAACAATGTAATCGTCCCCTAACCGATGCGCGAGAACGAGAACGATATTCTGAAGCGAGTTCGTAAGATCGAGATCAAAACGCGCGGTCTGTCGAACGAGATCTTCGCCGGAAAGTACCACACGGCTTTCCGCGGACGCGGTATGTCGTTTTCCGAGGTGCGCGAGTACCGTGCAGGCGACGATGTGCGCGACATCGACTGGAATGTGACGGCGCGTTCGCGCAAGCCCCATATCAAGGTCTATGAGGAGGAGCGCGAACTGACGATGATGCTCCTCGTCGATGTGTCGGCTTCGCGGATGTTCGGTACGACCGAGCGACTGAAGAAGAACCTCGTGACCGAGATCGCCGCCGTGTTGGCCTTCTCGGCCGCACAGAACAACGATAAGGTGGGGTGCATCTTCTTCTCGGATCGGGTCGAGAAGTTCATCCCGCCGAAGAAGGGGCGCAGCCATATCCTGATGATCATCCGCGAGCTGATCGGTTTCGAGCCGGAGTCGAAGCGGACGAAGCTCTCGGAGCCGATTCGCTTCCTCACGAATGTCAATAAGAAACGCTGCACGACCTTTATCCTTTCGGACTTCCTTGACTCGTCGCGCGACGAGAGCGCGTTGGACGATGCACTGAAGATCGCACGCGGCAAGCACGATCTGGTCGGCATCCGCATCGTCGATCCGCGCGAGGCGGAGCTGCCCGATGTCGGGATTGTCGAGCTGCGCGATGCCGAGACGGGGCGCAAAGTGTGGGTCGATAGCTCGTCCCGCGCCGTGCGTGACCACTACGCCGCCCGCTGGGCCGAGCGGAGTGCCAAGATTGAATCGACACTCAAACACAATCGCATCGACACGGCCACCGTATCGACCGAGGGGGACTATGTCACCGAACTGATTAAACTCTTCAAGCAACGATGAAACTACGCTTTACGCTGCTGCTTTTGCTCCTCGCGTGGGGTGTTTCGGCGCAGACGCCCCCCGTCGTCACGGCGTGTGTCGAACCCGACAGCGTCTTTATCGGCGACCACTTCGACTATGTGATCGAGGTGGAGAAGGACCTCGTGCAGGAGACCCTCTTCCCCACCTTCCAAGCCGCCGAGTCGGGGGCTGTCGAGCTGGTCGAGGAGCTGCCGATCGACACCCTTCGTCGGGAGGGTCGCCGCCTTTGGCTGCGGAAACGCTACCGCTTGGCCGCCTTCGAGGAGGGGCTGATCAATATGGGGGCCGCCGGCGTGCTCTACGCCGACAAGAATATCACCGACACGCTCTACGCGGGGGATTCGGTGGTGCTGAAGGTCGCCACCTTTCAGATCGACTCCACCTCGCAGTCGATCTACGATCTGAAACCGCAATACACCCTCTCGTTCCGTGTGGCCGAGATCAAGGGCTACCTTGTGTGGGGCTTGCTGATCGCCGCGCTGATCGTGGCGGCGGTGATCGCCATCGACCGCTACCTCAAGCGGCGCGGCAAGCGACTGGGTGACCTCTTCAAGCCCGCTCCGCCCCTGCCGCCGCATGTGGTGGCCATTCAGGCACTGGAGGCGTTGCACCACCAAAAATTGTGGCAGAACAACCGCCACAAGCAGTACTACTCGATCCTGACAGAGATCCTGCGCAACTACCTCGCCGGTCGTTGGGGAGTGGCTGCGATGGAGATGACCACCGACGAGATCTTGGAGGCGATGCGCTCGATCGAGCTGCCCGACAAGGCGCGGATGGACCTTACCTCTATCCTGCGCGATGCCGATTTGGTGAAGTTCGCCAAGTTTGCACCCGAGGCCGATCAGAACGAGGGCGACTACCAGAAGGCCTACTACTTTGTCGAGGAGACGAAGGAGGCAGAGGAGCAGCCGCTCGATGACGAAAACGAATAACGGTATGAGAAAGACGATATTAGCGATCCTCTTGTTGATTGTTGCGTGGCCGTTGGCTGCACAGCAGTTACCCGAACGCGCCGCCGTGCGCAAGGGCAATCGCCAGTACAACAAGGGCAACTACGAGCGGAGCATCGAACGCTACAACCGCGCGTTGGAGGCCGTCCCCGAGCAGTTCGAGGCGACCTACAACCTCGGCAATGCCCTGCACCGTATGGAACGGTACGAGGCGGCCGAGAAGGCGCAGGTGCAGGCGGCGGCCGACTCGCTGCGTACGAACGAGGAGCGTGCCCACGCCCTCTACAACCTCGGCAATACGCAGTTCAAGCAGCAGAGGTACAAGGAGGCGTTGCAGAGCTACAAACGCTCGCTCCTCCTGAACCCCTCGGACGAGGAGGCGAAGTACAACTACGCCTACACGAAGAAGCTGCTCGACGATCAGCAACAACAGCAGGATCAGAACCAAGACCAAAATCAAGACCAAAACCAGCAGCAACAGCAGCAGGGCGGTCAGGATCAGCAGAGTCAGGGTGATCAGAACCAAGATCAGCAGGATCAAGGGGATCAAGGTTCTCAAGATCAACCGAGCGGCGGTGACGAGCAGGAGCAGGAACAGCCCGCTCAACCCCAACCTGTCGAGAGCGGTATCACGGAGCAGGAGCAAGAGCAGATGCTTGATGCCATCCAAGCCCAAGAGGATCGCACGCAGGAGAGGCTGAAGGAGAAGCAGGGGGTGGTGATTCGAGGGTCGAAAAATTGGTAACCCCAATTTTTCAAATTCAACATGTAGAATTCAAAATGCAAAATTAATTTTTTAGGATTCCCAATTCTCAATTCTCAACTGATAACTATGCACTTTGCATCACCATATCTTCTTTGGTTGCTACTGCTTCTTGTTCCGCTCGTAGCGTACTATGTTTGGCGGACACTGAAGGGCGGGGCGACGATTCAGATCTCGAGCGTGCAGGGGCTTCTGCGAGCCCCGCGCACGCTGCGTTACTACCTGCGCCACGCCCCCTTTGTGTTGCGTGTGGCGGCGTTGGGACTGCTCGTGGTGGCGTTGGCTCGCCCGCAGGATGTCGAGCGGCTGTCGAACACCTCGACCGAGGGTATCGACATCATGCTCTCGATTGATGTCAGCGGCTCGATGCTGGCACGCGACTTCAAGCCCGACCGCATCACGGCGGCCAAGGAGGTGGCCGGCTCGTTCGTGGCCGACCGCTACGGCGACCGCATCGGTTTGGTCGCCTTTGCCGGCGAGGCCTATACGCAGTCACCGCTGACGACCGATCAAGGCACGCTGCAAACCCTCTTGAGCCGCATTCGCAGCGGACTGATCGAGGATGGTACGGCGATCGGCAACGGCTTGGCGACGGCCATCAACCGCCTGCGCGAGAGCGAGGCGAAGTCGAAGGTGATCATCCTCCTCACGGACGGCGTGAACAATCGCGGTGAGATCGCCCCGCTGACGGCCGCCGAGATCGCCAAGGCGCAGGGGATCCGCGTCTATACGATCGGTGTCGGCACCGAAGGGATGGCTCCCTACCCTGCAATGGATATGTTCGGGCAGATGACCTTCGTACAACAGAAGGTCGAGATCGACGAGAAGACCCTCACCTCGATTGCCGAGATGACTGGCGGCAAATACTTCCGCGCCACCGACAAAGAGAAGCTGAAGGCGATCTACGACGAGATCAACCGGATGGAGCGCTCGAAGGTCGAGGTGTCGGAGCATGTCACCTACCACGAACTCTACCTCGGTTGGCTCTTGGGTGCCATTGCGCTGCTCATCGCCGAATTCCTCCTCTCAACGCTTGTGCTTAAACGAATCCCGTAACCTATGTTTCGCTTTGCAAACCCCCAATACCTGTGGCTCCTTTGGATCGTGCCGCTCCTTGTCGTCCTCTATTTGTGGGCGGCCTACCACCGTCGTCGCCGCTTGGCACGCTTCGGTAACCTCTCGACCCTCGAGGAGCTGATGCCCGATGTGTCGTCGGGGCGCGTTGCGCTGAAATTCATCCTCTTCACGCTTGCTGTTGCCTGCCTGATCTTTGCGGCGGCACGCCCGCAGTTCGGCTCGAAACTGCGCGAGGAGAAGGCCGAGGGGATCGAGATGATGCTGGTGGTCGATGTGTCGAACTCGATGCTCGCCGAGGACTTCGCCCCGAACCGCTTGGAGCGCACGAAGTATGCGATCAACAAGCTCTTCGAGGGGATGCGGCAGGATCGGGTCGGACTGGTGGTCTTTGCCGGCGAACCGAAGGTGCAGCTGCCGATCACCTCGGACTATCGGATGGCCAAGGCCTTTGCGCGGCGTATCGACCCGTCGCTCGTCACGGTGCAGGGTACGGCCGTAGGGCGTGCCTTGGAGCAGGCGCTGCTCTCGTTCTCGAGCGGAACGGCCGAGGAGGAGGGGAACGCGAGCCGCGTGATTGTGCTCATTACCGACGGTGAGAACCACGAGGACGATGCCGTCGCCGTCGCCAAGCGTGCCGCCGAACAGGGCGTGCGCATCTATACGATCGGTATCGGTACGCCCGAGGGTGCGCCGATCTCGATTGGCGGCGACTTCATCCGCGACGAGCGGGGCGAGATGGTCGTATCGAAACTCAACGAGGAGATGCTCACCGAGATCGCCGACCTGACCGGCGGCCTCTATGTCCGCTCGACGCTGCAGTCGATCGGCTTGGAGGAGATCGTCAAGGAGATCGAGGCGATGGAGAAACAGGAGCTCTCGACACTCCGTTTCGAGGAGTTCGACGAGCAGTACCGCCTGCCGCTTGCGGTCGGCATCGTGCTGCTTGTGCTGGAGTTGTTGCTGCTCGATCGGCGCAATCCGCTCTTGGCGCGATTCAATATCTTCAGAGAAAACAACTAATTCAAACCGACGATGCGCGAAGCCTTCAAAGCAGGAACCCTTATTTACCCCCTTCCGGCCGTGATGGTGAGTTGCGGTGCGACGGAGGAGGAGCACAACATCATCACCGTCGCGTGGACGGGAACGATCTGTTCCGATCCGGCGATGTGTTATATCTCGGTGCGCAAGGAGCGCCATTCGCACGCGATCCTGCAACGCACGGGCGAGTTCGTGATCAACCTCACGACACGCGACCTGCTGCGGGCGACCGACTGGTGCGGTGTGCGCTCGGGGCGCGACTACGACAAATTCCGCGAGATGGGCCTCACGGCCGAGCCGTCGCGCTATGTCGGTGCGCCGCTCATTGCCGAGTCACCCGTCAATATCGCCTGCCGCGTGAAGCAGACGATCGAGTTGGGCTCGCACGATATGTTTATCGCCGAGGTGGTGGGAGTTGAGGTCGATCCGGCCTACCTCGACCCTGCGACGGGGCGTTTCTGCCTCGAGCGGGCAAATCTGATCGCCTACTCGCACGGAGCCTACTACGAACTGGGCAAACAGATCGGCACCTTCGGCTTCTCGGTGCGCAAACGCCCTGCCGTCCGCAAGCGCAAAGCCACCCAGAAACGCAAGAAATAATCACCTGCAAGCGATGCAAAAGAAGGGAGTTGCCCACATTCGGACAACTCCCTCTCCCCAATTATTTTTTAACTAACAGCCTATACGCCGCGGTTTAATAACCCGGGTTCTGCATAGCAGGGTCGGTACCGTTGCTGAGCGTATTCAGGTAGGTCGTCGAGATGGGACGCAGTGCGTACTCCGGCTTGAAATACTTTGCCAAGTCGGGGTGAGTCGATTGCAGATACGAAGCATCCTTAAACATACCCGTACGCTTCAGGTCGTAGAAGCGCGTACCCTCGCCGCAAAGCTCGCGAGCACGCTCGTCGAGGACGGTGCGGATCGTAGCAGCACCCGAGAGTGCCTTGGCGCCGGCACGGGCGCGTACCTTGTTGATGTAGCCCATTGCGTTGCCACCACCGTTCGCCACGATGTCGGCCTCGGCAGCAATCAGGTAGATCTCAGCCATACGGATAATGAAGGAGGCATTGAGGTTACCGTTACGCTTCTTGCTGGCGTTGGCCACATAGAAGTTCGACGAGTTGTGCTTGTTGAGCGACGGATAGAAGTAGTGCAGAATATTTTCCGTGCCATCGGCGTTGTTGTCCACCACCTTCTTCTTGGCATCGTCATAGACATCCTTGTAGTCCACCAACAGGTAGTTCGAGGTGCTCTTCTTTGCGATTTCGGCTGCATAGTCCGTATCCTGCGGCATCACGAACTTCACGGCCAAATCACCGACGGCAAGGTGCGTACCCGTGATGGAGGCATCCTTTTTGAAGTTCGATGCGGCATCAGCCGACCAAGTGTACTCCGCATTGGCGTTCCACCGGGTCGAGAACCACTGATGGAAGCGCGGATCGAGCGAACCATCCTCCTGTACATAGAGATTCAGCAGATGCTGCGTCGGCATAAACAGACCCTCCTGCGAACCCTCCCAAGTGATGCGCGACTCTTGGCTGTCAACGCGGGCTCCGAACTTCGAGAGGCAGCAGAGGAACTTCTCGTTGTAACGGTTCAGTTTATAGTTACCGTTGCTCGAACCATAACCCGAATTGTCGGCGTAGAGGTTATACTTCCACAACGACTCCTTGTTGGCGAGGTTGTTCTCCTCGGCAAAGACATCGGCCAAATTTGCATACATAAACGCACCATAGGTTCCACCTCCGGCTTCGCAGTCGTTGATCAGCTTCTTGGCCGTCTCCAAGGCATCGTCCACATAGTCGGTCGTACCATAGTAATAGGTCTGCAGGTAGGCCTTGGCCAACATACCGAGCGCGGCCTTCTTCGTCGGGTTCGCCAAGTAGGTGTTGTCGCCTACGGGCAGATTCTCGACTGCATACTCCAAGTCGGGAAGGATGATATCCTTGTAGATCTCCATCGGCTCGGTGCGCGAGGGCGAGTAGTTGGCCGAAGTCTGCGGCTCGGTCAACTTTACGACTGCACCAAACTGCTCGACGGCGTTGAAGTAGTAAACTGCACGCAGGAAACGAGCCTCGGCCAACTTCTCGCGGCGAACTGCCTCCGAGGTGAAGGGAGGGTTGTTTACCGTAGCGATAGCGAGGTTGCACGAACCGATACCGTCGTACATCGAGTTCCACAAACCGTTGATGTAGGTCGTGTTGGGGGCTGCGCCGGCAAAGAACCAGAAGTACTGCGTGTACGAGTTGTCCATATTGCCGCGATAGGTCCAAATATCCGTATCACCGTCGGTCAGCTCCATCCAACCATCGGTCAGGTACATAAAGCGCTGCATACCGAAGTAGCACTGGTTCAGCAGCGACTGATAGCCCTCGACCGAGGTCGAGAGCGACTCCAGCGTGAAGCCGCCCGGGTTCTCCTCATCCAACGAACACGAGGTCGAGAGTGCGCCCGCAGTCAGCAACGCGAAAGCCAACAAAAGATTCTTTATATTTTTCATAGCTCTGATTGCTTATTTGGTTAGAAAGTGATGTTAAGACCGAATACGAACTGCTTGTAGGTCGGGAATACATCCGAACCGTTCGTCTCGGGATCGACGTCGATCTTGCGCAGTTGCTTGTCGAAGGCGAGGATGAAGGGGTTGTAAGCCGTAGCATATACGCGCACCTTCTCCATCTTGGCCTTGCGGGTCAGGGCCTTCGGCAGCGTGTAACCGAGCGTGATGTTCTTGATCTTGATGAACGAACCATCTACGATGCTGAACGAGTTGAAGACCTTCGACTGCTCGTCGTAGGTACCCGGACGCGGATAGTAGG
The DNA here is from genome assembly GCA_964628945.1 of uncultured Alistipes sp. Lineage (GTDB taxonomy): Bacteria > Bacteroidota > Bacteroidia > Bacteroidales > Rikenellaceae > Alistipes. Next base: position 13,053 of record CAZVNR010000026.1, on the reverse strand, counting down.
CACCCTGATTATCCTCGGTCCAGTAATCGACACCCGAAAGTTGGTTAGTCGTCACGCCGCTCTTGGCAGTGTACCAGCCCATCAGATCCGAGCTGATCGTCTGACCGATACGCGCCATGGCGTAGATCGTCAGGTCGAAGCCCTTGTACTGGAAGGTGTTGTTCAAACCGAAGATAAAGTCGGGCGAACCGTGCCCCAAGATCATACGGTCGTCGTCGCTGTATTTGTGAACACCCTTATCGCCATCCTTCTCGATGGTGGCTACCTTCACGAAACCGGGCTTTACGCCGTAAGCATCGAGCGTTGCCTGATCCGTGTCAGTACCCCAAATACCCTGATACTTGAAACCGTAAACGGCACTGATAGGCTCACCCTCGAAGAGGCTCGATGCGATGATGTCGCCCTCGGGCAGGTGGTCGATCTGCTCGTGATTCCAAGTGAAGGTCAGCGTCGTATTCCACGAGAAATCCTTCTTCTTCATCGTGCGGGCGTTGATCGTGGCCTCGATACCGTAGTTGCTCGTCTCGGCAAGGTTCTGCCAGCTCTTCAGCGGCGAGCCCCAACCTGTAATACCCGAGGTGATCGGGAGCTGACGCGCGTAGAGCAGACCCTCGGTCTTCGTGTTGAAGTAGTCGATCGAACCGTCGATGCGGCTGTTGAAGAGGCTGAAGTCGAAACCAACATTGAAGTTGTACGACTTCTCCCAAGTCAGGCTGCCACCATAGGTACCCGTGTACTGTGCAAACTGTACATAGGTGCCGCCGGTCGAGATACCCCACTGTGGATAGAGATAGGCCTGCGGGTCGGTTGCGTAAGCACCTACACCACCCGAGTTACCCGTTACACCGTACGATACGCGGAGCTTGAGGTTGTCGAGCCAGTTGGCCGTATCCTTCATGAAGCCCTCGTCCGAGATGCGCCAAGCAACAGCGGCTGCGGGGAACGAATCCCACTTCTCGCCATCAACAAACCACGACACACCGTCCCAACGATTCGAGAAGGTGAAGAGGTATTTGCCCTTGTACGAGTAGTTCAGGCGCACGGCGTAGCTCATCTTTTGAGTCTGCGAGAACTCCGACTTCTCATAGAAGCCCGTAGCACCACCCAAGTTGTGGTAGAACCAGCTATCCACCAGCTGACCCGTACCACCGGCCTCGGTACCCTCGTGCTGGTTCTTGCTCCACGAGGTTACGAACGAAGCACCCACATTGTGATCTTCGGCGAAGGTCTTGTTGTAGGCCACGATGTTCTCCCAAGTGTAGCCCCAGTTGTCGTAGTGGGTCTTTTCGGCATAGGGCGAACCGGCGTGTGACGGACGGTTCGCATTACACTCTGCTCCCCAGTACTGACCTTGGCGCGAGGTCGAGATCGAGGTCGAGAGTTGCGTTTTGAGGCTCAGACCCTCGATCGGCATCACCTCTAAATAACCGTTTGCATTCACATAGGTCGAACGCGTGTTGTCCACGAACTGATTCGGCAGACGGTCGCCCAGCGGTGTGTATTGGTTATAGATGTACTCGTGGTTCAGATTCCCATCTGCATTATAGACCTCGCCGAGCGGCATAGCCGAGAGCGCCGATGTGTAGGTCTTGTTGTACTGACGGTCGTGATCCGTGTGGGTGATGTGGCTCGAGAAACCCATCTTGGCCCACGAGAAGATCTCTTGATCCAAGTTCAGGCGCAGTGCATACTGATCGCGCTTTTCGCCTTCGAGCAGACCCTGATCGTTCGTGTACGATACCGATGAGAAGATCTTGGTCTTGTCGTTACCGCCCGACACCGAGAGGTTGTACTTCTGCGTAACGGCCGTGTTGCCGGCTACCTCGTCCACCCAGTCGATCCATTTGCCCTCGTTGAAGGCGTCAATGTAGGCCTGATTGCCGAGCAACGCCTCCATGTTCGACGGATAGGCACCGTTTTGGTATTTATAGGCCTCGCGCTGGTACTTCACCCACTCGTCACCCGTCATACCGTGCTTGTAGTTCGGCGTACCGCTCACACCATAGTAGGCATCGAAATTGACGGTAGCCTTACCGGCCTTACCGCGCTTAGTGGTGATGATAACCACACCGTTGGCACCGGCCGAACCGTAGATAGCCGTCGAAGAGGCATCCTTCAAGACATCAATCGACTCGATGTCCGAGGGGTTGATCTCGTCGTAGCTGCCAGCAAAACCATCGATGATGAAGAGCGGTTCGTTCGAGCCATAGATCGAACGCGAACCACGGAGCAGGATATTTACACCCGAACCGATCTCACCGCTGCCCTTCGTGATGTCCATACCGGCCACCTTACCTTGCAGGGCCTCCATCACATTGCTTGTCGGGGCGATTGTGATCTCCTCGTTCTTCACCGACGAAACCGCACCCGTCAGGTCGCGCTTCTTGACCGTACCGTAACCTACGACGACTACATCGTCCAACAGGGCGGCATCCTCGGTGAGCTTGACCGCTACATTGGTCTTGCCGGCCACATTAACAACCTCGTTCTTGTAGCCGAGGTACGAGATCGTCAGCTTCGTTTTGGCCGACGGAACCTCGATCGAGAACTGGCCGTTGATGCCGGTGGTCGTACCGTTCATCGTGCCCTCGACAATCACATTGGCGCCGATCACGGGCTGACCGGCTGCATCGGTCACCGTACCGGTAACACGCTGCTGCGCATACGCGAATGCGGAGATCGCCAAGAAGCATATCAACAAGGATAGCTTGCGAGCAACAGCCGCGAATACGCTCGTGGAAATGTTTTTCATTACTTTGAAATTTAAGTTAGACAAATAGTGAATTGGTTGTTGTTGGTTTTTGTTGAATCTTGGTTTGTTTCGTGTCTATAAATATAGGTGCTTTCTCTCGCTGTTTCACTATTGCAAAATTAAGCCTATAACCCCGTTTTTGCAAGAGCGCGGAGGCCCTTTTGTTGTTATAAAATGCCTATAGTTTCTATGTTTTTGACAAATACCCCCCCCCCTCAATCAATAAAACAAACCAAACGAACAATGCATCAAAGCCGAAAAGATCGCCCTCATTCGCCACAATAAAGTCGGCCGATTTGGCGTTTTGTTTGCAGATGTGTAACTTTGCAATAAACCGGAGTAAGATGAAAAAGATGCTATTGTTGGTGGCGGCCGTGCTGGTCGCGTGGGTGGCCGAGGCGCAGCAGGCGGAGGCCTATCCGAGCTATGTGCAGGTGCAGGGAGTGGCCGAAATGGAGCTCACGCCCGATGAGATCTACCTCTCGATTGTGATCAACGAGCGCGACTCGAAGGGCAAGATCACCGTCGAAGAGCAGCAGCGCGAGATGATCGCCGCGCTGAAGCGGTTGGGGGTCGATGTCGAGCAGCAGCTCAAGATGGTCGATCTCTCGAGTACCTTTTTCAAGCGCAACACCTCGGTTGCGACGGCGCAGTATCGCCTTTTGCTGCACGATGCGGCGACCGTAGCGCGTGTGTGGCAGGCCTTGGACGGGATGGGTATTTCGCAGGTCGGCATCGAGAAGATGGAGCACTCCGAGATCGAGAAATACCGCGTAGAGGTGCGCCAAGAGGCGATCCGCGCAGCCAAACGCAAGGCCGAAGAGTTGGCCTCGGCGATCGACCAAACGGTGGGTCGCTGCTTCTATATCTTCGATATGAGCGGCGACAGCACCCCGCTACTGAAGAGCAATGTGATGATGGCACGCGCCACGGGTGCCGACTTCGCCCTCGAGGAGAGCGCAGAGCCCTCGCTCGAGTTCTCGACGATCAAACTCTCGTATCGCGTGCAGGCAAAGTTTGAGCTGAAGTAGCGGGGTTCGCAATCAGCACTCAGCTGTCAGCTTTTGGCTGGCGCGACTTGAGAATGGGAGATTAGGGAGATTAGAGAAGTTAGTGAGAACGCTCTAATCTCTCTAATCTCCCTAAATTCTCTAACTTCACTCACTCTCGGTCGTGCAGCCAAACGCTGACAGCTTATTTTGCCCTCATTTTGAATGCTAAATTTTGCATTTTGAATTATCTTTGCTACCTTTGTTTAATTTCCCGTAAAAGCGCAACTTATGGAGAAGCAGTTTACCTTTGCATACGAGCATTACGATTCGGTCGAGGAGCTTTCGGCGGCCGATCGGGAACTCTTGACGGCGGCCGAAGAGGCCACCGCGCGGGCTTATGCCCCCTATTCGCACTTCCATGTGGGAGCTGCCGCACGCCTTCGGAGCGGGCGCATCCTCACGGGCAGTAACTCCGAGAGCGAGGTCTTCCCCGCCGGTCTGTGTGCCGAGCGGTCGCTACTCTTCTATGCGCAGGCGAACCACGCCGACGACCCGATCGAGGCGTTGGCTGTTGCCTCGAACCCCTCGGAGCGCGAGTGCTACCCCTGCGGGCAGTGCCGGCAGGTGTTGGTCGATGTCGAGCGCCGTCAGCAGCAGCCGATCCGGCTGATTATGGCGGGGGGCGGCTCGGCCAGTGTGGTGCGTTCGACCGAACTGTTGTTACCCTTCACTTTTACCTTGTAAGCAATGTTTTCACCCGACGATATTCTCTACGAAGATAACCACCTGCTTGTTGTGAATAAGCACAGCGGCGATTTGGTGCAACCCGACCCTTCGGGCGAAAGTGCCCTCGAGGATCAGATCAAAGCCTTTATCAAACGCCGCGACGAGAAGGCGGGGCAGGTCTTTTTGGGGGTTGTTCACCGCATCGACCGTCCGGTGAGCGGGGCGGTACTCTTCGCCAAGACCTCGAAGGCACTCACGCGCCTCAACGAGATGATCCGCGAGGGGCAGATTCGCAAGACCTACTGGGCACTGGTCGAGGAGCGACCCGAGGCCGAGCAGGGCTCGCTCACGCACCACATCGTGCGTGACGGCCGCACGAACCGCTCGCGTGCCTACCTCAAGCCGAAGCGCGACAGCAAGGAGGCGCGCCTGAACTACACGCTGATCGGTGCCGGTACGCACTACACGCTCTTGGAGGTGGAGCTGCTGACGGGCCGTCACCATCAGATTCGCGCCCAGCTCTCGGCCGTCGGGTGCCCGATTCGCGGCGACCTGAAGTACGGCGCAAAGCGTTCGCTCCCGAACGGCGGGATCTCGCTCCACTCGCGTCGCGTCGGCTTCGACCACCCTGTCCGCCACGAGTGGATCGAGGTGACGGCACCCGTGCCGAAAGGGGATAATTTATGGGCAACTTTTGAAACTTTGTAGCGATGAGATTACTGATTCAGCGCGTAAAGGAGGCCTCGGTTCGGATCGACGGGCGCATCAGCGGAGCGATTGGTAAGGGCTTCTTGGTCTTGGTCGGCGTGACGAACGACGACACGGAGGAGGATCTGGAGTATTTGGCGCAGAAGCTGCTGAAAATCCGCCTCTTCGATGATGAGAACGGGGTGATGAACCTCGATCTGCAACAGGTCGGCGGCGAGCTGCTGGTGGTGAGCCAGTTTACGCTCTTGGCCTCGACCCGCAAGGGCAACCGCCCCTCCTACATCGCGGCGGCGGGGGAGGCCGTAGCCCGTCCGATGTACGAACGGTTCGTGCGACGGATGGGGGAGCTGACCGGCCGGCGGGTTGCTACGGGCGAGTTCGGAGCCGATATGCAGGTGAGCCTGATCAACGACGGGCCGGTGACGATTTGGATCGACTCGAAAAACAGATAACAAACAAAAAACAGCGATAGCTATGAAACGACTTTTTACCCTTTTTGCAGCGGTGGCCGCCCTTGCGTTGGCCGCCTGCGACGACGACAACGAGGGCTTCAAGGGGACGATCGACACGACCCCCGCGTTGAGCGTCACCTGCGGTACGACGATCAACCTCGTAAGCGGCAAGGCCACCGAGGGGACGATCACCTATCAGGTGCTCAATCCGCTGGGTGATGTGGTGGCACGCGCTTCGACCGAGGCGGCGTGGATTCTGCCCGACATCTCGACGGTGGGTGAGGTGGATACCTACCTCGCGCAGCCGCGCTACACGGCGACGATCCACTACCGCATCACGGCCAACCGCACGGCCGCACCGCGCCGTGCCGAGCTGACGATCGACTATGCGGGCGTGACGGCGGTGGTACTCACCGTTTCGCAGCCGGCGATGACCGACGAGGAGCAGGCCGAGTCGGATCCCGATCCGACCCCCGATACCCCCGACACCCCCGTAACGCCGCAGAAGATCGACCTTACGCAATATACGGGTTGGGCCGAGCTACCGAAGGTGGTCGAGAAGACGGGCGACTGGTACTACACGCGCCACCTGACGGATGTGAAGAACGGAGAGGGTAACTACGCCCGCAACTATGCCGCCTGCTTCAGCCGCTCGAAGCAGTGCGTGGTGTGGGTGGCCGCTCCGATGCACGACTTCTATACGCAGAAGAACACCTCGCGCACGGATGCCTACGCTTCGGACCCGAACTTCGATTTCGAGCAGTTCCTCTGGACCTACTCGAAGATTGGCTACACGCGCGGCCACATGTTGGGCTCGGCCGAGCGTTATGTGAGCCGTCTGGCTAATGAGCAGACCTGCTACTACTCGAACATCGCCCCGCAGCTCTCGCAGTTCAACAGCGGCACATGGGGCAAGTGCGAGTCGTGGGAGCAGGCGCAGTGGGAGCATCAGGCCGATACGACCTATCAAGTGATCGGTGCCTATTGGGACCCCGCCAAGACGAAGACCGTGAAGGAGGGGGTCGAGATCCCGACCCACTACTATAAGGTGCTGCTGCGTACGAAGAACCACCAGAACAAGGCCGTTGCGGCCTGCTCGAAGGAGGAGTTGCAGTGCGTGGCGGTGATGATCGAGCACAAGGAGTACAGCTCGGCAATCCCCACCTCGGAGTACATCTCGAAGGGGTTGGCGATGTCGGTGGCCGATCTTGAGAAACTGACCGGCGTGAGCTACTTCACAAATGTACCCAACGCCCCGAAGGAGAGCTTCTCGGCCTCGGATTGGGGGCTTTAATGCGATGGAGCGATGAGCTATCCGTGGGGTGACGAGCGACGGTGGAACTCCTACGCGGGGTATTTTCGCCGCCACTTCGGCCGACGGATGCAGAAGCTCTCGGTCGATGCGGGCTTCAGCTGCCCGAACCGCGACGGAAGGGTGGGAACGGGTGGTTGCACCTTCTGCTGCAACGCCGCCTTCACCCCTTCCTACTGCTCGCCGACAAAGTCGATCACGCAACAGATCGAAGAGGGGATCGAATTTCACACCCGCCGCTACCGCGAGGCGCAACGCTATTTGGTCTATTTCCAATCCTTCTCGAACACCTACGCACCGCTCGAGGTGCTGCGCGAACGCTACGAGGAGGCGTTGGCGCACCCGCTGGTCGATGGGTTGGTGATCGGCACGCGCCCCGATTGCGTGGACGCAGAGAAACTCGACTATTTGGCCTCGCTGCAGGCTGCCGGCCGCTACATCGCCGTCGAGTACGGCATCGAGTCGGTGTGGGACGAGAGCCTGCAACGGATCGGACGCGGTCACGACTTCGCCATGGCCGAGCGGGCGGTGCGGATGACCGCCGAACGAAGCCTGCCGGTGGGTGGTCACTTCATCTTGGGGCTGCCCGACGAACCGAAGGCGCGGTTGTTGGAGGGGGTTGAGCGGATCAATGCACTGCCCCTGACGACGGTGAAATTTCACCAGCTGCAGCTCTTTCGCGGAACGGCGATGGCCGCCGAGTACGATGCACACCCCGAGCGTTTCCGCTTTTGGACGGTGGAGCAGTACATCGACCTCGTGGTTGATCTTCTGCAGCGGCTGCGACCCGACCTGATCGTCGAGCGGTTTGCCTCCGAGGCTCCGCCGCGTTTCCACCACGGCCCGAACTGGGGGTTGGTGCGCAACGAACAGTTGTGGGCGATGCTCGAAAAAAGATTGACCGAGCGCGATACCTACCAAGGAGAATTTTTTATACATTTGCCCCAAGAAACGAAACATAAACCATAACCAAAATTAGACAACAATGGTTGCGTTGGAGAAAATCTTGAAGATCGCCAAAGAGTATATCGTTATGGCGTGCGGTATGATGTTCTACTCGTTTGGCTGGGTGGCCTGCATCCTCCCGAACGACGGTACGGGCGGTGGTGCATCGGGTTTGGCGCTGGTGCTTACGAAGGCCCTCGCACAAGCGGGTATTGCCGATATGCAGATCGGTACGATGGTGCTGATCATCAATGCGATCCTGCTCCTTGTATCGGGCTTTATCGTCGGGTGGAACTTCGGTTTTAAGACCATCTACTGCGTGGTGGTGCTCTCGCTCAGTATGAATATGTGGCTCGAGGTGCTGCCCGAGGGGAACTTCCTCGGTCTGCAGGATGCCATTGTTGCGATCGTCTTGGGCGGTGTCTGCGCCGGTTTGGGTATCGTGATCTGCTTCTCGCAGGGCGGCTCGACGGGCGGTACGGATATCGCGGCGGTGATCATCAACCACTACCGCACGGTGAGCTACGGTAAAATCTTGATTTATAGCGATTTCTTCATTATAGGTTCGGCGCTCTTCGTGGGCTACGACATCGCAACGGTGATCTACGGTTACATTATGACGGCCGTCGTTGGCTACACGGTCGATGCCATCCAGCAGGGCAGCCAGCAGTCGAATCAGGTGATGATCGTATCGAGCGATCCGGAGCGGATGGCCGATGCGATCGCCAACAACATCCATCGCGGCGTGACACTCCTCGATGCGCAGGGGTGGTACTCGAAGCGCGAAACGAAGGTGGTGATGGTGGTCTGCCGCAAGCGCGAAACGCCGATGCTGCTCAAGTATGTCAAGTCGGTCGATCCGGGAGCCTTTATGACCGTCGGCTCGGTGATGGGTGTCTATGGGCAGGGTTTCGAGACGCTGAATAAGATTTAGAGCGAAGACCGGCGTGCTATACCGCGCAGCCCCAATTTTAAATTCTACATTCTAAATTTCGCATTTTTTGTACCAATTTGCCGATATCGTCCTTCCGTTGGCACAGCCGACCTATACCTTTGCCGTTCCCGTGGGGATGGAGGTCGCTGTCGGGGAGGCTGTGTCGGTACAGTTTGGGCCGCGCCGCTACTATACGGGGATCGTGTGGCGACTGCACGACAAGCGGCCTGCGGTGGGGCGCATCAAACCGATCGAACACAAACTCTACGACCGACCACTGCTCTCCGATGCGGAGCGGCAGTTGTGGGAGTGGATGGCCGACTACTACCTCTGTACGCTGGGCGAGGTGATGCGCTGCGCGCTGCCGTCGCTCATTAAACCCTCGGCCGACTCGGCCACCCAGCTCCTCGACGAGGAGTTTCACCCCCGCACCGAACGCTACTACCGCTTGGCCGCGCCGTATCGCGCGGAGGGCGAGGCGCAACGCGAGGCCTTCGACCGCCTCGAACGCCGCGCCCCGAAGCAGTATGCCGCCCTTGTGGAGCTGCTCGACCGCCCCTCGGCCGCCGAGGGTGCGGAGGTGGCACGCCGCCTGCTCGATGCCGATGCGGCGGTGCTCGCGGCACTCTGCAAGAAGGGGATCCTGACCCTTGAGGAGCACACGCCGACCATCGAATACGGTACGCCCCAATTCCGCCTGCCGCAGTTGAGCGAGGCGCAGCAGTGCGCCTTAAAGCAGCTCAAAGCCGCCTTCGACGGGGGGCGAACGGCCTCCCTGCTCCACGGCATCACGGGGTCGGGCAAGACCGAAATCTATATCCATCTGATCGCCGAGGTGTTGGCACGCGGGGGCGATGTGCTGCTCTTGGTTCCCGAGATCGCCCTCACGGCGCAACTTATCGAGCGGATGGAACGCATCTTCGGGAGCCGCGTGACGGCCTACCACTCGCGCCTGACGGATCGTCGCCGCTCGGAGCTGTTCCTGCGACTGAACCGCTCCGAAGGGGGTGAGTTTGTGGTGGGGGTGCGCTCGTCGATCTTTCTGCCGCTCAAAAAGTTACAACTCGTCATCGTCGATGAGGAGCACGATGCAAGCTACAAACAGGCCGAGCCGGCACCGCGCTACGCTGCGCGTGATGTGGCGGTCTATATGGCCCACGCACGCGGTATTCACGCCCTCTTGGGGAGTGCTACGCCTTCGCTCGAATCGTGGTACAACGCCACGCACGGGAAGTACGGCTTGGCCACCCTCCGCGAGCGTTACGGCGATGCCCGTCCGCCGACGCTCTACCTCTCGGATACGCGCCGTGCCGCCCGCCGCAACGAACGGCAGGGGCACTTCAACAAGCTGCTTATCGACAAGATCGAGGCGACCCTCGCGCGGGGCGAGCAGGTGATGCTGTTTCAGAATCGGCGCGGCTTTGCACCCTATCTGGAGTGCCCCGAGTGCGGTTGGACGCCGCGCTGTCCCAACTGCAATGTGACCCTTGCCTACCACAAACAGTTCGGTCGTTTCGTCTGCCACTACTGCGGTCATCAGAGCGATGCGCTGACGATGTGCCCCTCGTGTCGGGTGGTCGAGCTGCAACCGATGGGCTTCGGCACGGAGAAGATCGAGGAGCAGATTGCCGCGCTCTTCCCCGAGGCGCGCGTGGCGCGACTGGATCGTGATCAGGTCACCTCGGAGCAGGCCTTCAACCGCATCATCGGCGACTTCGCCGAGCATCGAACCGATATCTTGGTTGGTACGCAGATGATTACGAAAGGGTTTGACTTCGAGGGCGTTTCGCTGGTCGGCGTGCTGAATGCCGACAACCTCTTGAACAACCCCGACTTCCGCGCCTCGGAGCGTGCTTTTCAGCTCCTTACGCAGGTTGCCGGTCGTGCCGGCCGCCGCTCGGCGGAGGGCGAGGTGGTGATCCAGACCGCCGACCCGATGAACCCCACGCTGCAACAGGTGCTCCATGCCGATTTCGAGCAGATGGCCGCCGTGCAGCTCGCCGAACGAGAAGAGTTCTTCTACCCGCCCTTTGCCCGCCTCACGGCGCTGACCCTGCGCCACCGCGATCCGCAACTGGTGCGCCGCGCCGCGGTCGAGCTGGCCAACGCCTTGCGCCGCCGTTTCGGTCGTCGGCTCTTGGGGCCGATCACGCCGCCCGTCGATCGCATTCGGGGCGAATACCTCGTGCAACTGCTCCTTAAGATCGAGCAGCGCGCCTCGCGCCGCCGTGCCAACGACCTCGTGGCCGAGGAGCTGCAACGATTGGCACAACACGCAGCGTATAAATCGGTTACCGTTACAGTCAATGTCGATCCTCAATAGCTGGTGGCGCGATCTTGTTGCGCTTCTTTTCCCACCCGTATGCCCCGTCTGTGGCGCACGGTTGGAGTCGTACGAGGGGTCGATCTGCACCCTTTGTCGCATCGCTGCACCCCTGACCTATTACTGGCGTGCGTACGAAAACCCCGTCAAGGAGAAGCTCTGCAGTTTGGTACCCGTCGAGCAGGCCTCGGCGATGCTCTTCTTTGTGCGCGGGAGCGGTTGGCAGCGGTTGATCCACGCCTTCAAGTACCACCACCGCTACGCGTTGGCACGCGATCTGGGGCGGTGGTATGGTCGCCTGCTCCGCGAGAGCGGCCTCTACGACGAGGTCGATGCGATCGTTCCCCTGCCGCTCCACCCACTGAAGCGCATCCGGCGCGGCTACAACCAAGCCGACTACATCGCTGAGGGGATTGCCGAGGAGCTCGATCGCCCGATCCTGCGCGGTGTGTTGGTGCGCCGCCGCAACACCCTCTCGCAAGCCCGCACCCCGCGTCGTGAGCGTGCCGCCAATGTCGAGGGGGCTTTCAAGGTGCGCGACAGCCGTCCGTTTGCCGATCGGCATCTGCTCTTGGTCGATGATGTCGTGACGACGGGGAGCACGCTGACGGCCGCCATCGAGGCGATCCTCGCCGTTCGGCCCGAGGCGCGGATCAGCGTTGCCGTGTTGGCCGCTTCGCGCAAGGAGCTGGGGGTGGACGGATAGCCGCCCCTTACGCGCCGTCGCCAATTTTTCCACAACTTTTCGACACCCGAAAACCCCCTCTTTGGGGGCAGCAGCCCGCTTTTTGAGGTTGTGAACACACTTTTCGACATCGAACCTTTAGGTTCGGTTTTGATATGTCGTGCCAAATTGCTAATTTTGAACCAAAATGTGAAGTGAATCCCATTATGGCCAATAACTACACCCCCGCCGCCCGCAATCGGGAGGCTTTTGAGCAGCTGACCGATGTGGTCGGCAATGTCCCGCCCCAAGCCGTCGAACTGGAGGAGGCAGTGCTCGGTGCCCTGATGCTCGAGAAGGACAGCATCATCGCCGTACAGGAGTATATCACCCCCGATGCCTTCTACACCGAGGAGCACCGGCTGATCTTCCGTGCCATCAACGAGCTCTCGACCGAGCTGAAGCCGATCGACCTCTACACCGTGACCGAGCGGTTGAAGGTGAAGAAGGAGCTGAAGAAGGTGGGTGGTGCCGCCTACCTCGCACAGCTCACGCAGAAGGTTGGTTCGGCGGCCAATGTCGAGTTTCACGCCAAGATCATCGCGCAGAAGTATGTGCAGCGCGAGCTGATCCGTTCGGCAACCGAGATCCAGCGCCGCTCCTACGACGAATCGACCGATGTAACGGATCTGATCGGCTTTGCCGAGGGCGAGATCTTCAAGGTGGCCGAGGGGCATGTGAAACGCTCCGTGCAGTCGTCGAAGGATATCTTGGCGCGTGCTTTGGCGCAGATCGAGGAGGCCTCGAAGAACTCCTCGTCGCTCAACGGCGTGCCGTCGGGCTTTATGGCGATCGACCGCGTGACGCTCGGTTGGCAGCTCTCGGACCTGATCATCGTCGCGGCACGCCCCTCGATGGGTAAGACCGCCTTCGTGCTCTCGATGGCGCGTAATATGGCCGTCAACTACGATCAGGGCGTCGCCTTCTTCTCGCTCGAGATGTCGGCCGTGCAGCTGATGATGCGTCTGATCATCGCCGAGACGGGTCTTTCGGGCAACGATGTGAAGTCGGGTCGCCTGACCCCCGAGCAGTGGCGACACCTCGAGTCGGCCACCAAGCCCCTCTCTTCGGCGCCGCTCTTTGTCGATGACACGCCCGCCCTCTCGGTCTTCGAGTTCCGCTCGAAGGCACGCCGTCTGAAGATTCACAACGACATCAAGATCATCATCATCGACTACCTGCAGC
>CAZVNR010000025.1:0-22449 GCA_964628945.1 uncultured Alistipes sp. | reverse complement strand
ACAACTGCGACGGCTCGACCCTCTACATCACCGCCGCCCCCTGCATCGAGTGCTCGAAACTGATCATTCAGGCGGGTATCAAGCGCGTGGTCTATGCCGAGGAGTACCGCTCCGAGGAGGGCATCAACCTGCTGAAACGGGTCGGCATCGAGTGCGTACAATACGAGGAGAGTTGAGCGTTATGCTCGACTCACGCGATAACAAAAGAGCAGGATGATAAACCAACATCATCCTGCTCTTTTGTGTTGTGAATAATTCAATCGCGTTAGCCTAATTTTGAATTTGAAATTCATTTAGAACGGCAGATCATCCGCATCCTCCTGCGGCTGAACGGCCGCCGGTTGCGGTGCCTGATACTGCGGTTGGGCAGCCTGCTGTTGGTAGGCGGGCTGCTGGTAGGTCGGTTGCGCAGCGGGACGCGGCGTAGCGGTGTAGGTACCTGCATTGTCGGCCACCTGACCACCCTCTGCACGACGCCCCAAGAGGTTCATCGTATCGGCCAAGATCTCGGTCGAGTAGCGTTTGTTGCCCTGCTGATCGGTCCACTCGCGCGTACGGAGGCGACCCTCCACATAGATCTGCGAGCCCTTGTGGACGAAGCGATCGACCACATCGGCCAAACCGCGCCACAGCGTGACGGTGTGCCACTCGGTGTGCTCCTTATTCTCGTTGGTTTGACGGTCGCGGAAACGCTCCGTCGTGGCAAGGCGCAGGCGGGCTACCTTCGTGCCCCCCTCCATCGCGCGCATCTCGGGGTCGGTGCCGACATTGCCGATCAAAATCACTTTATTTACCATATCTTTCGCTCTTCTAATCTGTTTTACAACTCCTTGATCATCGCCTTGAAGAGGGTCTCCATCCTTACGGCAGCCCGCTTACCTTGGCGTTGTACATCCTCGTGGTCGCCCAACTCGTCCGACAGACCGCAGTTCGTGATCACCGACACGCCGAAGCAGGGGATCCCCATATGGCGTGCCACGATCACCTCGGGAACGGTGGACATACCCGCCGTATCGCCGCCGATCGCCTTGAAGTAGCGGTACTCGGCCTGCGTCTCGAAGGTCGGGCCCGTACCACCCACATAGACACCGTACTGCAGCTTGATTCCCTCGCGCTCGGCGATGGCCGTTGCCTTGGCGATCAGCTCCTTGTCGTAGCAGTTGTGCATATCGGGGAAACGGGGGCCCAACTCGGCCAAATTGGGGCCGATGAGCGGATTGGGCATCAGGTTGATGTGGTCGGTGATGATCATCAGATCGCCCGTGCGGAACGAGGTGTTGATACCGCCCGAGGCGTTCGATACGAAGAGATATTCGATACCGAGCAGCTTCATCACGCGGACGGGGAAGGTAACCTGCGTCATCTTGTACCCCTCGTAGTAGTGGAAACGCCCCTGCATCGCCACCACCTTGCGACCCTCGACCGTGCCGAAGATCATCCGTCCCTTGTGCCCCTCGACCGTCGAGAGGGGGAAACCCGGGATCGCGCTATACTCCAAAATGTGTGCAGCCTCGATCTTGTCGCCGAAGTCGCCCAAGCCCGTGCCGAGGATGATACCCACCTCGGGCGTAAAGCCGCCGGTCTGCTCCTTGATCCACGCGGCAGCGTGTTTAATCTCTTGTAACATCTTCTTCTAATCTTTTCAGCAGATCCGTTGCCGAATCCTCGATGAATGTAATCGTAATAGGCATATAGTAGAGCCGGCTGCGCACCGAGGCGGGGATTCGCTTCGGGCGGCAGAGTTTGACGGCATCCTTCTCGGTCGTGATGATCACCGCGTCGGGGTGCTGCTCGAGCAGCGAGGCGAGGCGTGTGATGTCGCTCACGCGGTAGATGTGGTGATCCTTCAAGGTCACCTCCTCGACCACCTCGTAGCGTTCGGCGAGGGTCGCAAGGAAGGGTTTGGGATTCCCGACTCCCGACAGGGCGATCACCTTGCTGCGCGAGGCAACGGGCACCATCGGCGCCTCCTCGGGGTAGATCGGTTGCGGCGCAAAATTCTCGAAGCGCGTGAAGTAGATCTGCTGGTAGGCGTACTTGATGAGCACCTTGCGCAGGATGCGGCGGTCGATCGGCGCCATCTTGTCTGGGCACTTCGTCACGATGAAGTAGTGGGCGCGATAGAGCTGATCCGGCAGGTCGCGCAGCGTGCCGACCGGCAGCATCCGATCCGACTGGATCGGGCGGGTCGAGTCAATCATCAGGATATTGATCTTCGGATCGACATAGCGGTGCTGGAAACCGTCATCCATCAGGATCAGATCGACCTCGGGGTGCTCCTCGCGGATGCGGCGGATACCCTCGGTGCGCTTTTCGCAGACGACTACGACCGTATCGGGGAATTTGCGTTTGATCTGCAACGGTTCGTCGCCCACATCGCGGTAGTGGGCATCGGCCGTCACTTCGAGGTAGCCCTTCGTGCGACGACCGTAGCCGCGCGAGAGGAGGGCGATGCGACGCGAACGCGAGAAGTAGGTGATGAGCAGCTCGGCCATCGGGGTCTTACCCGTTCCGCCGACCGTGATGTTGCCGATGCAGATGATCGGAATATCGAACCGTTCGCTCTTCAAAAAGCCCCAATCGAAGAGGTGGTGACGAAACGCCACCGCCATTCGGTAGAGAAGGGCCAAAGGGGCCAAGAAGATTTCACGCATATCGGTTCAGTCGGTTCTCAAATCATACAATTCCTTCAAAGGTAGTGTTTTTTTTCGATCCGACAAACGATTTTCGTGTTTTATTACGATTCTTGTACCAAAAAGAGAGGCTTTTCGTTCTTTTTTCATATATTTGCACAAAGCTAACGATTTGCCGTATGAAAACAATCTATACACTGCTACTCCCTCTGATGCTCCTCGCGCTGACGATGCTGCCCGCAGGGTGCTCATCGTCGGACGAGCAGCGCGAGGCCGAGGTCGAGAAGCCCGTCCGCCTCGTCTATGGCATACCGGCCGACGACTATCGGTTAGAGATCGGCGAGGTGCTCTCGGGCCAGACCGTCGGAGGCATCTTGGGTAACTACGGCGTGACGGCACGCACGATCGACCGGCTCGACCGCGCCGCCAAAAAGGAGTTCCCGCTGCGCAACATCCGCCCGGGTCGCAAATACACGCTCTTTCTGCGTGCCGACTCGCTCGCCGAGGAGCACCTCGACTACTTTGTCTATGAGCAGAACATCTCCGAGTATGTCGTCTTCGGTTTTATAGGCGACTCGATCACGATCACCAAGGGCGAGAAGCCGACCACCACGCGCCGCTCGAAGCAGACGGCCACGATCACCTCGTCACTGTGGGGTGCAATTCAGGAGGCCGACCTCCCCTACGCCTTGGCTGCCGATCTGGAGGATATCTACCAGTGGACGATCGATTTCTTCTCGATCCGCGAGGGGGACAGCTTCACGGTGATCTACGACGAGCGGTTCATCGACGACACGATCTCGGTCGGGATCGGCCGCATTTGGGGTGCCAAATTTACCCACATGGGCAAAGATATCTACGCCATCCCCTACAAGCAGGGCGAGAAGGTGCAGTATTGGGAGGCCGACGGTGCCTCGCTGCGCAAGCGGTTGTTGAAGGCACCGTTGAAGTTCTCGCGCATCAGCTCGAAGTTCTCCTATTCGCGCCTGCACCCCGTCCACAAGATGCGCCGCCCGCATACGGGAGTCGATTACGCCGCACCGAGCGGAACGCCCGTACGTGCCGTAGCGGACGGCGTGGTGACCTTCCGAGGCTGGGGAGGCGGTGGCGGTAACACGATCAAGATCAAACACCCGGGCAACCTCGTGACGGGCTATCTCCACTTGAGCCGTTTTGCCAAGGGGATCGCCGTCGGCAAGCGTGTCGCGCAGGGCGATCTGATCGGCTATGTCGGTTCGACGGGCACCTCAACCGGCCCGCATCTGGACTACCGCATCTGGAAGAACGGCACGCCCATCAACCCGCTCACCGTGCCGCAAGAGCCGACCGAACCGATCTCGGCGGCACACAAGGAGCGATTCGAGTTTGTCCGCGACCGCATCATCGCCGAGCTGGAGGGGACGATTGCCCCCGACGAGGTGATCACGCAGCTCGACTCGGTCACGATTCCCGCCCCTGCCCCCATCGAGGAGCCCGCAGCGGAGTCGAAGAGAGAGAAACGATCGAAAAAATAGCAGAGAGGATGAATCGCACGGCCGTAATCATCGTCGCCGGAGGTGGCGGCAAACGGATGGGGAGCGAGCTTCCGAAGCAGTTCCTGTTGCTCGACACGCTCCCGATCTTGGCGCACACGATCAACCGTTTCCATCGGGCACTCCCCTCGGCGCAGCTCATTGTCGTTCTGCCCGAGCAGCACATCGCCTTTTGGGAGAATCTGCGCGCCCGCTTCGAGGTGGCACGCCACACGGTTGTCAAGGGGGGCGCGGAGCGTTTCCACTCGGTCAAGCAGGGGTTGGCTGCCGTCGGCTTTGATGTCGAGGTGGTGGGCGTACAGGATGCCGTGCGCCCGCTCGTAAGCGAGGAGTTGATCTGCCGCACGGCCGAGGAGGCCGCCACCTACGGGTCGGCCGTACCGGTCATCGAGGCGGTCGATTCCTACCGCGAGGTGAGCGACGAGGGGTCGAAGATCATCGACCGACGACCGTTGCGCATCGTGCAGACCCCGCAATTCTTCTCGCGTGCACTGCTCGACGAGGCCTACGCCGTCGATTTCACGACCGCCTTTACAGACGACGCCTCGGTGGTCGAGGCGGCGGGTGAGCGAATCCACCTCACGGCGGGCGAACGGAGCAACCTGAAGATCACCACCCCCGAGGATCTGGTGATCGCCCGCGCGTTGCTATCCGACCGGCAGGAGCGCGAAACGGCCGAAAACGAGGCGTAAACCAAGGAGCAAACGAAGGAGCAAACACCCCACAAACGCTATGGAACAGCACCTTTTCAAATACCGTTGCGACCGCCGCACGCTCTACTGGACCCTGCTCTATGTGGTGGTCTATATCGGCTTGGGGATCGGGCTCTACTTTCTCTACGAGGGGGACTACCTCTCGGCGTGGTTCTCGACCTGTGTCGGGGCGTTGCTGGTGCTGATGGCCCTCTCGATCCCGCGCAAGCTGGTCGTCACGGACGAGAAGGTCGAGGTGCGCTGCCTGCTCGATATTACGGAGATCCCGCGCGAGGAGATCGCCTCGGTGCGCCGCATCGAACCGAGCGAGATGCGCTGGTTGTTCCCGATCTTTGGCGGTTGCGGCTTCTTCGGCTACTACGGCCACTTCATCGACCTGCGCCACTGGGATCGCATCCGCATCTACGCCTCCGAATGGCGCAATCTGGTCGAGATCGACACGATCTACGAGGATCGTCTGTGGGTCTCGTGCAGCGATCCCGACCGGCTCGTCACGCTGCTTGCGCCGCCGACGACAACGACCGATAATCAAGCTGAAAACGCCTAAAACAACACCTATTATGAGTTTCAAACACCTTATCTCGACACTGTGCCTTGTGGCATCAGCCTCGTTTGTTACGGCCCAAGAGCTGGTCTATCAGGACCGCGAAGGGGTGATCCGCTACACGGCCGATCGGAGCGAAGTGGCCGTTTTTGGCGCCAACTACTGCCTGCCGTCGGCCTCGGACTACCGTGCCGCGCATAAAGTAGCCCCCACGACCGAGGAGAAGAAGCGGATGATCGACCTCGATATGGCCCACTTCGAGCGGATGGGTTTCCGCGCCCTGCGCCTCTCGTTCTGGGGCGATTGGGAGAATGCGGACAAGGAGGGCAACCTCCTCGACAACGACCACCTCGATCTGCTCGACTACCTTGTTTGGCGTGCCTCGGAGCGGGGTATTCTGATGCTCTTCTCGCCGACGGTGGGACACGCCGCGTGGTGGCCCGACGGCGACAAGGACCTCCCGGGCTTCTCGGCGCACTACCCCAAGCACGAGCTGACCTTCGATCCGGCGGCGATCCGTGCCCAGCAGAACTATATGACGCAGTTCCTCAACTACCGCAATCGCTACACGGGACGATACTATAAGGAGGAGCCGCACCTGATCGCCATCGAGATTCTGAACGAGCCGTCGCGCATCATGGGTCGCAACGACGAGATTCGCCGCTACATCGACACGATGACCGATGCGATCCGTGCAACGGGTTGCCAAAAGATCGTCGCCTACAACCTCTCGGAGAACTTCTTTATCGCCCCCGCTCTCCGCGAATCGAAGGCCGAGTGCGCCACCTACGGGTGGTACCCCACGCAGCTCAACCACGGCGAGACGCTGCGCGGCAACTACCTCCCCTATGTCGATGACTATACACCGATGAAAACGGTCGATGTCGGGCCGCGCTCGAAGATGGTCTATGAGTTCGATGCCCCCGATCTGGTCTGCTCCTATATGTACCCCGCGCAGGTGCGTGAGTTCCGCGAGGGCGGCGTGCAGTGGGCGGCGATGTTCTCCTACGATATGATCGGCACGGCACCGTGGAATCTCGGCTGGCAGACCCACCTACTCAATATGGTCTATACGCCGCGCAAGGCCGTCTCGGCGATGATTGCCGTGAAGGCGATGGCAACCCTCCCGCGCGGGAAAAATTGGGGCGACTACCCTGCCAACTCCACTTTTGGCGACATTACGGTCGATTGGCGAGCCGATCGCAGCACCTACTACGACGGTCAAACGCTCCTCTACTCCAACTCCGCACCCGCTACGCTCACGATCCGACCGAAGCAGCTGCGCCACATCGCCGGCGTGGGTTCGTCGTCCGTGGTGCAGTACGACGGCACGGGCATCTACTTCTTGGACAGAATCGAGGAGGGGGTTTGGCAACTCGAGCTCTACCCCGACATCATACAGCTGGACGACCCCTTCAAGCAGCCCGACCGCAATCGGCGCGTCTTTGCACTCGACCCGCGCCCCCATACGATCACCCTCTCGCTGCCCGATCTGAAGGGGAGCTTCACGCTGCAACCGGCGATGCGCTATCGCCTCACAACGGGTGAGGAGCCGCAGTGCGTTGCTACGCTGCCCGTGCGCCCCGCCGCGAAGTCGATTCCGCTCTTCGATCCGAAGGAGGATTACGCCACGCTGCTCTTCACGCGCGGCGGCTTCTTCAGCCCCAACTACGACGGCCGCCCCTCCGAGGATGGCAATCTGCGCCTCTACGCCCGCGATTTGAGCGACAAGGAGGCGTACTGGTTCCCTGCCGACATCGCCGCACAGCACTACATCGGCGACCGCGTGATCGGCAACGCCACCCGTCCCACGGCGATCGAGGTGCGCGTGCGTGCGCTCACCCCTTCGACCGATCGGATGCGCCTGCAGCTCAACGACTACAACGGTGCGTGCTGGGGTGCAGAACTCACAATCGGCGAGGAGTGGCAGACGATCACCGTCCCCTTCACGGCCTTTACCCCCGACCGCGTACCGCAGCTGCCGCAGGATTGGCCGGGCATCAGCCCCTACTACCGCAAGGCTGCAACCAATGAGGGTTCGGAGGTTGCCGTCGAGTGCCTCGAGAACCTCTACTTCTCGCTGCGCGGCACTGACTTCGAGGACAAAGGCACCACACCGAAGGGGGTCGAGATTGAGCAGGCACGGTTGATTTTCTAATTGAGAATTATTTAAGCTAACGCGATAAGAAGAGCAGGATGGCACCGATTTGCCATCCTGCTCTTTAGCAATGTCATTCTTTCAATCAGCCGCCGCCAATCGAAGGACTATTTCTTATCGATCTTTGTTACCCAAATGTCCTCCCCGTAATTTGAGACTGATTCAATCCACTCATTATGACTTTTCTCTTGCAGATTGACCAAATAACGCCATCTGTCGCCTTGAAGAATCGCCATAGGTGATTGGTGATAGAGCACTTTGTAGTCAATATTCAACTCTCTGATCTGAACTTCGCCTTCAATGATCTCCCAATTCGTGCGATCAATCAGGTCATAACGATATTGGTAGGACGCTTGAATCGTAAGGGTACTGTTTTGAGGATTATAGCTCCAAGTGGACGAGGAACGAAACCACGGTAAATCACCTTGCGTCCAATCATCTTGACGGTCGTGGTACATCCATCCTGTTTGGTCGGCATTAAATACGAGAAAAGTAAGTATCGGGAGACATCCATCCATCGGTCTTGGGGACTGCCATTGGCCATCCCGATACTCGGCAAGATGCTCCATCTCCGTCTGTATGCCTCCGGTAACCAAGTCGTTGATGAACTGTTCCTGATCAATGCTTTGCGAACCAAGCTCATTGATCAACTGATTAACAGCATCGTAATCCCCATCCATCAACAACTGTTCGATGGATGGCACGCTGTTCTCTGTCGCATCTTCACACGCCGCAAAACTGATCACGGCGGCGAATAAAATCAAAAGGTTTTTCATAAGGCTAAAGTTTACTGTTTAATATACGCCGCCCACTTCTTTTTTGCTTGAGCATTCGATTCAGTATGCAAATCGACCACCCACCGTGTCAGCTCGCCCTTAAAATACGGATTAACGGCTGTTTGTGAGTAGTAGAGCAACGGACTTTTGTAATAGAGCACCTTCAACCGAACCTCCGACAGGTTCTCTTTCGGAGCGATCACAATCTCACCCGTTTGGGATTCGTACCGCCAAGTTCGTTCTGTGCAAATGTAGTGACCTGTAGGTGCACTATCCCCCTCATAAGATTCATAATACCCACAGAAAACGGCCTCTCCGTCCGCATCAAAAATCCAAGCAGAGGACTCTCCGTTCCCACCGTACACCGGATTGTAGAGCCATCCCTCCTCCTCGTTGCGCCAAGTGCTCAAATAACGAGCATACGATATGGACCCTTCTGTCAAATCCGTGAGAAATTGATCGTGATTGATCTTTGTTGCATCAAAACCTTGACTCAAAACAGCCAACTCCTCGGTTGTATAACTCTCTAAATCGCGGTCGAGTGTTGCATGTTCTTCGCTGCTCTCGCACGCCGCAAAACCAATCAACGCAGCGAATAAAATCAAAAGTTTTTTCATAAGGCTAAAGATTTATTGTTTGCTTTTCACCCTTATAAACGGTGAAAAACAGAAAATACTGCGTCGATTCCTTGATTATTTTTGCACTTTTTGCAAAATTAGCGATTGAATAGCAAAAATGCAAATAATAAAGCGGGATTTTGAAGAAAAATTAGCATTTTTTTGCTGTCAGCTTGGGGCCGGCGCGGCTTAAAAATGTCATTCCGAACCCTTGCGAACCGATTGGGTAGCGTAGCACAGTGACAATCCGTCGCAAGGTGAGGAATCTACCACATTCGATAAGGTAGATTCCTCGTCGCCTCCGGCTCCGTCGGAATGACATATAATGGTCGGCTTTGGGGTGGCGCAACGGAAACATGTCATTCCGAACGCTTTAGCGGAGGAATCTTCCTCTTTTTTCTTAAAAGCTGATCGCTGACTGCTGACTGTTAAATAAGGATGCTCCCTCGTCGTCTTCGGCTCCGTCGGGATGACATTTCTGATTCAAATCATAAAACCGGCAAACTCTTGCAATTGATTTATATGCCAGACTATCCTGCTAAAATCATTACACCTGTAATAATGCAGAACACAACATTCAAAATTGGGCTGACGCAGCATCAAACTGCATCAGCCCAATCTCTAAAAGGTTAATTCTGAATTCTAAATTTTGAATTTTAATTCCGGTTCGGCAGGAACGAGTAGTTCTCGGCGTAGTTGAGCATCTGCTCCGTATAGTTGGCCGGATACGAGATCTTCACATCGACCACCTTGCCGTTCTCGGTCACCAGCTCATATTCGGGGTTCACGAAGCCGCCGTAGGGCTCGATGCCGAGGGCGTAGTAACGGTCGCGTACCTCCTTGTGCAGTGCGGGGTCGATCTTCACGGCGTACTGCTCGACAAGCGCCTTGCCCGCCTCAAAGTCACCCTCCGATTTGATGCGCTGAATCTCGTAGAGCATCTTACCGAAGAGCGCACGCAGCTGCTCAAAGTCGTTCACGACGAGGTAGCGTTTGCCCCCTTCGACAACCCACTCAACCACCTTGTCGGCCTTGCCCTGCTCGTAGCACCACTCGGCGATCAGCTTGCGGTTGCGCATGTGCGACTCCTCGACATCCTTACCCGGCTCGATGCGCGAGAACTGCGTCATCATACCGTTCAGCATATAGTCGATATAGGCCGCCTTGGCCACATCGAACGAGGGCACCAGCCCCAGCTCCACCATCTTCGGATCGCCGATGTAGTAGAGGCCGAAGAGGTCGGCGCGGGTCTCCTCCAAGGTCGAAGAGTAGCTGCCGAGTGCCGTCGGGCTGACACCTGCGGCCAAACGACCCGAACCGTGACCCAAGCACTCGTGCAGGTCGGTGTGCAGATCGTCGGCCAGTTTGCCGTACTCCTTGATCAGCGCACGATCCTCGGCACGCAAGACGAACTCCTCTGTAAAGCCGTTGCCCTGCGCCGCCTTGTCGTAGGCGTAGGTGATGTTGTCGATCGTCACCGACTTCGAGCCGTAGTCGCGGCGAATCCAGTCGGCATTCGGGAGGTTGATACCGATCGGCGTGGCGGGATAGCAGTCACCGCCCAACATCGCCACCGTAATCACCTTGGCCGAAACGCCCTTCACCTCGGGCTTGCGATAGTCGGGGTTGATCGGCGAGTGATCCTCGAACCACTGCGCATTTGCGGAGATCACCTCCGTACGGTGGCAGGCGGCCACATCCTTAAAGTTCACATTGGCCTCCCACGACGCCTTGCGACCCAGTGCATCGCCGTAGTCCTCGATAAAGCCGTTCACGAAATCGACATTCGACTCCGTATCGGCCACCCACGAGATGTTGTAGGCATCGAAGAGCTTCAGATCGCCCGTCTTGTAGTAGGCGATCAGGTGCTTCAGCGAGGTCTTCTGCGGCTCGGCAGCCACAGCCTCGGCCTTCTCCAACCAATAGACGATCTGCTTGATCGCTGCGCCATACATACCGTCGAGGTGCCATACGCGCTCGACGAGCTTGCCCTTCGCATCCTTCGTCAGCTGCGAGTTCAGACCATACGAAACGGGGGTTGGGTTCCCCTTGTCGGCAGCAGCCATCGCGGCGTAGAACTGCTCGGCCTCGGCCTGCGTGACGCCGCTATAGTAGTTGCTCGACGAGGTGAGGAGCAGATCCTCGCCCGCCTTTTGGTTCAACTTCGTCGGATAGAGCGCGGGATCGAAGATCGCACGGCACACCTCGCCACGCAGGGCGTTCAGCTCACCAAACTTCGCCTCGTCGATCGTCTCGATCGCCGAGAGGAGGTACTCCTCCGTGAACTCGGGAACGAACTTATCGTTCGAGTAGTGGTGGTGGATACCGTTGGCGAACCACACCTTCTTCAGGTACTTCTCCAACGCCTTCCACTCCGCCGTCTGACGGTCGCCTGCGTAGTTGGTATAGACCACCTCGAGCGTGCGGCGCACGGGGAGGTTGATGGCGCAGTTCTGGTCGAAGAGGATGTCACGACCACACTTTGCCGCCTCGGCGAGGTAATAGACCAACTCCTTCTCGGCGAGGGTCAGCTGCTCGAAGCCCGGGACCTCGTAGCGGATTACTTTGATGTCGTCGAAACGATCGACGATCCACGGTTGCTCGCACTCGTTCGAGGTGCAAGCGGTGGCTGCAAGAGCCATCAGGGGCACGGATGCCATACGAATCAATGTTTTCATCGGTTGATATACAATTTTGGGACAAAGATAACAAAAAGAGGGGGCTAAACCAAAAGTTGCCCCCATTCGACTACATCACGCCGTTCGACACGCACTATATCAGCTGGTTCGTGGCCGTATCGGGAAAGACGATCCACGGCTTAAACTCCTTGGCATCCTCGAAGTCCATCAGCGCGTAGGAGGCGATGATGACGATGTCGCCCACCTGCACCTTGCGAGCGGCGGCTCCGTTCAGGCAGATGCACCCGCTGCCGGCAGCCCCCTTGATCACATAGGTTTCAAAACGCTCGCCGTTGTTGATGTCCAAGATCTGCACCTTCTCCCCCTCGATGATGTTGGCCGCCTCCATCAACCGCTCGTCGATCGTGATGCTGCCCACATAGTTCAGATTCGCCTGCGTGACCGTCACGCGGTGAATCTTCGATTTGATCACCTCAATTTGGAATTTCATAGCTCTTTATCGAATGCGAATGTTATCAATCAAACGAATCTCGCCCGCTTGGACGGCGATGCAGCCCTGCACGCGCTCGGCATCGCTCCACGCCTCGACCTGCTGCATCGAGCGGGCATCGACAGCTTGGAAGTAGATCACGCGCAACAGCTCGTTGCGGTTGATCTCGGCCTCGACCCACGCGGTTAGCTCGGCAGGGGTCATCCGCTTCGACTCCTCGACAGCACGCTGCAGCGTGGCGTAGATATGTGGTGCTGCGGCACGGTGGGCGGGGGTCAGGAGCTGATTACGCGACGAGAGGGCCAAACCGTCCGCATCGCGGATGATCGGGCACTCGACGATCTCAACCGTCAGCGCGAGCTGCTCGACCATCGCCTTGATGACGGCGATCTGCTGAAAATCCTTCTCTCCGAAGTAGGCACGCGCCGGCTCAACCATCGCAAAGAGGCGGCTCACGACCTGCGCCACGCCGTTGAAGTGCCCGGGGCGGGTGGCACCCTCCATCACCTTATCGACTGCGCCGAAGTCGAATTGGCGCGTATCGGGCTCGGGGTAGATCTCCTCGACCGAGGGCATCAGCACGAGATCGGCACCGGCCGCCTCCAACAGCGCCGCATCGGCCTCGGGGGTGCGGGGGTAGCGTGTCAGATCATTCTTATCGTTGAACTGGGTCGGATTGACAAAGACACTCACCACGACGGTTTGATTCTCGCTGCGGGCACGCTCGACCAACGAACGGTGACCGGCGTGCAACGCCCCCATCGTCGGCACGAACCCGACCTCCTTGGGGTCGCACGCTGCCAACGACTCGCGGAGTGCCTGAACAGTTGTAACTACTTTCATACGATTCGTTTATACGCTTTGCAGTCGCAAAAGTAGGAACAATAAATGATAAATTCAAGATTTCGCGTGCAAAATTAGCGGTCAGCAATCAGCTTTCAGCTTTCAGTTTTGGTCGGCGCGACGGGGAGCACCCGCCGCGTCATTGCGAGCGACCCGCAGGGGCGCGTGGCAATCTAAACGAGCACGGCAACGGTCTTGGTGCTTTTGTAGATCGCCACGAGCCTAAAGGCTCTCGCGATGACGGCCGGCCGCTTAAAAAGCGGCTCTTGGGTGGCCGGCGCGACATAAAACAGGGAATTTAGGGAATTTAGGGAATTTAGTGATCCTCTCTAACTTCCCTAACTTCCCTAATCTCTCTAAATTCTCTTATAAATATTAAGGTATCCTGCACAAAAAACGACCGATATTCTCGGTCGTTTTTTGTATCATTTTGAGAGTTCTGTCAAAGAACTCCTCACAATTCAACCGCAAAACTAATAAATTATTTCTTAAGTTGGAAATGTTTTGTGGATTTTTTTCTGCAAAAATTACTTTCCGCGATCCCGTAAACCCGCAAAAGCCAACCGATTCGGGTTTTTCGGCGGAAAACGAGCAGGGAGGTTAGGGAGGTTAGGGAAGTTAGTGAATCTGCTCCCAAAAAGACCGCTCACACCTCCGATAACGCCCATTTTCTTCGATTTTCCCCGCTGTTTTTCGCAGTTTTTCATCTTTCGTCATTCGCTGCAAACTGCTGATTTGTAGCATATCACGATTGTGCGAGAGTTCTTTGACAGAACTCTCTTTGGTGATATGGTTATGCGCCGAGTAAGTGATTGGCAAACAGAGGTTTATTTATAAGGGTTGATAAAAAGACAAGAGAAAAGATTAGAGTTGCGGCGTGCGTTTTCGGGCGTTGCGTTGCGGCGATAAGACTCCGCTTTTCGGTTAGTAATAACAGCCGCTAAAGGAGTCGGCGGCAAAAAACTAAAATTATCAAAGGTATGGTAAAGAAATTTTATGAAACACCCGAGTTGGAGCTGATCCAGCTCACTGTTGAGGCCGGTTTTGCTGCTTCGCGTTCGGATGGTAGCACGACGGATTCGGAAGATGAATTCTAATTAAAAAGTGACATTCGATCGTGAATCATACGGTGTTGACGGAGCGATGGTTGCGGGGGAGGAGTTGGCCCTGCCTCTATCGAAACCGTCGGCACCACCCAATCGAAAGCACTGTTTTGAATTTGACACAAACTAATTCATTTATTATTATTAACCAAAAAAAACAATTTTATGAAAGTCAACAAACTATTTTTGCTTGCAATGGGTTTGGTTGCTGTAGGTTGTAACGACAATCAGATCGAGGAGGAGTCGCTGATCAATGCGACGAAAGGCGAGCCTACCGAGGTTGTCATCGAGGCAACTGTAGCCCCTGCATCGCGTGCAGTCTCGGATGTGGTCTACAATGAATCCGGAAATGCGAGTCAGGTTGATCTTACTCTTGATGAACTTGACGAAATCGGTGTTTACTTCAACAACTGGGAGCTTGGTCTGTCGCACGAGAACGTGAAGTTCACGGTTGCCGAGAAGACGGTGGACGAGAAGAATGGCGAGACCGTTTCGGTTCGTTTCACCACGAAGGAGCCGATGATCCTGTTGGGTGCCGGCAACGATGTGTATGCTTACTATCCTTACGCAGCTACGGAGACTAATTTCGAGGGTACGACGCGTGCCGGTCTTGGCAGCTGGGACGGTTATCACTATTTCGACCTGCCCGCCGTTCAGGAGCAGGCTGCTACCGGTGATTACTCGAACCTCGCCAAGTATGTCAAGCTGATCTCGACCAAGAAGCCGATCACGAGAAAGGGTAATCAGGTAAAGGTAAACATGGCCTTCCGCCACGCTTTCTCGTACTTCTCGTTGAATGTTGAGAATAATCTCGGCAAGGATGTGACGATCAAGGAGGTAGAGGTTAAGGCCTTTAACGGCGGCGAGCCCGTTGTATTGGCCGGTCAGTTCGCCGTTTCGCTGGAGGATCCGGAAAAAGACGGTATTACGGATGTTGTGCCCGTAGGGGGTACGGAGAAGACCTCCGTAACGATCGTTCCCACCGCCGAGACGGAGGAGGCTGAGGCTGGGGTTGAGGCTGAGGCCGGTGTGCTTAAACTCGGTGCCGGCGAGAAGCATCTGTTCACGGCTGCCGTTGCCCCCATCGCTGCATACGACAAGCTTGAGCTGATCATTCGTACCGACGATGGTTTCTCCTACAAGGTTACGAAGCAGGTGGGTGATAAGGGCTTTGACGCTGCAAAGGTGCTGAAGCAGAACACCAACCAGCAGCTGACTTTCGATATGTCGCTTGAGAACCTGCACTCGGAGGTTAGCACCAGCGATGCTGCCAAGTTCTTGCTCCAGCAGGCGAAGGAGCACATCGTGCTTGATCTGGCTGCCGACATCACGCTGCCGGTTTATAGCCAAGTTACCAAGGATGCATTCATCTGGGGTAATGCTTATGAGGCTACTGTGACGAAAACGATCACGATCAACGGTAACGGCAAGCACACGCTGACATTTGACTTGCAGGACAATTATGCATGGAATGCTGTCACCGTATGTAACCACGAAACGAAGGTTATCATCAACGATGCAATCATCCGTTCGGACAATCCTGCACAAGCCGCCGATTGGGATACGCAGCTCGTTCATTTCCACTGCGATGTTGAGCTGAACGATGTGGAGACTTATGCAGGTCTGGTGCTGCATCAGGATGCTACGCTCGAGAAGGTAACCTTCAATGGTGTTTATTATGACCTCACCGACAGCAGCGTGGCGGACACCTTCGATCTGTTCCTGATGCCGATCAAGGATGTTGATACCACCACGAAGCAGGAGGTAAAGATCAACAACTGTACATTTAATGGCGTTGGTACAGTGGGTCGTGCAATCAAGATCGATGGCGGTAATAAGCTCGATCGTATCGGTATCCCGATCGAGAACATCGTTCCTGTTGAGTTGACGGTATCGAACACCACATTCAACACTCCGAAGAAGGCTGCTATCATGGTGAATACGGCGAAGGGTGCCGCTATCACGATCGGTGAGGGCGTTGTTCTCAACACGCCGGCAGCTACCGAGCATGTTTGGCTCGACCGCCGCGTGATTGATCCGGCTGTTGCTGACGGTAATGATGCAGAGCTCTCGTTGGAGAATAACGACTATTTCCATGCTGCTGATGGTATTCAGGTAAACGGTGGTAAGTGGAAGATCGAGGATGCACTCTGGTCGGCCGAGAACGATGCTAACGGTAATGTTGTTACCGCTTATGCCGAGAATAACGCCGGTATGAATGGTGCTCTTGACTTTGGTATCGACACGATCGTTCTTGCTGACGGTGCTTACACGATGCCCGCTATCGGTAAACAAGATGCTAAGCGTAATGTTACGCTCTCGGGTAGCGCACAAGCAGTGCTCACCGTTAAAAATGAGCGCGCTGTTTACGGTACGCTGACATTGAATGGCCTCAGCGTGCAGGCTAGTAGCGCGTACACAGCCAGCGGTACTACCACAAGTCACAAGATCACGGAGGCTGATAAGGTAACCTTTAATGGCGCTACGGTTAGTCCGATGTATCTCTTTACCAATACGGAGTTTAATGGTTGTACATTTACACTGAATAACAGCAAGAGTGGTGCTGGTGACTACATCTATACATGGGCTGCAGAGGCAGTTGATTTTACGAATTGTGAATTCAACACGGTTGGTAAGGCGATCATTATCGGGAACTCGGCCGGCACCAACGCTACGGAGGTTTCGGTGACGGGTTGTAAGTTCAACGCAACTAAAGCTGCTACGACCACCAAAGATTCCTGCTCACTCACACAGCTTTCGACGCTGCCTTGCGGTGCCATCGAAATCTCGAATAAGGGTGCAGAGGGTGCAAGCCTTGCTCATAAGCTGACGGCCAGCGGTAACAAGTATAGCTACTTCTTCTCGGGTGAGTGGCGTATCAAGAATTATGTTGATCCCAACCCCGTAATCGTAAACGGTAAGGAGTACAAGCAGGTTGCAGTTGATGGCTATGCATTTGAGGTAGATGATAATGGTCAGATCTATGTATCGGACGAACTGATCTATCAGGAGTAATTTCCAACTGACTTTGTGGCGATTCGGGGTTGATCGTTTGGGGCATTCGTAACCCCCGAATCCGCCGCAAGGTTTTCCCAAAAAAACAGCACGCAATCGAAAGATTGGGTGCTGTTTTTTTTTGAGGAAAGAGAGTGAATTTTGGGAGTTTAGAGAGATTAGGGAAGTTAGGGAGGGTCACTAAACTCACTAAACTCTCTAAATTCTCTAAATTCTCTAAATTCTCTAAATTCACTAAAATTTTTCAGAAAAAATCTTGCACAGAAACGCCTCAATTACTATTTTTGTGAAAAACAGAGAACTATGAATGAAGGCCGTTTAATCCAACCGTCGGGTGATCATCGTCGGTTGATCTGTTATCGCAAGGCTGAACTCATCTACGACATCACCTATCATTTTGCGCACGCGGCCTATAGCAAAGGGGACAGAACCATCGATCAAATGGTGCAAGCGGCTCGCTCGGGGAAGCAGAATATCGTCGAGGGCAATGCCGACAGGGAGACCTCGATGGAGATGGCCATCAAACTGATCAATGTTGCAAAAGCGAGCCTCAAAGAGTTGTTAAGCGATTACGAGGATTACCTGCGCGTTCATAAACACCAACAGTGGGCAGAGCAGTCGGAACAGGCTACAGCAATGCGCAAGCTCGGCCAAGAGGGAGATAATCGGCAGATTATGGGGATTATCACATCGCGTTCGCTCGAAACGGTTGCCAATATGGCGATCATCTTAATTAAGCAGGAGGACTATCTGTTGCACCGATTTTTGGTGTCGCTCTCCGCTCATTTTTTGGACGATGGCGGCTTCAAAGAGCGAATGCACCGTATGCGCGTAAAGCAGAGAAGAGATTAGGGAGGTCAGAGAACAATTCAAAAAAGCAGGCGACAACTGTTGCTTGCTGAATGCTTTTTTGTATCTTTGCGGAAGATAAAACCGACGAAAATGGATATTTTACTTGCCATTTTGGCATTTGTGCTCTCCATTGTGGGGCTGATCGGATGCATCGTCCCGATTATCCCGGGAATTGTGATGAACTTCATCGCCCTCGCGTTGATCTCCGTGACCGACTACGCCGAAATCGGCGTGGGAGCGTTGGGCGTATGGTTCGTTGTGACGATCGTTGTCACGGTGGCCGATCTCTACCTACCCGTATGGATGACCCGCAAATTTGGCGGTTCGCGTGCGGGCGAGGTGGGTGCGACGGTCGGCATCTTGGCCGGTATGTTCCTCTTCCCGCCTTACGGCGTGATTTTGGGACCCTTCTTCGGGGCGGTGCTGGGCGAATTGAGCCGCGACAAGAAGGATGTCGATCGCGCCCTAAAGAGCGGCGTGGGGTCGTTCTTGGCCTTTATCGTCGGCACGGGGCTGAAGCTCTTCGTCGGGATGTGGATGATGTGGGTGATCATCTCGACCTGTTACGCCCCCGTCAAAGCGTGGATTCTCTCATTTTTCTAATCTAAATTTATAAGGTATGAAACGATTTCTCACCTTGGCGGTGCTCGTCGCAGCGATGTTCACCGCAGCTTGTAGCAAGTACAAGTACGAGACCGTAGCGGGCGACCCGATCGGGGCACGCATCTATACGCTCGACAACGGCCTGAAGGTCTATATGGCCGTCAACGACGAAACGCCGCGCATCCAGACCTATATCGCCGTGCGCGTGGGTGGCAAGAACGACCCCGCCGAGACGACCGGTTTGGCTCACTACTTCGAGCATCTGATGTTCAAGGGTACCCCCTCGTTCGGTACGCAGGACTACGATGCCGAGAAGCCGATGTTGGATGAGATTGAGCGTCTCTTCGAGCAGTACCGCAAGACGACCGACGAGGCGGAGCGCAAGGCGATCTACCGCGTGATCGACTCGATCAGCTACGAGGCATCGAAGATTGCCATCCCGAACGAGTACGACAAGCTGATGTCGGCGATCGGTGCATCGGGTACGAACGCCTACACCTCGCAGGATGTGACCTGCTATGTGGAGAACATCCCCTCGAATCAGATCGAGAACTGGGCGAAGATCGAGGCCGATCGCTTTATGCACCCCGTGATTCGCGGTTTCCACACTGAGCTCGAAACGATCTACGAGGAGAAGAACATGTCGCTTACGCGCGATGCGCGCAAGGTGTGGGAGGCTTTGGATGCTGCGCTCTTCCCGAACCACCCCTACGGCAAGCAGACCGTGTTGGGTTCGCAGGAGCATCTGAAAAACCCCTCGATCACGAATGTGAAGAACTACCACAAGACCTACTATGTGCCGAATAATATGGCCATCTGCCTCTCGGGCGACTTTGACCCCGAGGAGATGATCGCCGTAATCGACAAATACTTCGGTCAGATGCAGCCCAACCCCGCGCTTCCCGCCTTGCAGTTTGAACCCGAGCAGCCGATCACCGCACCCATCGTGCGCGAGGTCTTCGGCTTGGAGGCGGAGAATGTGACGATCGGTTGGCGCACGGGCGGTGCGTTGAGCGAGGATGCCGATATGATGGCGTTGGTGGGTGATATTCTGACCAACGGCAAGGCGGGTCTGTTCGATCTGAACCTGAACCAGCAGCAGAAGGTACTCTCGGCCTACGCTTCGGCCGGTACGCAGCCCGACTACGGTACGGTGATGATGCAGGGTCGCCCGAAGACGGGGCAGACGCTCGACGAGGTGCGCGATCTGATGCTTGCCGAGGTGGAGAAGCTCCGCAAGGGCGAGTGGGACGAGTCGCTCTTGAAGGCCTCGATCAACAACTACAAGGCGCAGCAGATGCAGTACCTCGACTCGAACGAGGGTCGTGCCGACCTCTTTGTCAACACCTTCGTCAATGGCGAGGAGTGGGCCGATGTGGTGAACGAGTTGGATCGCCTCTCGAAGATCACCAAGGAGCAGGTCGTAGCGTGGGCCAACGAGAAGCTGGGTGCCGAGAGCTACGCCATCATCTACAAGCGTCAGGGCAAGGATCCGAATGAGCAGAAGATCGCCAAGCCGGCTATCACGCCGATCGTGACGAACCGCGACAAGCAGAGTGCGTTCCTCACGGAGATTCAGAACGCGGTCGTAGAGCCGATCGAGCCGAAGTTTGTCGATTACGCCACGGCCGTGGAGCGTTTCACGCTCGACAACGGTGTGGAGGTACTCTACAAGCAGAACACAACGACCGATCTGTTCCGTCTGACCTACCTCTACAATACGGGTACAAACAACAACCCGCTGCTCAACACGGCTTTCAACTACCTCGACTACCTCGCCACGACCAACCGCACGGCCGAGCAGGAGGCGATCGAACTCTACAACATCGCCGGTTCGTACCGCCTCACGGCGGGTGGAGATCGCAGCTATGCGACCCTCTCGGGCTTGGGTTCGGAGATGACGAAGGTGATGGAGATCTACGAGGATAAGATCGCCAACGCCGTAGCCGATGAGGCGATCTTGGTGGGCGTAAAGGAGGATTTGTTGCGTCGTCGCGCCAACAGCAAACACAGCCAGTCGTCGAACTTCTCGGCACTGCGTCGCTATATCACCTACGGTGGTGACTACATCAAGCAGACGACCCTCACGAACCGCGCCGTCGAGGCACTGACCTCGGAGCAGTTACTCGCTACCGTCAAGGAGCACGCCGCCAAGCAGCACCGCATCCTCTACTACGGTCCGTTGTCGCAGAAGGAGGTGAAGGCCGCCTTGGAGCAGCACCATGTGGTTTCGGCCGATGCTGCCCCCGTCGAGCACACGGTAGCCGTTCCGGTGAAGGTGGAGAAGCCCGCTGTTGTCTTGGCGCAGTACGATGCCAAGCAGCTCTACTACTACCAGTTCTCGAATCGCGGCGAACTGTTCGACCTCGCGGCTGACCCCGCATTGGAGCTTTACAATGCCTACTTCGGCGGCGGCATGAATGCCATCGTCTTCCAAGAGATGCGCGAGGCACGCGGCTTGGCCTACTCGGCACAGGCCTACATCTCGACCCCGTCGTTCCTGACGGTGCCCTACACCTACTCGGCCTTCATCGCCACGCAGAACGACAAGATGCAGCAGGCCATCGAGGCATTCGACGAGATCATCAACGAGATGCCCGAGTCGGAGGCCGCCTTCGAGATCGCCAAGAAGTCGCTCGTCGAGCAGATTCGCACCCACCGCAGCGTGAAGGAGTCGCTCTTGTGGGAGGTGATCTTCGCCGAGGATATGGGGATCAAGGAGGATCGCCTGAAGGCCGTCTTCGAGCAGGTGCAGGGGATGACCCTTGCCGATGTGAAGGCGACGCAGGAGCAGTGGGTGAAGAATCGCACCTACACCTACGGCATCTTGGGCGACATCAAGGATCTCGATCTGAACTACCTCAAGACGCTCGGCCCGATCCGTACCGTTTCGCAGGAGGAGATCTTCGGATACTAACAAGCTGTTTAAGATATTAGCGAGGGGGCTGATGCGGCTGCGTGCTGCATCAGCCCTTTCATTTCGACTGCTGTTTTGGCATAATGTATGCGATGAACCGATCCCCTATGAAAGTTCGTCCCATACTCATTTTGTTGCTGCTGATCGGCTCGGTCGGGGTGGTTGGATGGATGTACTACGCCGTCACACGCCCCGCGATGAAGCTGCATATTCGACGCGATGAGGCGGTGTTGGCCGATCTGGATCGCTGCTGCCGTCGCAAACACGCCAAATCGGTGCAGTACGAGCAGTTCGCCCGCATCGCCGATGAGGAGCACCGCCACGCCACGGCCGATCTGTTTCGGGCGATGGCGCACTCGGAGCGGGTGCAGGAGCAGTACTGCGCGGGGGTGATCGGGAAGTTGGGCGGCCGCTACACGCCACCGCAACGGATCATCCTCTTTCGCGGGGCAACGAACGGCAATGTGGAGCGGAGCATCCGCCTCGAGAGCGATGCCGCCGATTCGCTCCATCGGGCACAGATCGGTGCCCACCTCAAGGCAGGCAACCGCTTGGCGGCGCGTGCGCTGATCTGGGCGGCCGCAAACGACCTGCGCCACCGACTCCTGCTCGAACGATGCAGCGCGTGGGAACAACACCCGCCGCGCTACTTCGCCGTCTGCCCCGCCTGCGGCAACACCTATGCAGCCTCGGCCCTCGACAGCTTCTGCCCCCACTGCCTCACCGACGGCCACCGCTTCATCCGCTTCGGGGAGCGATAGGATAAGCGATCAGCTTTAACAACAGGATGAGGCCTATGGGGCTGATAGGGCCTATAGAAGGACTGCGCAACGGAAAGGGTGAGAATACTGTGAATACAGGGAATACTGCGAGGAGGACGCGGCGTTCTCGGTTCTTCCAGTCCTCTCGGTATTCCCAGTCCTCCCAGTATTCCCAGTCCTCCTAAAACTATTGCGGGTGGGTGAGCTTAACTTGAGCGATGCGCCATCGGCGCATTCGCTCTTCGGTCGGCTG
>CAZVNR010000024.1:14335-22604 GCA_964628945.1 uncultured Alistipes sp. | reverse complement strand
ACAGAAAAGGATCGCTCCGCGTGGAGCGATCCTTTTCTGTGTTTGAGGGTTCGAGAACTACTCGGCCAGCGGGTCAAAGGTACCCTGACCGCCGCCAACATAGTCCTCCCAGCCGATCGTCTGCTCCAGCGTCTCGTTTTTCTGCTGTCCCGTGCGGTTGAGACCAAGCAGGTAGTAACGCGGCAGGTAGGAAACAACCATACCGTCGGATGTCTTGTCGCTGTTCAGACCGTCACCACGCTTCATCTTCGCCTGCAAATAGGGCGTGTAGAAGCTGTCAGCCAAAGCAACGAGCTTCGTATCCAGCGCACCGTTCTTCAGATTCAGCTTGTTGAGCTGAACGCGGAAGCCCGTACGCCACGACTTGAAGTCGCTCCATGTCTGATTCTTGCTCCAAGCAACCCACTCACCGGTAGCGGCATCGTAGGTACCGTGCTCGAAGACATACTTGGCAATCGGGTCGGGCATCTCATCCCACTTACCGACATCCCACTTGTTGCCACCGACACCCTCGTTCAGAGCGGGCTTCACCTGCCACTCGATGTTCTCACGACGCTGACCGTTGAAGGGCTTGTAACCGATCAGGTCACAGGTGCTCGAGCCCCACATACCGCCGATCATCCATGTTTGCGGAGCACCGGGAATCTGCGAGAAGTTCACACCGCCGTCGAAGAGCAGCCAACGACGCATATCGTCGAAACGCTTACCCTCGAATGCGAGCTCGATCTGACGCTCATACAGTACCTGTGCGAAGCAGGTTCCCTGATCCGTGTACGATGCGGGCGTGATACCGAAGTCATTGTCGGCGATGTAACCGGCACGCTGACGTACCATCTTCACCAACTCAACAGCGTAATCCGTATCGCCGGCACCGCAGGCAACCTCGGCGAGGTTCAACAGTGCCTCGGCGTAACGCAGCTCCATGTACGACTGATACGAGTAACGGAAGCCCTGACCACCGCTTGAGGGATCCTTGTAGTCATAGAGGTACTTGTCACCCGTCGAACGCTTCGTCAGGTAGAGACCGCGTACGCTACCCAGCAGGTTATCGGCACCGTAGGTAGCCGACGATGTTGCGTCACCCACCTTGTCAGCCTCGGCATACCATACATAGTTCCAAAGCTCGTAAGCCGAACCGGCGAAGGGGTTCATGTTCGTACCCTCCGACATAGCCGAACCGTCGTGCGTCCACTCGATACCCGGGAAACCGAAGGTACGGTAGAAACGACCGTCGCGGTTCAGGAACGGAAGCGTAGCATCGTACTCCAAGGTCGAGGTCTGCAACTTCGTGTAGTGCGTGAGCTTCGTGTAGTCGTTCACACCACCGTCGCGCATCGGGAAGATATCCATGATCATCTTCGACGGCGTGATACCACCGTTACCCAGCGTATTTACCGGACGGATGGCACGCTCCCACGGGTTGTTGCGCGAATAGTCGGGCACACCACCCTCGGCGATGTTGTTGTAACGCGTGATGAAGAGACCCTCGGTATCCTCGGCACCCATCAGGCTGAACATGTTGGCCCAGTCCTTGATCGTGTTACCGTTGCCCTCGGGCTTGTACAGCGCGTAACCGGCACCGTTTATCTTCTCCAAATCGGCCTTCATCTCATCGTAAACATCGATGTAACGCTGCGGATCACCCGCACGGTTGAAGAGCGGCGAGCACCACCAAACCATTACGCGACCTTTCAGAGCCAAAGCCGTAGCCATCGAAACGCGACCATAGTTGTCGTTTGCACGCCACTGACCGGCACCCGTAAAGGGTTCCAGCAGCTCGGCAGCCGTACGCAGATCCTCGATGATGAACTCATAAACAGCCTTTGCCGACGAGCGCGGCGTTACCGAACCGGCAGCGATCTCCGGCAGGTCGGTGATGATCGGAATACCACCATACCACTTCCACATCAGGAAATAACGCCATGCGCGCAGTACATAGAGCTGGCCGAGCAACTCGTTCTTCTCCTCCTGTGAGAGGGTGCTGCCCTCGATACCGATCAGGGCATCGTTGATGTTACGGATGATACCCCACACATTGCTCTGAATGTTGGCGGGGTCAGCACCAAGGAAGTAGTCGGGTTGCTGTGCAATACCCGTCGTCGTGTTGAGGGTGTTGATCGGGTCAACAAAGACACCCCAACCCGAGAACTCCTCCGTACACTTGGCCAGTTCGTCGGCTTTACCCATCGAGGGGTGTTGCCAGTTCGGGTCGCTGTTGATATCGGGCAGGCTATAACGATAGCAGTCGTTCAGACGAGCCTGCGCACCTACAAAGTTATTGTAGATCGAGGGATCGGCCTGGTCGTAGTTGATCTTCTCCTGCAGGAACTCGTCGCTGCACGACGCGAAACCTGCGGCGGCCATCAAGGTAAGACCGATCAATTTGATATTCAATCTTTTCATTATTGTATGCTATTAGAAGGTTACATTAAGACCAATCGTAAACTTGCGCAGCGTCGGATATGAGCCGTACGAGCCCGTCATCGGATCCATAAAGTTCTCCGGATAAGGATTGTAGAAGTCGAGGAGGTTCTGACCCGTCACATTTACGCGAACGGACGAAACACCGATCGGCTTGAGCCACTTCTTCGGCAGCGAGTAGGCCAGCGTCAAGCGGTTCAGACGAACGCGCGTGCCGCTTACGCGCCAGAACGACGAGGTTACGGCATTGATGCTCGAGTA
Organism: uncultured Alistipes sp.; assembly: GCA_964628945.1. GTDB lineage: Bacteria > Bacteroidota > Bacteroidia > Bacteroidales > Rikenellaceae > Alistipes. The sequence goes on along the minus strand of CAZVNR010000024.1, from coordinate 19,922 downwards.
GGCGAGGTTCGGATACTTACCATCACGGTTCTCGGCAACAACTACATTACCCTCTGCATCGACGATGTCCTGATATACGAACATGTTGTCCGGATTCCAGAACGAAGGCATCGACGAATACTCGAGGCTGCCCTGCGGCTTGAGAGCCATCGACGGAATGAATGAATAACCACCCCACGAAGCCGAGATCTGAGCCGTCAGCGACAGACCCTTCCACTCGGCGCTCAAGTTCGTCGTGAAGCCGTAGGGGTTCGCACGGTTCGAGAGGCGTACCTGATCCTCCTCCTCATCAACGATGCCGTCGGGACCTGCATACTCACCCGTCTCGCTGTCGAGCTGACCGCGAACATCCTTGTAGATCAACATACCCGGACGAACATCCGACATCTCCATATTCATGTAGGTCGTGATGTTGTTCTGCTCGAAGTACTCGTAGATCTCTTGGAACGAGCGGAACATACCTACACACTGCATACCCCATGTACCAATGTCGGTACGATCACCCTTCTGAATCTGACGATAGGTGTTGTCGGTTGCCCAGTCCATCAGGAGCACCTTGTTGTCCGAGTAACCCGTGTTGATACCGATGCGGTACTTGAAATCCTTACCGATGCGGTCGCTCCAGTTCACCGAGAACTCCAAACCCCACGAATCCATCTCGGCCATATTCTGGTTAGCCGACTGGTTACCTACGGTACCGGGGATCGAAGCCTTGTAAGGCATCAGCATCTCGCGATCCCACTGCTTGTAACCCTCGAAGGTGAAACCGAGGCGGTTGTTAAATACGTTCCAGTCGATACCGATGTTCATCTTGTACGACTTATCCCAGTGGGCATCGGGGTTCACACCGGCGTTGTTCTTGTTCATGGCTAGACGCGAGCCTGCGGGCGAAGCGGGATCCGTACCGAAGATGGCACCCTTATCCTTATCCATACCGTAGAACTTCTGCCACTGCCAAGCGGTCGTATTGTCACGACCCGTCAGACCGAACGAACCGCGAATCTTCAAGAAGTCAACCCACTCGACATTGTCGGCGAACCAGCTCTCCTTCGATACAACCCAACCGGCCGATACCGACGGGAAGTAGCCCCAATAGTTGTCGGGCGAGAACTTCGTCGAAGCATCCGAACGCACGAGGAACTCGAAGAGGTACTTGTCGTCATACGAGTAGTTTACACGACCGAGGTACGACAACGAACCGGCCTCGTAGCGCGTAAAGTTGGTCGTCATGCTCGAATTCGGGCCTACCGAGTTCGACTGCTCCGTACCAAACTCATATACATCCGTTACTATGCCTTGCAGGTACTCCGACTCCGACTCCGACTTCTCGATGGCGAACATGGCGCCTACCGAGTGCTTACCGAATTCACGAGCGTAGTTCAGCTGGAAGTTCATCTGATAGTTATCCGTGCGGGTCATCGTGCGCGTGTACGAACCCGGCTCTGCATCCGATGTACCGTTCGAGATCACATTACCCTTGTTCGAGATCGTGAAGTTGGTCTGATCCATCAACTCCTCGTAAGCCTCCTCCATACCCGGGATCGGCGTGTAGAGGTGCTCACCCGAACCCGAGCGGGTGTTCATCTTGTAGAGCGTGTAGTAGGTACCAACCTCATTCGTCTTGGTCGTCGAGATCGACTTCGAGTACGATACGCGAGCCGTCAGACCCTTCAAACCCGACCACAGAGCCGAGAAATCGTAGTTCAAGTTGATACCGATGTTCATATTCGAAGTCATGGTCTTCGAGTAGTCACCCAAATCCTGCAACTCGGCGAAGTGATACTCTTGATCCTGAGCAACCTGATCATTCGAGATACCGTACATGGCCATCGCATAGCCGTTTACATACTCGGGGATGTAGCGCGGGCGCATCAATGCGAGACGGTAGTCCTTCTCGGCGTTCGTACCTCCGACCTTGATGTAGGGCTTCGTCTTGTCGCCATAGTCACCCGAGAGCTGCATACCGGCTGACAGACCCTTACCGATCTTCACGTCGATACCGGCGCGATACGACCAACGATCGTAGTCGAGCTTACCGAGGTTACCGTCCTGATTGAAGTACGATATACCGGCGAAGTAGTTGGCCTTCTCCGTAGCACCCGATACGTTCAGCGAGTGCTGGTGCGTAACGGCCGTCTTCCAATACTTGTCGAGCAGGTTGTAGTTCAGACCCTTCATAGCCTCCAACTCGTCGGCTTGGAAGAGGTCGAGACGGGCATCGATGTTCGTGTTGGTCGGATCGGCTGCCTTTACAGCGTTCCACAGTTTACCATACTGGTATGCATTCAACATGTCGGGATGCGAGAAAGAGTCGGCAAGACCGACCGTACCCGAGTACGAAATCTTCGGAGCACCAATCTTACCCTTCTTCGTGGTAACGAGGATAACACCGTTAGCTGCACGCGAACCGTAAACGGCTGCCGAGGCGTCCTTCAGGATCGAGATGTTCTCGATCATCGACGGGTCGATGTTGTTGAAGGCCTCTGCACCGAGGTTCTCGTATGTGTTACCTACCTTCACATCGTTCGGGTAGATGTAACCGTCGATCACATAGAGCGGTTGCTGCGAAGTAACACCCACGGCGCTCAAATCGTTGGCACCACGAATATAGATCGAAGCGGCCTCACCCGGACGGCTCTCACCGCCCGAAACCGAGACACCGTTCACCAAACCCGAGAGGGTCGATGCAAGGTTACCCGACGAGAGGTCGGTGATGTCCTCCATCTGTACGGTCGAAACGGCACCGGTCAGCGTCGCCTTCTTCTGGGCACCGTAACCGATTACGACTACCTCCTCAATATTCTGCTTATCCTCGCGGAGCACGATCTTCGTCTTCGACAGATCACCAAACTCCTCGGTGATGAAGCCGATGTACGAAATCTGTACGGGGGTGTTGGCCGGAACCGCCAATACGAACGAACCGTCAACGCCGGTCGTTGTACCCGTCGTCGTACCCTTCACGATTACCGTAGCACCGATCACCGGCTGGCCGGCCTCATCCACTACGGTCGCTTTGTACTGCGTTTGAGCCGAAGCCGACAGCACGAACAGCGCGAGGGCGAAGCTCAGACAAAGACTCAATATTTTCTTCATATCTGTACTCTTATTTCAGGTTATTACTCCTTATTCATACCAACGCGGGTCGCCGTTCGTGGCCGAGATCGGACCCGAAGCCTTGAAGCTTACACCGCAATCGGCCGTGTTGCCCGAAGCAGCCAGCGTCAGCGGCGTGAAGATGTTCGGGTTGTTGGGATCCAAGATGGTCTCCTCGGTAGCAATCTCCGACTTATCGGTACTATCCACCGAATTGAACTCGCCATTCTGAATGGTGTTGTTCTTCCATACATAGGTACCGCCACGCTTTACCTTCTGCAAACGCCAGCACTCGTAGAAGTTCGTGTTCTCGAACGTGATTACATACTGTGCTTTGTTGGCGATGTTGTTACCGAAATCCTTACGCGGCGTTACGCGCGAGAGGGTAGAGTTCTTGATGTCGAAGACACCGTTGTACGAACCGTACCACTTCGAGATATCCTGATTCGAGAAGCGGATGAAGTAACCCGTATCCTTGAATGTGTCGTGCGGCCAAGTGTTGTAGATCGTCGAGTTCAAGATCATCGTATTGGCGATGCCGCCATACCACTTGGCGCTGTTAGCACCGAGATAACGACCCGTACCCGAGTGGGCGCAGAGCACCGTCTTCCAAGCGTTGTCCAGACGGTTGTTGAGCTGGATGATGCAGTCCGAGATACGAACCTCCTCGATACCCCAAGCAGCGTCGTCGATGTTGAAGATCGAAACAGGCAACTCACGCACCCAAACCTGCTCCAAACGGATCGGGCGGGGGCAGAAGTAAGCCTGACCCTGAGCCAGCGACTCGTCGGGATCGGCCTGCATCGAGATCAGACCACGGTTGCGAGCCGAACCGGCCATAGCGGCACAGTCGAAGTTCACGTTCTTGACCTTCAAACCGTTCGAGGGTCGCAACGAAGCGTTCTCACCTACCGTAACCTTGGCACGGTGACCCTGTACACCACGCAGACGAACGGGGATCGGGCCAATGTCGGCCGGCGTGTTGAGCGTGTACTCGGCATCGGCTACGAGGTCGAATGCCCACTCGAAGTTGGGATCGGCAGCCAACGCAGCCTTATACTCGTCGAGGTGAGCGGCCATCCATGTGGTGATGAACTCACCAATATCCTGACCTGCTTGGATCGTTTCACCACCGATCTTGGTCGAGTGGGGAGCCACCGTGGCCGATGTGGCAGCCGCGTTGTTGTACTTCGCGTTGCCGAGCGTCAAAACCGACACCTGATAGTCGGTGTCCTCCTCCTTCGGGAAGAGATACGAACAACCATCGACCACCTCGTGATCCACTACGATCACCGGCTCGGTCGGGTTATTCACATTCTCCACCGTGATCTCGTAACCGCCGGCACCCAGCGATACGGGCCACTCTACTCTCACCTGCTCGTTACCCGATGCATCGGTTGCCGAGCTGAAGACAAGAGTTTCGGGAGAGGTCAGCTGCTGGTCCTTCACACCGGCAGTCCATGTCTCGTCATCGACGCCCTGCGAGCAAGCAGCAAACAGGGTCATAGCCAGACAGCAGACACCTCCGAAGAGCTTTCTGAAAGTCATTCTTTTCATAGGCTAATAATTAATTAAGTTAGTTAAAAAAAATAAGGATTGTTTAGTTTTTCTCGTATTGTTCGATTGGTTCAATCCGATTTTAGTTCATTTGGGGATTTTATCCTTTTTAGGCGAATCCGTATTGGTCGATTTTGGCTCGTCTATTTGTTGCTATTCAAAAAGTTGCCTTTGTCAGCCCCAATTCTGTTTTCTAAATAAAAAGGTAAATCCTTTCCGTTTTGTAATGTCCTTTCTGTTCGTTAATTCGGTTTTAGTTGGTAAAAATAGCTCAATCGCACACAACAAGTTGATCCCCAACCAAATAGCCTCTCGAGGCCACTCTGGGGCGCATCTGTACGCACAATTCAGTTTACAAAGATATAAAAAATCCCCACATATAAAAAAATTCTGCACACAAATTTCCACAAAAACCAAAATCATCTGTCAAAAACATAAACAATGAGGCTATTTTTGAAAAAAATTTAATTTCTCGAAGCAAAGAGGGGACTGCGCGACAGGGAAGGGAGGTTGGGGAGGTTAGGGAGGACTGGGAGGACTGGGAAGACTGGGAGTTCTGCGAGTTCTGCGAGTTGGCGATCGCCTCTCGGTTCTTCAACGCCGCCACTTAAGCGGTCGTCACTGCGAGAGCCTTTAGGCTCGTGGCGGTCTAAAAAAGCTCCACGACCGTCAGCCTGCTCGTTCAGACAGCCACGCGCCCCTGCGGGCCGCTCGCTGTGACGGATGGTTGTTCTTCGCAGTCGTCATCTTGAGCGTAGCGAAAGAGCTGTACGGCGTACGCTGCTGACATACAGATCCTTCACTGCGTTCAGGATGACGATGCGGGGTGTGTTCTCCGTCGCGCAAGCTGCTCAACGCCGATAGTTCTTCGTGGTCGTCACCGCGAGAGCCTTTAGGCTCGTGGCGGTCTAAAAAAGCTCCACGACCGTCAGCCTGC
>CAZVNR010000024.1:0-14235 GCA_964628945.1 uncultured Alistipes sp. | reverse complement strand
GCGAGAGCCTTTAGGCTCGTGGCGGTCTAAAAAAGCTCCACGACCGTCAGCCTGCTCGTTCAGACAGCCACGCGCCCCTGCGGGCCGCTCGCTGTGACGGATGGTTGTTCTTCGCAGTCGTCATCTTGAGCGTAGCGAAAGAGCTGTACGGCGTACGCTGCTGACATACAGATCCTTCACTGCGTTCAGGATGACGATGCGGGGTGTGTTCTCCGTCGCGCAAACTCCTCATTTTGAATTTTGCATTCTAAATTTTGAATTTCAAATCTCTTTGCTCTCTTTCCGTAAAAGGTTACCAAACAACACCCCGCATCGGTGCGTTTCGCCGTCAGAGGGGCGTAGCGGGCGGTTTGCGGGGTTGCGATTGGGTGATGAATTGGTCGAAAAACGGGGATTTTGCCCGCCCGTCGGTGTGAAAGGACAAAAATGGGGAGCAATCGCCCCGTCGTGCGCCGTTCGGGGCGATCGCGGGAGGGTGGTTTTGAATGAAAATTCGGCCAAAACAGGCTGTTCGATAGGTTGTATTTTAACGAACTGCTTGATATCTTTTTATTTAGAAAAGTGAACTGCTTTTCGGCGAACTTTTAACTACGAAAACACAACAACAATCCTTAATTTATTTTAACTAACTTTTTTAATTATTAGCCTATGAAAAAGATGGCACTTAAAATGTGGCTCTTGGGAGGTATCGCAGCATTCTCACTGTGCGCAACTTCGTGTTCGCATGGTGCTGATTGCGACGACACTTTCTCGGGCGGTGTGACCAACACCCAGTTGGAAGCACCCAGCGTGGAGGGGTTCGTGATCTCTTCGCAAACCAACTCGGACGGCTCTGAAAGCCTCGTGGTCGAGTGGCCCGTGGTTTATGGCGCCGGTGGTTATTTAGTGACGGTTGCGATCGTGGACGATCCCGCCAATCCGCAGTATCTGCCCATTGAGGGACAGGCTCAGTCGGGCGAGGGTGAGAATGTCTTCATCGACGGTTGCCGCATCGTCTTCGAGAAGCGCGAGGATACGAACTATGAGGTTCGTGTCAAGGCCGCTGCCAACGAGAAGTTGAACAACACGGAGTCGGCCGAGCCGGCAGTCTTCGCCTATTCGACGCTCCTTCCGGCCGAGAAGATCCCGCATGCCGAGTATCCCGACATCGCTGTCTTCATCAACAACTATCTGGCAACGAACGCCGAGACGCTGAAGGCAAACCACGAGGCCGATTGCAACTTCGAGATCGCCTTTGAGTTGGAGGCCGGCAAGGAGTACACGATCAACGAGCCGATCGACTTTGGTCTGATCACCACGACGATCCGTACCGACAGCAAGACGAACAATGCAAAGGTTGTTTTTGGCGAAAATGGTCGCTTGATCATCCAAGCCGGTATGAAGATCAAGTTTGTTGACTTCGATGCTACGAAGTTGGGCAAGGCTTTCTTCTATTTGAGCGATACGCCGGATGAGTCGATCAAGGATGCCAACCTTAAGTATAAGGGTGGCAACAGCACCTACAAGCAGTTGGGTGCCAGCAAGAATGCCTACATCGTCGAGGATCCCATCACATTCCAAAACGGTATGATCAAGAACCTTGCGAACGGTTTCATCTACGCCGGCAAGGGTTATGGTCTGATGGATGTCCGCATCACGAACTCGATCGTGCAGCTCAACGGTAAGACGCAGTTTATCCGTATGCAGAGCGGTAATACGCACATCAAGGATCTGACCTTCCGCGAATCGACGATCTTCAACGCCGTAAGCGGCAGCTTCTACTTCATCGCACTGAACAACCAAAACCGTCCGAAGGTCTTCGGTTCGGCAGCTGCTACTTCGTCGTGGCGTTTCGAGCAGTTTACGCTCTATTTGCCGGGCAACGGCAACCGTTGCGACCGTTTGAAGGCTGATGGTGGCCACACGAACTACTTCACGGATGCCATCATCTTCAATTTGAGACAGATCGACCGTATCTACGGTAACTACGACATCAACAACACGACGATCTACAACAATGTAAATGTCGGTGACTCGAAGAACTACGACTCGGACTATGCGAAAGAGGGCGTTGAGCCGGTTGATCCGGGCTTTGTAGGTCCGATCGGTGAGCTTGATCTGTCGAAGCCAAACGGTGGTGTAAACTTGAAGCCGACCTCGGCTCCGTGTGTGGACGGAAAGCGTGGTGACCCGCGTTGGTTCTAATCAATAACCTTCTGAAATATTGAAAGATATGAAGAAAAATATCATATATACGATGTGCTTGAGCTTGGTGATGGCGTTCTTTACGCTGTCGGCTATGGCACAGACTACGGTGAAAGGTACCGTAGTGGACGAAAGCGGTCAGCCCGTGATCGGTGCAACGGTTACGGTGAAGGGCTCCAATACCGGTACGACGACCGGTGTGAACGGTAGCTTCCAACTGACGGTTCCTAAGAACGGCGTGGTCGAGGTTTCGTTCCTCGGTTACGTGACCGAGACGATCAGCGACTACACCAAGACGAAGATCGTCCTCAAGGAAGATAAGCAGAACATCGAGGAGGTCGTGATCGTAGGTTACGGTGCGATGAAGAAGGCCCACCTGACGGGTTCGATCGCTACGGTGGCCGTCGATGAGGTGAAGGATATTACCTCGGGTTCGTTGGCCTCGACGCTGGCCGGTATGATGCCGGGTGTGTCGGTATCGGGTGGTGAGGCTCGTCCGGGTGAGAACGCTTCGATCTCGATCCGTGACAACTCGTCGCTGGGTGACATCGGTTCATCGGGCGGTGAGCCGCTCTTCGTTATCGACGGTTTCATCCAGAGCAGCAGCGTCTTCAACAGCCTTGACCCCTCGATGATCGAGTCGATCTCGGTGCTGAAGGATGCCTCGGCAGCCGTTTACGGTGCTCGTGCAGCAAACGGTGTCGTTTTGGTACAGACGATGCGCGGTAAGTTGGGTGCTCCCCGCATTTCGTACTCGGGTTCGATCGGTATTGCCGACGAGATCTCGCGTCCGAAGATGCTGAACACCTATCAGTATGGTAAGTTGTGGAACGCCGTGCAGGGTGCTGACCCCACGAAGACGAACCTCAATACGCTGGACGACCTCTTCCAAGCCGATGAGTTGGAGGCGATGAAGTCGCTCAACTACGACTATTTGGAGAAGTACTGGTCAGCAGCCGTTAAGCAGCGCCACTCGATCACGCTGAGCGGTGCTACGGACAAGGCCAATTACTTCGCAGGTATCTCCTACTTCGATCAGGAAGGTAACCTCGGTAAGCTCGACTACAACGCTTGGACCTACCGCGCAGGTGCCGATATGAAGATCGGTAACTATGTGAAGGCCAGCCTGCAGATTTCGGGTTCGTACAGCGACAAGACCTCGCCCACGGTGAAGGTAGGTTCGTCGGACTCGGAGGACTACAACATGCTTCTTTCGCGTCCGGGTTACATTCCCGAGGCGGTCAACGGTCTGCCGATCTCAACCTACGGTGTCAGCAACACGGGTAAGGCCGGCGGTCGCGAGGACTACAACTTCGGTCTGATGCAGGAGCTGGGCGATATGGGTAACTCGATGTCGCAGAATATGTCGATCAACGCATCGCTCGAGTGGGATTTGAGCTGGATCAAGCCGCTGAAGGGTCTCTCGACGCGCCTGAGCTACGGTAAGAACATCTCGACGGGCAAGTCGAACCAACGCGGTTCGGCATTCAACATCTATCAGATGGTTGAGCGCTACGGTTCGGGTAAGCACCTCTACACCCCGACGGGCCTCGAGGAGGATCCCGCTATGTATCTGCAGGCCGAGAACTTCACGGTGAAGCAGATCTACAACGGTCCCGAGCTGGGTTACGCTTCGCGTTCGATGAACCGCAGCGACAGCTACCAGCTGAACTGGGTGGTGAATTACGCACGCGACTTCGGTAAGCACTCGGTAAGCGCTCTGTTCTCGATCGAGCGTTCGGAGTCGGAGTCGGAGAACAACGAGACGCAGGTGACCGACCTCTACGACTTCGGTACGGGTCAGTCGAACTCGGTAGGTCAGGAGTCGGTTCTGACCGGTTCGTTCGGCCGTTCGGAGTCGGGTACGCTGTCGTACCTCGGTCGTCTGAACTACGCTTACGACGACAAGTATCTGCTCGAGTTCCTGTTCCGTTCGGATGCTTCGACGAAGTTCGCCCCCGAGAACTACTGGGGTTACTTCCCGTCGCTCTCGGCAGGTTGGGTGATCTCGAAGGAGAACTGGTTTGCCGACAATGTTGATTGGGTTGACTTTCTGAAGGTTCGTGGTTCGATTGGTCTGACGGGTCGTGACAATACGACCGCTTGGCAGTGGATGCAGACCTATACGACCGACCTCGACAAGGGTGCCATCTTCACCGAGAATGGTCAGGCAGGCAGCCGCCTCTCGATTAAGAAGGAGCTGGCAGCCGTGAACCGCGATGCTCACTGGGATAAGTCGTACAAGATGAATATCGGTGTCGATTGGAATGTGTTGAACAACCGCCTTGGTTTCACGATCGAGGGTTACAAGGAGTGGAACCGCGAGATCCTGATGCCTTATGTAGCTTCGATTCCGGGTACGGTTGGTACGGCTTCGGCCAACATGAATGTCGGTGAGATGAACTCGTGGGGTCTTGAGTTCTCGGTGAACTGGAATGACCGCATCGGTAAGGACTTCAAGTACAAGATCAACATCAACACGGGTTACTCGGACAACAAGGTGCTCTTTATGGACTTCACCGAGGATGAGCAGTACTACATGCAGATTCAGAAGGGCGACCGCACCGACCAAGGTTCGTGGGGCTTGCAGTGCATGGGTATGTTCCGTTCGTTCCAAGACATCGAGGAGTACTTCGCCAAGTACGGTATCACGACCTATATGGGTATGACGAAGGATAATGTCCGCCCGGGTATGCTGATCTACAAGGATGTTCGCGGTGCTTACAATGCCGAGACGAAGACCTACGGCCCCGCCGACGGTAAGGTGGACAACAAGCTCGACCTCGTGCGTCTGTCGGATCGCTCGAACCCCTACGGTTTGACGGCTAACCTCTCGGCCGAGTGGAAGGGTCTGTCGGTTCAGGCACAGATTTCGGCATCGTGGGGTGGTTACTCGTTCATCCCGTCGGATGCTCTGAAGCCGAAGTATGACCTCGAGTACAACAACATGCCTTCGTTCTGGAATCCGGACAACATGTTCGTATATCAGGATGTATTGGACTATGCAGGCAATGTAGTTGTTGAGGAGAACCGCAACGGTTCGATGCCGAGCTTGGCTTACGGTATCAACACGCAGCAGTCGTCGTTCTGGCGCGTAAGCGGTACGCGCGTAACCCTCCGTCGTTTGACGCTGGCTTATGCTCTGCCGCAGAAGTGGACGCAGTCGGTAGGTATCTCGAATGTGCGTTTCAATGTGACGGCTACGAACCTGCTGAGCTTCTACAACCCGTATCCCGACAAGTTTATGGATCCGATGTCGGGTTCGTACGGCAAGTACCCGAACCTGCGCACGGTAACCATCGGTGTCAATGTATCGTTCTAATCGCTTAAGACTATGAGAAAAAACAATTTTATATGGGCAGGCGTGTTGGCCGTGGCCGCACTCTGCACCACCTCCTGCAGCGATCAGTTCCTGCAGGATATGAAGAGCTACGACAAGGTCACTGCCGAGCTGTACAACGATTACGACGGTGCTCGCGGTCGTCTGTCGGCGCTGATGGCGCTTGTCCAGCCTGAGTTGAATACCCAAAATCCGAGCTACAAATCGAGCAGCTACGGCTGGGCCGACGATTGGTCGAAGTGTACGGAGGAGTATACGGGTTTCGGTCTCTTCGTCAACCCCGAGAAGGAGTTGAACACCGTAACGGGTGACAGTGAGCAGCCCGACTACTTCCAGAAGCAGAACAACTCGATCCACGAGACGCCGTGGGGCTATGTTCGTCAGGCCAACGACATCATCAACGGTGTCAAGAACGGCTCGATGAAGCAGGAGGACAAGGATAAGATCTTGGGGCAGGTTTACTTCTGGCGTGCTTGGATCTACTACCGTATGTTCATTTGGTACGGTGGTGTGCCTATCATCACGGAGGTAATGGAGCCCGCTCCCGAGTCGGTCGTGCCGCGTTCGACGGCCAAGGAGGTCTACGAGTTCATCATCAGCGACTTGAACATGGCTGCCGAGCTGCTCGCCCCCTTCACCGCCAACGGCGGTTGGGAGTCGCCCCTCGATCTGGGTTGCGTAACGGCCGGTACGGCACTGGGCTTCAAGACCCGCGTAATGGCCATGTGGTGCTCGCCGCTCTTCAACCGCACCAACGACGAGGCTCGCTATCGCGCCTGCTACGAGGAGGCTGTGAAGGATATCACCACGATCGACGCTTGCGGTTACGGTTTGGCTTATGAGGACAACCCGGGTGTCAATGCAGCCGGTTGGGCCAAGATGTTCTCCGAGGTTTCGGGTAACAAGGAGGCGTTGCTCTTCACGCTCTACAACGACATTCCGTCGGATCTTACGCCGGACTACCACCGCAACAACCCTTGGGAGCAGGCCATTCGCCCGAAAAACGCCAGCGGTAGCAACGGTATCGCTCCGTCGGCCATGATCTTCGATATGTTCCCGATGGCCGATGGTAAGAGACCCGCTACCTGCGCTACCTATCTCAACCTGCCGATGTCGGATCTGGACTACAACACGGTGAAGCCGTTTGTGAACCGCGACCCGCGTTTCTACCGCACATTCGCCTTCCCGGGTGTGATGTGGCAGTATGATTCGGCTTTCGACGTAACCTACACGCTGCTGGAAGACGGTTCGCGTTCGGTGAACAACAACCCCTACGCCGACGGTAGCAAGTATGTACTGTGGAACTATGTATGGTATGCCGATGCAACGGAGTTGGATAAGGTCGATTCGGGTAGCTCGTACGGTGCAGACAACCTGATGGGTGGAACGAAGGGTATCTATATCCGCAAGCGTTCGGACGACTTCGAGGTGAACAAGACCCCGCGCTACAACCACGCTACGAGCCGCAACTTCGAGCTCAACTGCGCTTCGTACATCGAGCTGCGCTATGCAGAGGTTCTGCTCAACATCGCCGAGCTGGCTTGCGGTGCCAACGAGTTGGCAGCTGCCGAGGCTAACCTGAAGCGCATCCGCGCCCGTGTAGGCTACACGGCCGACAACAACTTCGGTCTGGAGGGCGGTATGGATCAGGCTACATTGATGTCGGCGATCCTCTACGAGCGCCAGATCGAGTTGGCATTCGAGGGTAAGCGTTTCGACGATATGCGTCGTTGGCTGCTCTACGACGGTGGTGCCTACTTCGATACGATCGAGGGCGCACCCGCATCGTGGAAGCTGACCGGCTGGGGTGGTAACACCTGCGATTGGCTGGGCTTCGCTCCCTTCAACGGCCAGCGCCGTGAGGGTCTGCAGTATCGCGTAAAGTCGTCGCTCAACGGCGGTCTTGGCGGTAAGGAGTGGAAAAACAAGGGCGGTACGTGGTCCAATGGTGATTGGAACGGTAACTGGCAGAATCATCCCGACCCGCTGGTTGAGATCATCGGCGGCGAGAACTCCGAGGTGGGTTACGAGACCTTCTTCGCAAAGCGTGCCGAGTATGTACTCGACCCGAGCAAGCCGCTCGAGGGTCAGCAGGAGAAGCTGGGTGAGTTCTACGACCAGTATCTGGAGCGTAAGACGACGCTGGGTGACGGTCGCTCGTCGACCGAGGCGTTGCTCTACATCAACTTCCTGCCTCGCTACTACCTGATGGGCCTGAGCCGCGATGCACAGGAGAAGAATGCAACGCTGGAGCAGACGATCGGTTGGGAGGATGCCATGACCGGTGGTACCAACGGTACCTTTGACCCGCTGGCCGAGTAATTCTCGAACCCTCAAACACAAAAAGGATCGCTCTTAAATGGAGCGATCCTTTTTGTTTGGAAAAAGCTGCAAGAACCGAAGATTCTGCAGGGCGTGCTTCCCTAATTTTTGCTTTCGTGCTGCATCAATTCGTTGAAGCAGTGGCGGCAGATGGGCTCGTAGCTGTCTTGTGCACCGAGCAGCACCTGTTTTTGGTCGCTTGTGAGGCGGTGGGAGTGGTGGGCGAGGTTGCCACAGCGTACGCAGATGGCGTGCACCTTCGAGACATGTTCGGCCGTGGCCATCAGTGTCGGCATCGGGCCGAAGGGCTTGCCCAAGTAGTCCATATCGAGTCCGGCGACGATCACGCGCACGCCGTTGTCGGCCAGCTGACGGCAGACATCGACCAAACTGTTGTCGAAGAACTGCGCCTCGTCGATCCCCACGACATCGACATCCGTGGCCATCAACAAGATATTTTGCGGCGACTCGACGGGGGTCGAGCGGATCGCATTCGAGTCGTGCGACACGACCTCCTCCTCGGAGTAGCGCACATCGATCTTCGGCTTAAAAATCTCCACCTTCAGGTGGGCGAACTGGGCGCGTTTGAGGCGACGAATCAACTCCTCGGTCTTCCCCGAGAACATCGAGCCGCAGACCACCTCGATCCACCCCTTTTTGCTTGCATTTTCTAAAAACATATCATCTCCTATTTTGTCGTTTCCTTTGTTTGGTTGCCGGCATCCTGCGATCAGCTTTCAGCACTCAGCGCTCAGCTTCCAGCTTTTGGCTTGCGCGACCTGAAACTGGGAAAGCTGGGAGGGCTGGGAGTTCTGCGAGATTGATCAAAAAATAATGTTGAATGCTAAATTCTAAATTTTGAATTGTACCTACTCTTCCAGTCGTGTAATCTTCGCTCCGAGGGCGTTCAGTCGGCCGTCGATGTCGCGATAGCCGCGGTCGATTTGGTCGATGTTTTGGATCGTCGAAGTGCCTTCGGCCGACAAGGCGGCAATGAGCAGCGCCACACCGGCACGAATATCGGGTGACGACATCCGCGTAGCACGCAGGCGCAAACGGTGGTCGTGGCCGATGACCGTCGCGCGGTGCGGGTCGCAGAGGATGATCTGTGCCCCCATATCAATCAGTTTATCGACGAAGAAGAGGCGGCTCTCGAACATCTTTTGGTGGATCAGCACGGCCCCCTTCGCCTGCGTAGCCACGACCAAGAAGACCGACAGCAGATCGGGTGTGAGCCCGGGCCACGGAGCGTCGGCAATGGTCATGATCGAGCCGTCGAGGAAGGTCTCGATGCTGTAGTGATCCTGTTGCGGGATGTAGATGTCGTCGCCGCGCTGCTCGAAGTGGATGCCGAGGCGGGCAAACTGCTGCGGGATGATGCCGAGGTTCTCGAACGATACATTCTTGATCGTCAGCTCCGACTGTGTCATCGCTGCCATACCGATAAATGAACCCACCTCGATCATATCCGGAAGCATCGTATGCTCCGTGCCGCCGAGGCGATCGACCCCCTCGATCTCCAACAGATTCGACCCGATTCCCGAGATCTTCGCACCCATGCGGTTGAGCATCTTGCAGAGCTGCTGCAGGTAGGGCTCGCACGCCGCGTTGTAGATCGTCGTCTTCCCTTTAGCCATCACGGCGGCCATCACGATATTGGCCGTACCCGTCACCGAAGCCTCGTCCAAGAGCATATAGGTGCCCTTCAGCTCCTTCGCCTCGAGGGCGAAAATATCCTCGCCCAGATCGAAGTTGAACTGTGCGCCCAGTTTCTGAAAGCCGAGGAAGTGGGTGTCGAGGCGGCGACGGCCGATCTTGTCACCCCCGGGTTTGGGGATGTAGCCGATGCCGAAACGAGCCAGCATCGGGCCGATAAGCATTACCGAGCCGCGCAACTTCGTGCCGCGCCGACGGTAATCCTCGCTACGCAGGTAGTCAAAGTCGATCTCGCGGGCGCGGAACGAGTAGCAGTCATCGCTGTGCTGCTCGACCTCGACCCCCATGCGGCGCAAGAGCTCGATGAGGTGAATGACATCGAGGATCTGCGGCACATTGTGGATCGTTACGCGCTCCTCGGTGAGCAGCGTGGCGCACAGAATCTGTAACGCCTCATTTTTTGCGCCCTGCGGCGTGATGGAGCCGTTGAGACGGTGACCTCCTTCGACTTTGAAAATAGCCATACGCTGAATCGTTATAGGGTGTTGTTTGGGTGTTGCCGTCGCCGCTTGTCGCACTTCGAAAAGGTGAGGTTTGCCCCTTGCCTCGCGCCGAAGAGGGACGACTACACGACAAAGATAGCAAGTTTTGGGGCTTTTTAACAGCGATTTTGAAATATTTTCACGAAAAATTTTTGCAGATAAGTTTTTTGTTGTACTTTTGCATTCCGTAAAAAAGTCTAATACAAATAAAACGATACAGCTATGGCAATGAAGAGAACTTATCAGCCCTCGCGTCGCAAGCGCATCAACAAGCACGGTTTCCGCGCTCGTATGGCTACGGCTAACGGCCGCAAGGTATTGGCAGCTCGCCGCGCAAAGGGTCGCAAGAAGTTGACGGTTTCGGACGAATCGACCTTTAAGTATTAGTCCCGAGGCAACTTTTGCAAAGAAATAGGATCGGCAGGGCCGGTCTTTTTCTTTTTTTATGGCCGCCCCTTCTCATTATATTAATAGGTAGTTCCCCGATGCTTTCGATCCGCCCCGCCACCGTGGCCGATATTCAGCTCCTTCGCCGCTTGGCCGAGGAGGTCTTTCCGGCTACCTACCGTCCGATCCTCTCGCCTGCGCAACTGGCGTGGATGATGGAGTGGATGTATGCGCCCGAAAGCCTCCGGCAACAGATGCTGCAGGGGCACGCCTTCTATCTCGCCGTGTGGGACGATGAACCGTGCGGTTACCTCTCGATCGAGCGGCAGGAGGCCGCGCTGTTTCATCTCCAAAAACTCTATGTGCTGCCTGCCTTTCAGGGGCGCGGCATCGGTGCTGCACTGCTTGCGGAGGCGCAACGCCACATCCGCCGCACGGGTGCCGCTCCGGCCCGCATCGAACTCAATGTCAATCGCCACAACCCCGCGCTCGGCTTCTACGAACGGATGGGGATGCGCCGTCTTCGCTCGGTCGATCTGCCGATCGGGGACGGCTTCTATATGAACGACTACATCATGGGGCTCGAGGTAGAGTGACCGGTGGCTCGGTTGTTGGCTTGCTGTGTTCGTCTAAATCGGTTGGTTGTTGTTCCTTTTCGGGAGGAGATTTGGCGGCTCCGATTCTTTTGGAGATATTTGTACGGCTAATTAGGTTAGGATGGGTTTCAAACGCTCGCTTCTTTTGCTTTGTGCGCTCTTGTGCGCGTGGGTTGCGGTGGCGCAATCGACGCGCGTGCGCGGTCGTGTGACCGACCGAGAGGGGCAGCCGTTGCAGTTTGCCAGTGTCGCCTTTGTTGGTACGGTGGTCGGGATGGTCACCGACGAGGAGGGGCGTTACAGCCTCGAAACGCGCGATTCGGTACACACTCTCCAAGCCTCGATGATGGGGTATATCGCCGAGGAGCGCGCGGTACGGGCAGGACACTATGCCGAGATCAACTTCACGCTCCGTGAGGCGGACTTTGCGATCGACGAGGTGGTCATCACCCCGGGCGAGAACCCCGCCCATCCGATCCTCGACAGCGTGATTAGCCGCAAGCCCTACAACAACCCCGATCGTTACGACCGCTACCAAACGCGCACATATACAAAGATGGAGCTGGGGTTGATGAACATCGGCGAGGAGTTCCGCAGCCGACGGATGCAGCGCAATTTTGGTTTTGTCTTCGACTATGTCGATACGGTTGCTCTCACGGGTCGCCGTTACCTGCCGGCGATGATCTCCGAGACCTCGGCCGACTACTACCACAGCCGCACACCCCGTATCGACCGTGAAGTGATCCGCGCCAATCGCATCTCGGGGGTCGAGGAGAGCTTCTCAATCGCCCAATTCACGGGGCAGATGCCCGGCAATGTCAATTTCTACGACAACTTTATCGATATCTTCAACATCCGCTTCGCCTCGCCGTTGGCCGACGGTGGACGGATGTTCTACCGCTACTTCCTGATCGACAGCCTTCCGATCGAGGGACGCAAGAGTTACAAGATCCACTTCCACCCCCGCTCGACGGCTACGCCCGTCCTCGACGGTGAGATGTTCATCGATGCCGAAAGCTACGCGCTGCGATCGGTGACGGCACGCCTTCCGCGCCGCGCCAACATCAACTGGATCAACCACCTCGTCCTCGAGAACGAAAACGCCCCGATCGACTCGCTGCGCTGGTTTAAGCGGCGCGACCGTGTGCAGGCGGAGTTCTCGATCGCCTCGGCCGACTCTTCGCGCCTCACCTCCTTCCTCGGTACGCGCGAGATCACCTTCTCCGATACGCGCTTTGAGGGCGAGTTCCCGCCCGAAGCGACCCGTGTCGATAACAATGTGGTGCTGGCGACCGACGAGGTTGCGGTGCGCGATGAGGCCTATTGGGATCGTGTGCGCCCCTACCGTTTGAGTGAACGCGAACGGGGCATCTATCAAATGATTGACTCGATCCAGCAGGCTCCCCTCTACCGCAACATCTACACGACGATCAACACGCTGTTGGTCGGCTATTACAATACGAAGTACATCGGCATCGGTCCCTATTATAAATTGGCGAGCTTCAACGATCTCGAGGGCTTCCGCCCGCAGTTCGGAGTGCGTACCACCTCGAATCTAAGCCGTCGCATACGCCTCTCGGCCTACGGTGCTTACGGCACGAAGGATGAGCGATGGAAGGGTGGCGGTGGCATCGAGTGGATGATCGGCCGCCAACTTACGCGCAAGCTGACCGTTCGCGGTTCACACGATGTGATGCAGCTCGGTGCGGGGCAGAACGCCCTGACCGAGAGCAACATCCTCTCGTCGGTGCTTTCGCGTGGCGATGAGCGGCTCTCGATGGTCAATCGCGCCAACCTCCACTACGAACACGAGTGGCGGCACGGTATCAGCACCTTCGTCGGCTTGGAGGCACGCCGCATCTTTGCCAACGGCTATGTGCCGATGCTGCGCCCGACGGCCGAGGGAACGGCAACGCCGATCCCTTCGGTCGATGATGCCTCGCTCACGCTCGGTGTGCGCCTCTCGAAGGATGAGAAGATCTATCGCCAAATCTTTATCAAACAGTCACTTGGCTCGATCTATCCGATCGTCACCTTGAGCGGTACGGTCGGCCTGAAGGGGTTGTTGCCCGAGAGCCCCGCCTATCGACGGATGGATGCCTCGATCTCGTATCGTCCCGAGCTGCCGCCGATCGGCTACTCGACGATCTTGGTGCAGGCGGGTCGCATCTGGGGTGATCTGCCCTATCCGCTGCTGAAACTCCACGAGGGCAACGGTACCTACTTCTACGACACCTACGCCTTCTCGTGTATGGACTACTATGAGTTCGCCTCCGATCGGTGGCTCTCGTGCTTCTTTGAGCACCACTTCGGCGGCTTCTTCTTGGGGCGTATCCCGTTGCTCAAACGGTTGAAGTGGCGCGAAGTCTTCACCTGCAAGGGGGTGTGGGGGAACCTCTCGGATCGAAACAACGGAGCGCTGCCCGCCACGGAGGCCGAACTGCTCTTCCCTGTCGGGATGCAGGGGGTATCGAAGCCCTACATCGAGGCGGGGGTCGGCATCGAAAACATCTTCCGCATCGTGCGCGTCGATTGCGTGTGGCGACTTTCGCACCGTGATCAGCGTGCCGACGGCACACGCCCCACCCGTTTTGCCGTCAATGCCTCGCTCGCGCTGACTTTTTAAGAGAGCAAAGAGCGATTCTTAAATGCAAAATTTAGCATTCAAAATTCAAAATTATTTTTTTGATCTATCTCGCTCCTCCCAGTTCTCTCAGCCTTCCCAGTCTTCCCAGTCCTCGCACTCTTCGCACTCCTCCCGATCATTCCGGCCGTTCCGATCCCCTAAAACCTCAAAAATCCCCCAAAAACGCCCTATATATTAATATAGGTATCAAATTTATTTTGAAAATTTTTTCAAAATTATTTGCAGGTTCAAAAAAAGTCGCTACCTTTGCAACCGCATTTGAGGAAAAACAACGCTGCAAGGCGTTAAAATAGCGAAAATGCAAAGTTCTTGAAAAAAGTTGCGAAAAAATTTGCAAGATCAAAAATCTTGCCTTACCTTTGCGATCCGTTCGCGTCACAAAACGGCGAACTTTTTCAAACGGTTCTTTGATTTACTGGTTATATTTTGAGAGAAAAGGAATGTAGTATTTATCTGTCAATTCTTTTAAACAAGAAACGAAATAGTCAGGACTCAACAATACATTAAATTTTTTTTACAATGGAGAGTTTGATCCTGGCTCAGGATGAACGCTAGCGGCAG
>CAZVNR010000023.1:0-23240 GCA_964628945.1 uncultured Alistipes sp. | reverse complement strand
TATAAATGGGAAAGTTGGCTGTTTGGATAAAAAAGTGCTGTTTTAGCGATTTTTTATTGTGGTTGCAAGCAGTCCAAATCCTTTCCACATTTGAGAGCGCAAAGATACATCAAAAATATGGTCGGTGCAAATTTTTCTTTTTTTTGCCTGACTTCGGGGGAGGGCGTGTTAAGGGCGATTAAGGGTTATTAAGGGCAATTAAAGGCTATTAAGGGTTTTGTTGCCCCGCCCATTAATTGCCGTTAGTTACCCTTAATAGCCTTTTTGTTGGGGGGGCACTACCTTTACCTTCGCTATGCTCGCTGCCGCTTCGCACCGCTCGGTTTAGGTAGGATGCACCTCGGCAATGCCACGCCCATTTTTTTTGCGGAGAAAAAACGCGACGGTCGTTAGCTCCACCCAAGGAGCGTAGCGACTAAGCCTCCCTTATCAAAGGGAGGTTTGGAGGGATTGTCTATATTTTTATATTTATTTAGTTGAGATGCTCGTTTCCCCTCTCGTTGCTTGGTGGCTTTAGTTTTTCATACCCTCCGTAGGAGGTAAACTACGAGTTAGTTAGCTGTACTCCAAGCTAGCTTGAGGTCAGCTAACTAACTCGTAGTTTATATTGCCTTCGGCAATTGAAAGACTAAAACCATCAAGCCACTGCAACCTCCGCACGCTTGCGTGCGCAGCCGTTGCGTTTTTTCTCCGCCAAATTTTTGGCATTGCGCTCGGTTTCCACTACCTTTGTCCTATGAACTGGAAAAAACTGGCCCTTTTGGTGGGCGTACTGCTGATCGCCGATCAGGTGCTGAAGATATGGATCAAAACTCATCTTGCTTTAGGTGAGGTGATTACCGTCTGCCCCGATTGGTTTCAACTCCGTTTTATCGAGAACCCGGGGGCTGCCTTTGGTATGCGCATTGTCGCGGGCGACGGCTACGACTGGGGAAAGCTCCTGCTGGGCGTTTTTCGCCTCGTGTTCTCGGGGTTGATTGCGTGGTATGTGCTGCGCTTGGCGCGTGATCGGAAGACCCCGAAGGGGGTGCTGATCGGCGGCGCGATGATCTTCGCCGGTGCGGTCGGGAACATCATCGACTCGGCTGTCTATGGCCTGATCTTCTCGGAATCAACACCTTATACCGTCGCGCACTTTGGCGGTTCGTATGCCGGCCCGATGATGGGCAAGGTGGTCGATATGTTCTACTTCCCGCTCTTCCGCTGGGAGAACTGCCCCGACTTCTTGCGCTTCCTGCTCGATGGGAACGGCTATTTCTTCGGGCCGATCTTCAACCTCGCCGATGCCTATATCTCGGTGGCGGTGGTCTATCTGCTCCTCTTCCAGTACCGTTTCTTCAACCGCGACGAGGAGAAGGAGGCGTGATTTTTTGAAAATTTTCGGCAAAACGCTTGCAGGTTGTAAATTTTTCACTACCTTTGCATCTGCAATTCCGAAATGCCCAGGTGGCGGAATAGGTAGACGCGCACGTTTCAGGTGCGTGTGCCGCAAGGCGTGCAGGTTCGATTCCTGTCCTGGGCACTGCAGACCGCGCTCGACATTCGTCGAGCGCGGTTTTTTCATTCTCGGCATACGAAACGGGGCGATATTTGCGTTCTACTTCCGAAATAAGCAAGAAAACAGGCGTGCCTATGGAGCAACAATACACTTTTTTGAATAACAACTAAACGGTAAAAAACAATGAAAAGTGTCTTTAAGTACCTCGGCGTGGTGGCTGTCGCCGCTGCGGCCGGAGCAGCAACGAGTTATTGGGTTGGTCAGCAGCAGCAACCGACCGAGATTGAATATGTCGAGCAGATCGTCGAGCGCGACCCCGCCCTCGGCAACCACTTCACGGCCTATGAGCCGAGCCAATACCCCGATCTGACCTACGCGGCCGAGAATGCCGTGAAGGCGGTGGTGAACATCGAGGCGGTGCAGCGGGTCGAGATGCCGCAGCGCGGGCAGTACGGTTACGACCCCTTCTTGGAGTTCTTCGGCATCCCGCAGAACTACGGCCGTCGCGGTCAGCAGGGCGAACCGCGCTATCAGGAGCGCAAGGCGGGCGGCTCGGGGGTGATCATCTCCGAGGATGGCTACATCGTGACGAACAATCATGTGGTCGATGGCGCGACGAAACTGCGCGTGAAGCTGCAGGACGGCCGCACCTACGATGCCGAGCTGGTCGGTAAGGATTCGGCGACCGATATCGCGCTGCTGAAGATCGATGCGAAGAATCTCCCGACCCTTCCGTTCGGGTCGTCCGATGCGCTGCGCTTGGGCGAGTGGGTCTTGGCGATCGGGTCGCCCTACAACCTGCAATCGACCATCACGGCGGGCATCGTGAGTGCCAAGGCGCGTGCGCTCGGGGCGTTGTCGAACGATCCCGAGGACTTCTCGATCGAGTCGTTCATCCAGACCGATGCGGCGGTGAACCCGGGTAACTCGGGCGGTGCGCTGGTCAATACCCGCGGCGAGCTGGTCGGCATCAATACGCTGATCCAGTCGCAGACGGGCAGCTACATCGGCTACTCGTTCGCCGTGCCCGAGTCGATCGTGAAGAAGGTCGTGGTCGATCTCAAGCAGCACGGCGTGGTACAGCGTGCCCTGCTCGGTATCGGTTTCCATGTGATTGATCAGGAGTTTATCGACCGCATGGGCGAGGAAACTGGCATCAAGGAGATCGGCGGCATCTATGTCGGCTCGGTCGAGGAGGGCGGTGCTGCCTCGGAGGCGGGTATCCGCAAGGGGGACATCATCACCTCGATTGACGGCGTAGCGGTAAACGATGCTGCGACGCTCCGTGAGCGCATCGCACGCCACAGCCCCAACGATCGGGTGAAAATATCGGTAAAAAGAGCGGGACAAGTGAAACATTTTGAGGTGACCCTGCGTAATAAGGCCGGAAAAACGGATCTCGTCACGAAGGAGGATACGGATGTGGCCGAGGCGCTGGGCGGCAAATTCGCCGATGCAGGCGAGCGGTTGTGCCGTGAGCTCGATATTCGGGGCGGTGTGCAGGTGGTCGGCGTGAAGGCCGACGGTATCTTGGCTCGTGCCCGCGTGAAGGAGGGATTCGTCATCACCCACATCAACGATCGTTCGATCCATTCGCTTGCCGATATGCGGCGGATGACGGGGAAGATCACCTCGATCGACGGCATCTATCCCAACGGCCGCGCCGCCAGCTATGTTTTGGTGGAGTAGGCGTTGCGCGGAGCGGCTTGAGCAGCTTCGAGTGCGATAGAAAAGGATGAGGGGGCAACCAAAAGCCCCCTTTTCTGTGCATAAAACGGTCAGTAAACCCGCCGGCCGAATACGAAACGGGGCTCTCGCGCCGTTTGTTGATCGAGCGCGACGGAGGATGTGAGTGGTGCAAAGAAGCGCAAACCGATAAATGTAAGAATAGCTTATGCGTCAATTAAAGATTACCAAGTCGATTACCAACCGCGAGAGTGCGTCGTTGGATAAATATTTGCAGGAGATCGGCAAAGAGGAGCTGATCACCGTGGAGGAGGAGGTCGAACTGGCCCAACGCATCAAGAAGGGTGATCAGGAGGCTTTGGAGAAGCTCACGCGTGCCAACCTGCGTTTCGTTGTGTCGGTGGCCAAGCAGTATCAGAATCAGGGCCTTTCGCTGCCCGACCTGATCAATGAGGGCAACCTCGGTCTGATCAAGGCGGCCGAGAAGTTCGACGAAACGCGCGGTTTTAAGTTCATCTCCTACGCCGTGTGGTGGATTCGTCAGTCGATCCTGCAGGCACTGGCCGAGCAGTCGCGTATTGTGCGCCTGCCGCTCAATCAGGTCGGCTCGCTCAACAAGATCAACAAGGCCTTCGCCCGCTTCGAGCAGGAGCACGAGCGCACCCCGTCGCCCGAGGAGCTGGCCAACGAGCTGGAGTTGCCGAAGGAGAAGGTGACCGATACACTGCGTGTGGCGGGTCGCCATGTCTCGGTCGATGCACCGTTTGCTGATGGTGAGGATAACTCGCTGCTGGATGTGTTGGTGAACCCCGACTCGCCCAACGCCGATCGCGGCCTGATCAACGAGTCGCTCTCGACCGAGGTCGATCGCGCCCTCGAGACGCTCACGGAGCGCGAGCGCGACATCATCAAGTACTTCTTCGGCATCGGATGCTCGGAGATGACTTTGGAGGAGATCGGCGAGAAGTTTGATCTTACGCGCGAGCGTGTGCGCCAGATCAAGGAGAAGGCGATTCGTCGTCTGCGCCACTCGTCGCGGTCGAAGCTGTTGAAATCATATTTAGGGTAATCACTCCCGTATTTTGGGAGCAGGTCATCCTGAACGGAGCGAAGGATCTGTACGGTGTAATGGCTGATATACAGATCCTTCACTTTGTTCAGGATGGCGCTTTTTTTGCGCCGATGAATGCTTACTTCGCTGTGGCGCGGAAATCGAACAGCAGCTCCATCCGAATCCCCTCGTCGCCCTTCTTGATGCGGATGTGTCCCGCCTGCCCCGAGGGACCGTGGTCGCTGAGGGGCTTGAAACAGCGCATCGCGGGGATCTCGTAGAGGAACGAGAGATCACCCTCCGGAAAGTCGGGGTAGGCCGTGATGCCGCTCTTGTTGTCGGCTGGCTCATCGGGGGTGTAGAGCCGCATAAATAGGCCGTCCGATGCACTGCGGATCGTAAAGTCCTGCTCGCGGGTGCGGAGGGTCATCCACCGCATCTCGGCGTGGTAGCCGCGAAACTCGGGATAGACCAACCGATCATAGGCCGCTCCGGTCGAGCTGTCGTTCCACGCCTTCTGCCAGATGCCGTACTGTGTGCCGCGAATGCGGTTCTTCCAGACCCGATAGGGGCCTCTGCCGAACCACTCGACCCCCTTGACCTGCTCTTCGGGGTAGCGGAACGAAAAACCAAAGTTGCGGATGTCGCGCTCGACTACGGCATCATCGAACCCCTTGCCGCCGTTGGCGCGGTTGAGCATCACGGCCGCCATCGAGAGCGTACCGTCGGCCCGCAGTTCCCAACGGATCGAATCCACCGCTCCGAGGTAGTAGGCCGTAAAGACCGCCTTGTCGCCCTCCATTCGCTGTTCGGTGCGGTTCAGGCGGGCATTCATCCCGACCAAGATCGGCCCGTCGCCAAACGAGAGGTCGCCGCGGCCGTTGGCCACCTTGGCCATACGACCCGTCATGCGGTCGAAGGTGATGCGCACGCCGTTGGCCGCGAGGGTGAGGCGGTCGCCCTCCTCGGTGAGCGTGGCCGGTCGGGGCGCAGGCTCCGCTTCGGGGAGGTAGTGGCGGGCGCGATGGATGGGGTAGGTGCGGGTCACCATCTCCTCGCCCGAGGGGTGGTAGCAGGTGATCTCGAGGATGTCACCCTCCCAAAAACGGTTCGGTACGGCCATCCGCGCAAATCCCGAGCAACGCGGTTCGACGGCGGGCAGTACGACCGCCCCTTCGGCGATCGAACGGAGCGTGTCGCCGACGATCTGCATCACGCGGTAGCGTGCCGAGCAGGCCGAGAGCGGGGTGTAGAGGTGGTCGTTGCGTGTGAGGATGCGCCCGTCGAACGACGGGGTCAGGCGCAACGGCTCGAACTGGATCGGTGCCCAGATGTCGCGCACCGTAAAGTAGCTCGCCTCCTTCTCGCGGTAGGGACCCAAGATGCCGTCGGCGCCGTTCGAGGCATCGCTGTCGAGCGCACCGTTGCGGTCGGTGCGGCGCACGGCGTTATCCGAGAAGTCCCACATAAAACCGCCCACAAAGAGGGGCGAGGCGGTGTATTTCGTCCAAAAGTCCTCCAACCCTGCGCCGTGCCCCTGATCGTACATACCGTGCATAAACTCGGTCGGCATAAAGAGCTTCTGTCCGTTCGTAAAGCGGGCGATACCGGTTTGGTAGGCGGGGTAGTGGTGGGTGTCGATCACCCCGAAGTCCGCCCACGGGTGGATCAGCGGGCGGTGTTGCGGATCGAATTCACCGAAACAGGGGTCTAACGCCGTATTCCATCCCCCCTCGTTGCCGTTGCTCCAAATGATGACCGACGGGCGGTTGCGGTCGCGGCGCACGAAGGCCTCGACGAGCGGCCGACCCGCCTCGGTCGAGTAGGCGTTCTGCCAGCCGCACAGCTCATCGACTACGACGATGCCCAACGAGTCGCAGACATCCAAGAAATGGCGATCGGGGGCGTAGTGTACGCGCACGGCGTTCATATTCATCGCCTTGATCAGCTCGCCATCCTGCCGCGAGATCGCCGCGTTGGTCGTGCGACCGCCGTCGGGGTGGAACGAGTGGCGGTTGATCCCCTTCAACTGTAACTTCGTGCCGTTGAGGTAGAGTCCGTCGGCAGGGCGCAGCTCGATCGTGCGGAAACCGATCCGTTCGTCGCGCGTGTGCACGACGCGCCCTCGCGGATCGAGCAGGCGCATCGTGAGCGTGTAAAGGTTGGGCGATTCCGTGCTCCACGGACGGATGTCGAGCCACGCGGCCTCGATCGGGTGCTCCGTCCCCTTGTTGAGGGCATAACGCAACACCCGCTCACCATCCAAGAGCAGCTCCAAGCGATACCCCTCCGTGAGCGGCGAGGTGTAGAGCGTACCGCCGAGCGATCCGTCGGCACGCGGATCGAGTGCCGCATCGGCGATGTGGGTCGTGGGGCGCACCTCCAAATAGACGGGGCGGAAGATGCCGCCGAAGAGCCACCAGTCGGCCTTGCGTTCGGCACGATTGACCGTGCGGTCGTCCGACTCCTTCTTGACGCGCACCTCGATCCGATTCGCTGCGCCATACTTTACGAGGCGCGAAATATCGCAGGCAAATTCGTAGAAGGCGCCGCGATGCACTGCGCCGGCCCTCTGACCGTTGATCAGCACCTCGGCATCGGTCATCACCCCCTCGAAGATGAGCCGTACCTGCTGCCCGCGCCACGCCTTGGGCACGGTGAAACGGCGGCGGTAGATCCCCTCCTCGCGGGGCGGCTCTTTGCGTCCCTCCTTATACCAACGGCCGTAACAATACTCGCCAAACCCCTCCAGCTCCCACTGCGAGGGCACCTCGATCGTCTGCCACGCACCGCTGCGGCGACCCGCCGTGCAGTAGAACTCCCAAGTTTGAGTGTCGCCCAACCCCTTCCCCGAGAGGTAGAGCCGCTCATCCTGCCCCTGCGCGGTGAGCGTGCAGAGCAGGGCGAAAAGGGCGGTAAAGAGGTTTTTCATCGCTCGAAGATTTTATCCTTTGCAGCCGCCGTTGTCGGAACGCCGGCGTAGCCGCCCAAATTGCAATTCTTGAATGCGATCTGCTCGGTGTGCTCCATCGAAAGACCGATTGCGGCCTCATCGACCCGCACCCGCTCGAAGCGGATGTCGTGCAACGGCTCCTGCTCGGTGCCCTGCAGCACGACCGCCGCCGCGCGTGCCTTGTGACAGCGGATATCCTCGACATAGATGTCGTGCACGGCCGTGAAGTGGTGGTTGTCCAACCCCTCGCCCGCATACATCGAGGTAAGGAAGAAGAGATCCTCCACCTCGCCGAATTCACAATTATTGAAGAAGATGTTGCGGATGAAACCGCCGCGATCGGGGTTTGTCTTGATGTAGAGGCCGCGCTTGCAGTAGCCGCCGTAGGTGCAGTTCTCGATAAAGACATTTTCGATGCCCGACGACATCTCGCTCCCCAGCACCACGCCGTGCAGCCCCTTGAACGCGCAGTTGCGGATCACGATCCCCGACGAGGGGCACTGCTCCGCACGACCGTCGTCGTCGCGGCCGCATTTGATCGCCACATTGTCGTCGCCGTTGTTGAAGCGGATGTTCTGGATCAGCACATCTTGGGCATACTCGGGGTCGATGCCGTCGTTGTTGGTCAGCTTGGCATCGTAGCGCAGTCCGTCGCAGATGATGTTGCGCGACTTCAAGAGGTGGATGCACCAGAAGGGCGAGTTGGTGATAAAGACCCCCTCGAGCGTGATGCGCTCGCACTCGAAGAGCTGTACGAGCTGCGGCCGCAGGTAGTGCCCTTCGCCGAAGATGCGCTCCTCGACGGGGGTGCGTTCGTGGTTGTAGCGACGGCTCAACGCCTTGCTTTCGCCCTGTCGGTCGCGCCAAGTGGCGAAGGTCGTGGCGGCGTTACCGTCAATCGTACCCTCTCCCACGATCGCCACATCGTGCAGCCCGTAGCCGTAGATGAAGGGGCTGTAGTTGTAGAGGAGGGTTCCCTCCCAGCTCGTCTTGACGACGGGCAGGTAGTGCGACGGCTCGGGATCGAAGCGGAGCACCGCCCCTTGCTGCAACTCCAAACAGAGGCGGCTGACGAGGTGGATCGGGCCGCAGAGTCGATAGCAGCCGGCCGGAACGATCAGTCGTGCACCGCCCAGCTCCTCGGCACGCCGTATGGCGCGGTCGAAGGCGGGTTTGCTGTCGCTTTCGCCGTTGCCCACCGCTCCGAAATCGAGCAGTGAGAGGTGTGTAAGTGCGGTGGTGTCGGCACCCGTGATGCGAGCCAAGACGGCATCGCGCAACGCTTCGCGGTCGGGCGAGGCGGCCTCCTGCGGCGATTGGGTACAGGCTGCAAGGAGCAGCAGGGCGAGGTAGAGCAGTCGTTTCATCGTATTACCAAATGATCGGGGTTTGACCTGTTTTTATAAGGTAGTCGTTGGCCTGCGAGAAGTGCTTGCAGCCGAGGAAGCCGCGATAGGCCGAGAGTGGCGAGGGGTGCACCGCCTTCAGAATGCAGTTTTGGGTCGGATCGGCGATCGCCCCCTTCCGTTGCGCGTAGCTGCCCCACAAGAGATAGACGATGCCCCGTTTGCGCTCGTTGATGCGGCGCACGACGGCATCGGTGAACTGCTCCCAACCGCGCCCTGCGTGCGAGGCGGCCTCGTGTTCGCGGACGGTCAGCACGGCGTTGAGCAGCAGCACCCCCTGCTCGGCCCAGCGGTCGAGGTTGCCTGAGGCGGGGATCGGTGCACCCGTGTCGGCAGCCACCTCCTTAAAGATGTTCTGCAACGAGGGGGGATGCGGTACGCCGTCGGCGACCGAGAAACACAAACCGTGCGCCTGATTGGGGCCGTGATAGGGGTCTTGGCCGATGATGACGACCTTCAGCCGATCGACGGGGCACTTGTCGAAAGCGCGAAAAATATTGCTCCCGCGCGGGTAGATGCGGCGCGTGGCGTACTCCTCTTTGACGAACCGGATCAGCTCCTCGAAGTAGGGTTTGTCGAACTCCTCTTGAAGCAGCTCCTTCCAGTCGGTGGCAATCTTTACATCCATCGTGAAAAAAAATTTTTGTAAAGATACAAAAAAGTGGTACAACCTCCGTAAATTTTGTGTAAATTTGTCCTATGATGAAACATTTAACCACTTTCTTTTGCCTTTTGTTGCTCGCGGGATGCGGCACGGCAACCGACAACGACCGTCCGGAACCGGTCAAGAACCTGATCTATCTGATTGGCGACGGGATGGGCCTCGCCCAGCTCTCGATCCTCGAGATCGAGAACGACTACGCCCCGACCGCCTTCTCGGAGGCGGAGCGCGTGTCGCTCATCACGACCCGCTCACTCAACAACCGCGTGACCGACTCGGCCGCAGCGGGTACGGCCCTTGCCACCGGCTCGAAGACCAACAACTCGATGCTGGGGCTGCTGCCCGACTCGACCGTGCTGACCTCGATGATGGAGTTGGCACGCGACAAGGGGCTGGCGACGGGGTTGGTCGTAAGCTGCTACCTGCAACACGCCACGCCGGCCGCCTTCTACGCCAATGTGCGCCACCGCAGCGAGAATGAGGCGATCACCGACCAGCTGGTCGCATCGAATTTCGATGTGCTGATCGGTGGCGGATCGAAGTGGCTCACCGACGGTCACCGCGCCCAACTCGATGCGAAGGGCTACCGCTATGCTGCGACGATCAACGAGGTGGAGCAGACCACCGACGGCAAACTCCTTGCGATGCTGGCCGAGGAGTACCTGCCGCAGGCTCCCGAGCGCGGCGATCTGATCCCACGTGCGACGAAGAGGGCGTTGGAACTGCTGGCGCAGGACGAGGATGGCTTTATGCTGATGGTCGAGGGGTCGCAGATCGACGGCGCAGGGCACGCCAACAAGGCTGATTACCTGCTGGCCGAGATGCGCGACTTCGAGCAGGTGGTGCGTGTCGCCTTCGACTTCGCCGATACGCACGAGGGGACCTTGGTGGTGGTGGTGGCCGACCACGAGACGGGCGGCCTCTCGATGCCGAGCGGCAAGAGCGACTTCACGCTCTCGGAGAGCGGGATCGACTACCGCTTCGGGACGGGTTCGCACACCGCGATCCGCGTGCCGGCCTACTTCTACGGCGCAGGTGCCGACCGCTTCCAAGCGATGATGGAGAATACGGAGCTGGCCAAACAGCTGATGAGCGTGATGCAGCTGAAATAAGAGACGAAAATGAGAGCTGAGAATCAGGTTGCGCAACCTATCCCAGCTCTCATTTTATTCGATTCTCGGTGCTATTGTGCACTGAACTCCACCGGCATCGTGAAGATTACGCGCACCTTGTGGCCACGCTGCATACCGGCCTCCCACTTCGGCGAGGCGGCCAAGAGGCGGATCACCTCGTTGCTCAAACGGGTGTCGGGGGTCTGCATCACGCGCCCGATCGTCAGCGATCCGTCGCGCTCGATCGTGAACTGCACCACCACACGCCCCGTAAGCAACTCGCCGGCATCGTCTTTACAAGGGCGAATGCGCTCCATTACCCACCGACGGAAGGCGTTGATGTCGCCACCCTCGAATGTAGGCATCTGCTCGACGATAAGGAACGGCTCGTCATCGCCGGCCGGTTCCGTCTGCCCCTTCTCCGAGGAGGGGGTGCCGTAACCCGCGACGACAATCTCGTTGATCTGCGGTGTCTGCTCTTGCGCCGAACGGTTTGGCTCCGAGGTTCGGTACTGGGTCGCCTGCGCCGTCAGTGAGAAGGCGCACACCAACCCCGCGACAACGACCGCTACGGCCGTCGTACGCAGCAGCTTGTGGCTGCTTTGGATCTGTTTGGTCATCATTTTGAATCGTTTTTTAGTGAATGAATGGGGCAGGCCGTTTGCAAGGTCCGGACGCAATCCAAACAGCTGCCTGAAAAGGGTTGTCATATATTCATCGCGGCTGAAACCACCACAGAGCACATCCCGATCGGCCTCGAACTCCTCGACCTCGGTCAGCGTGCGTGCAATGAGCCACACAAAAGGATTCCACCAAAAGAGCACCTTGAAGAGCTCGACCCCGATCCGCTCGGCGGTGTGGCCGCGACGGATGTGGCTCGCCTCGTGGGCGAGGATCGCGGGCAGCTCCTCGTCGGGGGTCTGCCGCCACACATAGATCGTGCGAAGGAACGAAAAGGGGGTGATGCGCAGCTCGGTGCGTGCCAACGAATGCCCCGACGCGCGGGTGAGCGTGGCGTGGCGGCGAATCCGAGCGATCAACCAACACTGGCGGAGAAAAAGCCCCGCGCAACACACAACGCCTGCACCGTAGAGCCACACCTCGATCGGAAAGATCGGCCGATTGTCCGTCGCAGCAATGGCGGTCGAAACCGCTGTCGGAGGCGTTTCCGTCGGTTCGAGATAGACCACCTCGCCGCGCCACACGGGGATCTCGAGCGCAGGGATCACCGCTCCGACGAGCAGTGCAGCGATCAGATAGGTTCGCGCCCACCCGAAAGGCACCTTACGGTCGATGATGAGGCGGTAGAGGAGGCAGAGTACCCCCGTCGTGACGATCGCCTCGATGGCGTATGGCAGTATGGCTTGCATCGTTTCCTCTTTTTTTGCTCCCCTGTTTGAGGGTTATTGTTTCTGCGCTTTGGCCTCGCGGATGATCTCGGCGATCTCCTCCATCTCGCCGAGCGAGAGCTGCTCGTCATTGGAGAAGAACGACACGAGCTGCACCAACGAACCGCCGAAGTAACCGTTGAGCATCGACGACATCACGCGGCGTGCGTATGCCTGCTTCTCGATGAGGGGGTAGTAGCTGTAACCGCGCCCGTTCGGACGGCGTGCCACAAACCCCTTCTCCTCCAACAACTTGAGGAAGGTGGCGACAGTCGTGTATTTCGGCTTCGGTGTGGGCATCACCTCCAAAAGCTCGTTCACATTCGCCTCGCCCAACTGCCAGACGAGCTGCATAACCTCCTCTTCACCTCGCGTGAGGTCGCTGTTCTTTACCTTTTCCATCGTTCTATTGCAATCGTTTTGTGGTTTCGTACTGCAAATATAGTACTAAATTTTTAGATTGCAAAATTATTTACGAAATTATTAGAATTATTTTATTGGAGCGGCTCGCTTGCGCTTGGCGGCGCGGTGAGAGTAGGGAGGAGTGGGAGAGCTGGGAGAACTGGGAGGAACATGGAATACTGCGAGGCGGACAAACAGATAAGACCTATGGGGCCTATAAAAGCTGACAACTGATAGCTGAGTGCTGACCGCTCATTCAGACCGCACAGCCTCATTTTGAATTCTAAATTCTAAATTTTGAATTTGCCTCTGCCGCCCCTTACACAAAAAAACTCCCCAACCATTGCGGTCGGGGAGCCTCATCATATATAGGAGTGTGTGTTTACTCCTCCGTTGCGGCAGCAACCACCGAGAATTTGATCTCGGCCTTCACCTCGCGGTGCAGCTTGGCCGTTGCGATGTACTCGCCTACGGTCTTGACAGCCTCCACTGCGATTGCCTTGCGGTCCACCGTGATGCCCTTCTCGGCCAGCGCCTCCGACAGGTCGGTAGCCGTAACCGTACCGAAGAGCTTGCCCTCCTCGGCCTTGACGGTGAGGGTCAGGGGCAGGTTCTGGATCGTCTCGGCCAGTGCCTGAGCATCAGCCAAGATCTTGGCATCCTTGTGAGCGCGCTGCTTCAGATTCTCGGCCAAAACCTTCTTTGCCGAAGCCGTAGCGGCCTTGGCGAAGCCTTGGGGAATCAGGTAGTTATTAGCGTAACCGGGCTTTACATTCACGATGTCGTTGGCGTAGCCCAAGTTCTCCATATCTTTGATCAGAATGATTTCCATAGTGCTTCTCGTTTTAATTATTTCATACAATCGGTTACGAAGGGCAGAATGGCGAGGTGGCGGGCACGCTTTACGGCCTGTGCAACCTTCTTCTGATACTTCTGCGAGGTACCCGTCAGACGGCGGGGCAGCAACTTACCCTGCTCGTTGAGGAACTTCTTAAGGAACTCACCGTCCTTGTAATCTACATACTTAATGCCGAGCTTCTTGAAGCGGCAGTACTTCTTCTTCTTCACATCTACCGAAACGGGGTTCAGGTAGCGGATCTCCGACTGAGCTGCGTTATTCTCCTGTGCCATAGTTTACTCCTCCTGTTTGTTAGCAAGTTTTGCACGACGCTTTGCTGCATACTCGACAGCGAACTTGTCCTGCTTGAAAGTTAAGAAACGGATCACGCGCTCGTCGCGGCGATACTGGGTCTCGAGCTTGTTGATGATCTCGCCCTCGGCGGCAAACTCGATCAAGAAATAGAAGCCGGTGGTCTTCTTCTGAATCGGGTAGGCGAGCTTCTTCAGGCCCCAGTCCTCACGATTCACGATCTGACCGCCGTTCTCGGTGATGACACCTTGGAATTTGTCAGCTACCTCCTGTACCTGTGCTTCCGACAGTACGGGCGTGACAATGAAAACGGTTTCGTAATTGTTCATACTGTTTTTGTTAATTAAAAAAATGTTTATTCCCTTTTCGGGACGGCAAAGGTAACACAATCAGCCCATAAAAACAAAATTTTCCCGCAAAAAATCCCAAATTCTTTTGCTTTTTATGCGCAAAATGCTACCTTTGTAAGTTGAAAAAGTCAAACGAAACCCCTAAATGATGGAAAAAACCCTGAATCCGATCGATCCGGCCGTTGCGCCGCGCTCGATTCGGTGGCGGCAGGTGCTGGCCGCCATTCTCCTATGCAGCCCGTTTCTGATCTCAACGGTGCTGGGCTTTCTGCGGCACCCCCTTTATCAAGCGGGTTGGACAGCGGTTCAGATCGCACTTCTCCATTCATTAGGCATGATCATTCCTCAATTGGTGGCGTTCTTGCTGTTGATCGGGATCGCTGCCAATCGTCCGACCCGCGTGGCAATGGGGATAGCGGCCGGTTGGTTGATTTTTACCCTTGTGTTGGATGTGTTGGGGCCGATGCTCGCCTTCCTTGAAACGAGTGGTGATCTTATCAGCCTGATCGATTCGTTGATCGATTCGTTGGTATTCATCTATCTCTTCTCGATTCTGTTGCGCAATAACAAGATTGCCGAATCGCGCCGAAATTGGATTATCCTGCTCCCCGTAGGGCAACTCCTTGGCATAGTCTATCTCTGTGCAGGTCTGGCACAACAAGCTCTTCCCGAAGGATTTGTTTGCGGTTCTGAGCATATTTTTTTCCTCAGTGGTGGCTTTAGATGGTTTATGTATATCTTGCGTCTGCTGTTGTGGATTGCTTGGTTTAAACTGACCCATTCGGAGGCCTTTGCCCCCACCTACGACGACTCGCCTGCCCCTGCGGGTGCCTACTCGCCTGCAACGAAATATATGGCGATGCCGATCGTCTGCGGTCTGCTCTGCATTGCGATCTGGTGGACGCTCTATCACTTTGCCGATGTGCTTGTCTAACCTTAACCGAATATAACAATGAAAAAGAAGATAACTTGGTTCTATACGCTTGAAAAGGGCTGGTGGGGCGATAAAGTGCAGTCGAACCCCTACTTGGCCACCATTTCGCTGATGTTTGTGGCTCTCTTGGGGGCTTTGACCGGTGGTGGAAATACGCTCAACAGTTGGTTCGATTGGAATACCGAGGTGGTGTTGCTGACTACACTCGGGGTTGTGGGGCTGATTACCGTGTACAATGTCGGCGAGTCGATCTTGGCGGCTCAAAACGGCAAGGTGGCGACGCTGCGTGCCGTTGTGCTTCTGCTGGGGATGCTCCTTGCCTTTGGCGTGGGCTATCTGATGGCCGTGGTGGTGCTGGTAATCGTCGCCATTTGGTTTGTCTTCACCTTCCTTACGGGAGCCTTGGCGGGTGCCGGCTCGAAGAAGGGGACAAAATATACCCTCGATGACGGTACGGAGGTGGTGCGCGAAACGGGGCTTTGTGGCGAGGAAACCTTCCGCGAGAAGTATGGTTCGCGAACCTTTGAGCGCACCGGTTATGGCAGCGATGAGGTGAAAGAGGTGTAATTTAGATACCTCCTGCAAAAACGAGCGAGTGGCGCAATATCAGTTGCGCCACCCGCTTTATGTTATGTGGTTGTTTTATCGGATTGCATCGATGCAGGCCTTGATGCGCTCAAAAACCTCCTCGATTGTCCCCTCGCCATCGACCTTGACATATTTGCCCTGCGCCTTGTAGTGTTCGGCTACCACGGCCGTCTGCGCCCAATAGACCTCCAGTCGCTGGCGGATCACCTCCTCCGAGGCATCGTCGGCACGCCCCGACTCCTTGCCGCGCAGCAGGATGCGGCGGATCAACTCCTCCTCCTCGACCTTGATGCGGATCATCAGATCGACCTGCAAACCGTTCTCCGTGAGGATGCGGTCGAAGGCCTCGGCCTGCGGCGTAGTGCGCGGGAAGCCGTCGAAGATACAGCCGGCCGAGTCGCGGTGTGCGGCGACATAGTCGGCGATCATCGAGATCACCACTGCATCGGGAGCCAGTTTCCCCTGCTCGATGCAGGCCTGCACCTCCTTGCCGAGCGGCGTGGCGCGACGGATATGGTCGCGGATCACCTCGCCGGTCGAAACATGCTCGATTCCGTAGTGCTCTTTGAGCAGGGCTGCCTGTGTGCCTTTACCGCACCCGGGTGCACCAAAAAGGACGATATTTATCATATAGCGTTCTGTGTTATACTTCTTTTTGCGCGACAAAAGTACACACTTTTTTTTGAAGGACGGTAAAGTTTTCCTAATTTTGTAAAAATTTTTTGAAACGCATGAGCAGAAAACGAACCGAGGTGGCCGAATTGGGCGAATTCGGACTGATTGACCGCCTGACCAAACCCTTTGAGATTAAGCACGCTACGACCCGTTGCGGCGCGGGGGACGATGCCGCCGTCGTGGCACCCGAGGCCGGCGACGAGGTGCTCTTGACCACCGAGAGCCTCTTCGAGGGGATCGACTTCGATCTGACCTACTGCCCGATGAAACATTTGGGCTACAAGGTGGTGACGGTCGCCGTGAGCGACCTGTTGGCGATGAATGCCCGTCCGGCGCAGCTGATGATCTCGCTCGGCTTGTCGTCGAAGATCCCCGTCGAGGCGTTGGAGGATCTCTACGAGGGGATTCGCTTCGCCTGCACGGAGCAGGGGATCGATCTGGTGGGGGGCGATACGCGCGCCTCGATGACCGGCTTGGTGATCACGGCAACGGCCGTCGGTTATGCTCGACCCGAGCAGGTGGTTCGCCGCTCGGGGGCGCAGAAACACGATCTGATCTGCCTGACGGGCAACCTCGGTGCCGCCTTTATGGGGCTGCAGCTCTTGGAGCGCGAGAAGCGCGTCTTGGCCGATGTCGATCAGCCCGAGCCGCAGTTCAAGGGCTACGAATACCTCTTGGAGAAGTACCTCAAACCGCGCCTGCGTACCGATATTTTGGATGTGTTGGCGGAGGAGAAGATCACACCGACGGCGATGATCGACCTCTCGGACGGCCTCTCGAGCGACCTGATGCAGCTCTGCAAAAGCTCGAAGTGCGGCGCGCGCATCTATTTGGAGCGCATCCCGATCGCCCGCCAAACCTCGCAGCTGGCCGAGGAGATGCACCTCGACCCCGTGATGGCGGCCTTGAACGGCGGCGAGGATTACGAGCTGCTCTTTACCGTTCCCCTTGCGATGCAGGAGCAGGTGATGCGCCTCGGCGTGGTCGATGTGATCGGCCACATCACCGACGAGCAGGACGGGTGCCATCTCGTGACCCCCGACGGACAGCTGATGCGCCTGCGCGCTCAAGGTTTCCCCGAGCAGGCATAAGAGGATCGGAATGGGCTTTTGGACGACCTATAAGGAGCAGTACCGGCGCAATCTGCAACTCTCGTTGCCGATCGTCTTGTCGCAGGTGGGGCAGATGCTCACGCAGCTGGCCGATACGGTGATGGTGGGACAGTACGGCGGCGAGGATCCTACGCCGTTGGCGGCCGTGTCGTTCGGCAGCTCGATCGCCTTCCTCTTTCTGATCGGCTGCATCGGCATTGCGCTGGGCCTCACGCCCCTGATCGGCGAACGCCATGTGCGCGGCGAGCGCGACGAGCAGCAGCACCTCTTCCACAACGCCATGATCTTCTACACGCTCTTGGGCATGGTGATCGGCTTGGTGCAGTTCTTCTGTATGCCGCTCCTCTACCATATGGGGCAGACCCCCGAGGTGGTCGATGGGGCGATCCCCTATATCCGTATGTTGGCTCTCAGCGTGCCGTTTATGTTGCTCTTCTACGCCTTCAAGCAGTTCCTCGAGGGGGTGGGCAATACGAAGGTGGTGATGTGGATTACGATCGCAGCCAATGTGCTGAATGTGGGGCTGAACTGGCTCCTGATCTACGGCCACTGGGGCTGCCCCGAGATGGGTACGGCGGGTGCGGGCTTGGCGACTACCCTCTCGCGCGTCGCCTCGATGGTGCTCGTCATCGGCTACTTCGCCCGACATAAATTCTACAGCCCCTTCCTCCGCAGCTTTGCCCTGCGCCACTTCGACCTCGGCCGCGTGCGCCGCCTGCTCTCGATCGGCCTGCCGATTGCCGGACAGATGTTCCTTGAGTCGTCGGCCTTCGTCGGGACGGGTATTATGATCGGCTGGCTCGGCACGGAGGCGTTGAGCGCCAATCAGATCGCCATCTCGCTCGGCAACTGCGCCTTTATGGTGATCCTCTCGATCGGCTCGGCCGCCACGATCCGCATCTCACACTGCTACGGTGCGCGGGATGTGGGCGAACTGAAACTGGCCACGCGCGCCACCTACCACCTCGTCTTGGCGTGGAGTGCGCTTGCATCGCTCATCTTTATCCTGCTGCGCGAACAGATTCCGCAACTCTTCACCTCGAATGCCGAGGTGATCCGCATCACGGCCGATATGATGTTCTATGTCGCTCTGTATCAGCTTTGGGACGGAATGCAGAATGTCTCGGTCGGCATCCTGCGCGGTCTGCAGGATGTGAAGATCATCATGCCGATCGCCTTCGTCGCCTACTGGCTGCTGAACCTGCCGACGGGTTACCTCTTCGGCATCACCTGCGGAATGGGTGCCGGCGGTTTCTTCCTCAGCTACTCGGTCGGCCTCTCGGCTGCCGCCCTGCTCCTGATGTGGCGCATCAAACGGCGCATCGGGAAGCTGCAGTTCTAATTCAAAGTTTAGAATTCTAAATTTTGAATTTAGAATACTTCTTCGTATCTTTACGCCAAATATACCAACGATTATGGAGATCGAACAGACACAAGATACCCCCCGCAAAAGCTGCTGCCATCCCCAAGTAGGGCGCGGCTGCTGTTTTTGCGAAACGGATAGCGGCTTCACAGCCGAGGCGGCCGAGGGCTGCTTCAAACTGCACGAGGCGGATTGGCTCGAGGGCTACCCCGAGATCCGCCCGAGCGACATCTTCGAAGTGCGTTTTAAGAATACGCGCCGCGGTTTCTATCAGAATGTGAACGGCTTGGAGCTCAAGCGCGGCGATATTGTCGCCGTCGAGGCGGCTCCCGGGCACGATATCGGCGTGATCTCGCTCACGGGCGAGTTGGCGCTGAAGCAGATGCGCCGCACGGGCTTCAACGCTCCGAACGGCGAGTTCCGTAAAATCTACCGCAAAGCCAAGCCCTACGACATCGAGCGTTGGCAGGAGGCGATTGCCATGGAGCACGAAACGATGATCGCCGCCCGTCAGATCGCCGCCGATATGGGGCTGAATATGAAGATCGGCGATGTGGAGTATCAGGGCGACAAGATCAAGGCGATCTTCTACTACATCGCCGACGAGCGTGTCGATTTCCGCGAGCTGATCAAGGTCTTTGCAGAGCGTTTCCATATCCGTATCGAGATGAAGCAGATCGGCGCCCGTCAGGAGGCGGGACGCATCGGTGGCTTGGGTGCGTGCGGCCGTGAGCTGTGCTGCGCCTCGTGGATGTCCACCTTCTCGAGCGTGACGACGGGGGCTGCCCGCACGCAGGATCTCTCGCTCAACCCGCAGAAGCTGGCCGGCCAGTGCTCGAAACTGAAGTGCTGTATGATGTACGAGTACGATGCCTACGCCGATGCCCGCAAGGAGATTCCGCGCCTGCGCGAACCGTTGCAGACGACCGAGGGCGAGTGGTATCTGGTCAAGACCGACATCTTGGGCGGCCTGATGACCTTCTCGTCGAGCAAGGAGACGATGGCCAACCTCCAAACGCTGACCGCGGCTCGCGTGCGCGAGGTGCTGGCGATGAACCGTGCCGGCAAGCGACCCGAGCAGCTGCAGGATGCCGATGCGGTGGTCGAGAATAGCGAGGAGCCGACCTATCGTGCCGAGGAGGACAGC
Organism: uncultured Alistipes sp.; assembly: GCA_964628945.1. Lineage (GTDB taxonomy): Bacteria > Bacteroidota > Bacteroidia > Bacteroidales > Rikenellaceae > Alistipes. The sequence goes on along the minus strand of CAZVNR010000023.1, from coordinate 3,764 downwards.
ATCACGCGCTTCGATAAGGCGAAACGCCGCAACAAGAATCGCAACAAGAACCGCAACAACAAGGGGCAGAACCAACAACAGAAGGGGCAGCAACCCCGCGAGGAGCGTACGGCGAAGGGTGAGGAGCACGAGCAGCCGAAGCAGGCAAAGCAGGAGCCGACTCCGTCGAAACAAGAGCAGCAATCCGCTTCGTCGAATCAGCCGACCGAGCAGCAACCCAAGAACCAGCAGCAGCGTCGCAACCACGATCGTCCGCGCCGCAACGATCGTCAGCCGCGACCGACCGATGGCGAGACCGCACAGCCGCAACGCACCGAGCAGACCGCTACGGAGGGTGGTGAGCCGCGTGCCGAGGGCGAACAGCGCAACGGCGACCAGCAGCACAACCGCCACAACCGCAATCGTCGCTTCAACCGCCGTCCGCAGGGTAACCACTCCGGCGGCGAGGGGGGCAACAAGACCGAGTAACGGATGATGCGACGGGTGGTACGGGGTGCGTGGCACCTTTGGGCGGCCGTCTTGATCGCCGGCTGCATGGCGGGGTGCGTGAAGCCCGACCGCGCGGTGGTGGTCGATTTGGATCCTGCAGCGTGGGCAGAGCGTGCGGAGGTGTGCTATACGAATCCCGACACGATCTCGAGCCGCAGCCTGCAACTCTTCCTGCGCGTGGCCGATCGCTTCGCGGAGGACAGCCTCACGGTTGCGGTGATGACCCTCTCGCCCGACTCGCTCCGCATGAGCGAATACCATCGCCTGACCTTCCGCGAGGAGCAGACGGCAACCCCGCTGCAACGGGTGGTGATGGTGCCCTACCGACGCGCCGTGCGCTTCACGCAGCGCGGCACCTACCGCTTTCTGATCACCCCGACCCGCACCGTGGAGGGCGTTGAGGCGGTCGGACTCTTCATCGAAAAAGAACAGTAACCTATGGGAAAAGATAAACTGCGTAAATTCCGCGAAAACGAAACCTTTGCCTGCTTCGTGCAACCCGAGTTCGACTCGGTCTTCTCGGGCGACCACCCGCTGAAGGGGCACTGGCACAGCGACTTCTTCCACAACGATCGCCCGATCGTCTTGGAGCTGGGTTGTGGCAAGGGAGAATATACGGTCGGACTGGCCGAACGCGACCCCGAGCGCAACTACATCGGGATCGACATCAAGGGTGCGCGTATGTGGCGTGGTGCGAAGACCGCCACCGAGCGCGGAATGGCGAATGTGGGCTTCCTGCGCACGCGCATCGAGTTCATCACCTCGCTCTTCGCCGCAGGGGAGGTGGCCGAGATCTGGATCACCTTCCCCGATCCGCAGCTCAAGACCCGCCGTGCCAAAAAACGCCTCACCGCGCCGCTCTTCTTGGCACGCTACGCCAAGCTCTTGGCCGCCGACGGGCACATCAACCTCAAGACCGACTCGAAACACCTCTACGCCTACACGAAGGCCGTCGCCGAGCACTACGCCCTTCCGATCGAGGTGGCCAACGACGACATCTACGGCTCGGGCTACGCCGATGAGGTGCTCTCGGTCAAGACCGCCTACGAGGGTCGCTTCTTGGAGATGGGGCTCCCGATCACCTACCTCCGTTTCCGCCTCGACGGACGCACCGACTTCCCGTGGTTCGACTGGGAGGGAGATGAGATCGACCGCGACGAGAAGGATAATGAGGAGAATCGAGAACGAGCCTTTTAGGATCAGATAAGTTGTCAGCGATCAGTTGTCAGCTTTTTTTTGCGTCAGGTGTCATCTTGAGCGCAGCGAAAGATCTGTATGTTCGTAAAATAACTCTTCCGACATACAGATCTTTCGTTTCACTCAGGATGACTTGCTAAATCACCGTCTAAAGTTCGCGTGTTAGAACAATTTCTTATACGAAAGAACGCTGTTGCAACCATAGGCCGCAACAGCGTTCTTTTGTAATCGACGGATCTAACGGAATCCGTTACGAGGATTTACATCCTGTCGGTAAGAGTTTGTGTGGCGACTGCCTTCACCCGCAAACTTATGTCGAGGCGTGGACGGCTGCGGAATGCGGAAATCAACCGGCAGATTGAACGACACGGCAACCGGCTCCCCGTCGATCATACCTGCCTTCCAACGAGGCGATCGCTCCAATGCCCTCATTACCTCCTCGGTCAAAGCTCTATGGGGCGACTCGATCACCTCGAATCGGCCGATCGAACCATCCTTCTCGACTACGAACTGAATCGTAACGCGACCCTCGATGTGAGCCTCAAGACACTCGTCGGGGTAGCTGACCAGTTTCATCACCCAGTTGCGGAATCTCTGCAGGTCACCGCCCTTGAAAGAGGGCATCCTGACATCGGCACCCGAGTCGATCAGTTGCTGCAACTCATTCGATGCCGGCGAAGCAGGTTTTTTGCTCTTCTGTGCGAAGAGCGGCATGGCTGTAACGAGCAGCATCAGCAAAACAATTTTTCTCATTGGCCTAAAGTCTTAAGTATTAATAATAGGTATCCGTGATGCTACGCCTTTTTCAGCGACTGCGATACGCCGAACAGCGCGATGTAGGCAAAGGCAACGAGCGGCAGCGAGAACCCCATCGCCATACTCGTCTTGCCGATCAACCCCATTGCCATCGGGAAGACGGCACCGCCCACGATGCACATCACCAAAAGCGACGAGGCCTGCTTGGTCTGCGCGCCCATACCGCGCACGCCGAGGGCGAAGATCGTCGGGAACATCGTGGACATAAAGAAGAAGGTCATAAAGAGGGCGATGAGCGACACGGTCGGAATCGAGGCCATCACCAACGCCATACAGATCGTACCGCACGCACCGAAGGCGGCCAGCAGTCGCCCGGGCGAGATCCACTTCATAAAGAGCGAACTCAACAGACGCCCCACGAAGAAGAGCCCCATACCGCCCATGCTCAAGAGCTGTGCGGCGGTCAGCTTCGACATCGAGGGGTCGAGCTCCAAGACATAGTTCACGAAGTAGCTGCCGACGCCGGTCTGCGCACCCACATAGAGGAACTGCGCCACGAGTGCCCACTTAAAGTGCTTGTGCGACCAAACCGAGCCCTCGGCCGTTCCCTCCTTCACGGCGTTCTCTACCTCGTCGGCCTCCATCGCCGCCTCGGGGATGCGTACGCGCGAGAAGACGAGGCAGACCAACAGGACAAAGACCCCGACCAAGATGTAGGGCTTCGCCAAGTCGAACGACGACCCCTCGCCACCGAAGATCAACAGACCGCCCAGCAGCGGGCCGACGATCCAACCTACGCCGTTGAAGGCCGCCGCGATGTTGATGCGCTGCGCCGCGAACTCCTCGGGGCCCATACCCGTCGCGCAGGGGTGGGCACCATTCTCGATGATGCACAGACCGCACGCCAAGATAAAGAGGGCCGCCAAGAACGGGAGCGGCGAATCGACAAACGAGGCGGGAACAAACAAGAGCGCACCCAGCGCGAAGAGCAACAGACCGATGATAATCCCCTTTTTGTAGCCCACGCGGCGCATAATCACACCGGCGGGCAGTGCCATAATGAAGTAGGCCATATAGGTTGAGAACTGCACAAAACCCGACTCGGCCTTCGACATATCGAACGCCTCCTGAAAGTGCTTGTTGAGCACATCCAACAGACCGTGCGCACAGCCCCACAAGAGGTAGAGCGTCGCAATCAGCAGGAAGGGAACGAAGTAGTTGATCCCCGCCGCATTCTTAAACATGGATTTTTTTGCCATGGCAAAAAAAAATTTAGAATTTAGAAGCTGTTTAAAAATTATTCAAATATTTTGTTAAGCATC
>CAZVNR010000022.1:0-23432 GCA_964628945.1 uncultured Alistipes sp. | reverse complement strand
CCCTCGATGTGCATCGTGACCCAGCCGCAACCGGCGTGTAAGCAGGCACCCAGCGACCAAACAAAGATCGCCCACTGGTAACCCTTCTTCGTGCCCATCCAATCGACGAACTTACCTGCAAAGAGGCAGGCAAAGGCGTAGAAGAGCGAGAAGAATGCCGTGATCGTACCGTAGTCGGCATCCGTCCAGTGGAACTCGGGCGCGATGAAATCTTTGTAGGTGAGCGAGAGCACCTGACGGTCCATGTAGTTCACCGTCGTAGCGACGAACAGCAGCAGGCACATCCACCAGCGCCAGTTCGACATTTGCGATTTGTTTTGTCTCATTTTATCAGTTTGTTGTTGTTATTATTGTTACTTCTTGCCACGGATCTCGGCGATCACCTCCAAGCACTCCTTGCACTTCGCGGTCACATAAGCCCAATCCTCGGCCTTTACCTTGTCGCTCGGGAAGAGCTTCGACCCCATACCCACGCAGTAAACGCCGGCCTTGAACCAAGCGGTCAGATTCTCGCGATCGGGCGAAACACCACCCGTCACCATAATCTTCGACCACGGGCAGGGAGCGATCAGCCCCTTCACCATGTTCGGGCCATAGACATCACCCGGGAACAACTTCGTCAGGTCGCAACCCAGCTCCTGTGCCTTACCGATCTCCGAAACGGTACCGCAACCCGGGCAGTAGGGAATCGAACGACGATTGCAGACGGGAGCAATGTCGGGGTTGAAGAGCGGGCCAACGATGAAGTTGGCACCCAGCTGGATGTAGAGCGCAGCCGTCGGAGCATCGACGATCGAGCCGATACCGAGTGCCAGCTCGGGGCACTCAACAGCCGCCCACTTTACCAGTTCACCAAAGATCTCGTGTGCGAAATCGCCGCGATTCGTAAACTCGAAAGCACGAACACCGCCCTCGTAGCACGCCTTCACGACCTTCTTGGCCACCTCGACATCCTTGTGATAGAATACGGGAACCATTCCCGTCTCGCCGATCTTCTGCATCACGGCGATCTTATCAAACTTTGCCATTGTTACAAATTCAAAATTTAGAGTGCAAAATTCAAAATGAACCTTACAGCGTAAAAACTATATAAATAAGGTATCACCCGTTTTTCGTCAAGGCGCGGTAGGTTTTGATTTTTGCGCCGTGAGTGCGGATGGGCTGTACTTGGCGTACCGCCCATTCGCAACTCGCAAGCAAAGGTCAAAAGATGCCCGTCTTCACGGAAAACAAATTATCTTTGGACGCGGCCATTCGCATTACCATCGGCCAACGACTCCACCTCCTCGACCGATACGAGGTTGAAGTCGCCGTTGATCGTGTGCTTCAGAGCCGATGCAGCCACGGCGAACTCCAAGGCCTCACCCTGATTGGGCTTGGTCAAAAGACCGTGGATCACGCCACCCGAAAACGAGTCACCACCACCTACGCGGTCGATGATCGGGTTGATGTCGTAACGCTTCGACTCGTAGAACTCCTCGCCGTTGTAGATCATCGCCTTCCAGCCGTTGTGCGTAGCCGAGAACGACTCGCGCAGCGTCGAGATCACATACTTGAAGCCGAACTCGGCAGCCATCTGCTTGAAGATGCCCTTGTAGCCCTCGGCGTTCGTCTCGCCACCCTCGACATCGGCATCAGGCTTGAAGCCCAAGCACAACTCGGCATCCTCCTCGTTACCGATGCAGACATCGACATACTGCATCAAGGGGCGCATAATCGACTGTGCCTTCTCCTTCGTCCAGAGCTTCTTGCGGAAGTTCAGATCGACCGAAACGGTCACACCGTGACGCTTGGCAGCCTCGCAAGCGAGCTTCGTCAGCTCGGCCGACTTATCCGAGATAGCCGGCGTGATACCCGACCAGTGGAACCAGTCGGCACCCTCCATAATGGCATCGAAGTCGAAATCGGCAGCATCAGCCTCGGCAATCGACGAGTGTGCACGGTCGTAGATCACCTTCGAGGGGCGCATCGAGGCACCCGTCTCGAGGAAGTAGATACCTACGCGGTCACCACCACGGGCAATGAAGTCGGTCTTCACACCGTAGCGACGCAGTGCATTCACAGCCGACTGACCAATCTCGTGCTTCGGCAACTTCGTCACGAAGTAAGCCTCGTGGCCGTAGTTGGCGCAGCTCACAGCCACATTGGCCTCACCGCCGCCATACACTACATCGAACGAATCCGACTGAACAAAGCGCGTATTGCCCGGCGTGGACAGACGCAGCATAATCTCACCTAATGTTACGATTTTCATCTTGTAGATCTGTTAAAATATTAGAATTTGAAATAGTTTTTCGCATTGCGGTAGCATACGCCCTCGACGATCTCCTTACCAATGAACTCGATCTCCGAAGCGGGCAGCAGACCCTGCTCGATGTCGTTACCCAGCAAGTTACAGAGCGTACGACGGAAGTACTCGTGGCGCGGGTACGAAAGGAACGAGCGCGAGTCGGTGAGCATACCGACGAAACGGCTCAACAGACCGAGCGTCGAGAGGGCGTTCATCTGCTTCTCCATACCGTCCTTCTGATCGAGGAACCACCAGCCCGAGCCGAACTGGATCTTACCGGAACCGTAGCGGCCGTCTTGGAAGTTACCGAGCATCGTAGCCACCAACTCGTTGTCGCGCGGGTTGAGGTTGTAGATGATCGTCTTCGTGAGCTTATCCTGCTCGTCGAGCATATTGAAGAACTTCGACATCTTCTTCGCAACCGTGAAGTCGCCGATCGAATCAAAGCCCGTATCGGGACCCAGCTGACGGAACATACGGCCGTTGTTGTCGCGGATGGCGCCGTAGTGGAACTGCTGCGTCCAACCCGTCTCCCAATCCATCACGGCGAACTCGACCATCATAGCGGTCTTGTACTTCAAGATCTCCTCGTGGGTGAGCTGCTGACCACCATAGACCTTGAGGAAGATGGCATCAATCTCCGACTGGGTGTAATCCTCGGCGTAGAACTCCTCGATACCGTGATCCGAGAGGCGGCAACCCACCGACTCGAAGAACTTGTGGCGCACGCGCAGTGCCTCGATCACATCTTGGAACTTCTTGATCTCGACACCCGACACCTCCGAGAGTTTGTCGATGTAAGCCTTGAAGTTGGCGGGAACCTCGACAGCCATCGCCTTGTCGGGACGCCATGTAGGCAGCATCTTCACCTTGAAACCGTCGGCAGCCACCTTCAGGTGGTGCTCGAGCGAATCAATCGGATCGTCGGTCGTGCAGACGACCTCGACATTGTAGTGCTCCATCAGGCCGCGTGCGTAAAACTCGGGCTGTTGCAGCTTCTCGGTGCAGACATCGTAGATCTCACGAGCGGTCGTGGGGTTCAGGAGCTTCGTTACGCCAAAGGCGGTCTTCAGCTCGAGGTGCGTCCAGTGGTAAAGCGGATTACGCATCGTATAGGGGACGGTCTCGGCCCACTTCTCGAACTTCTCCCAGTCGGTCGTATCCTTACCCGTGCAGAAACGCTCATCCACACCGTTCGTGCGCATTGCACGCCACTTGTAGTGGTCACCCTCCAACCAGATCTTCGAGAGGTTGTCGAACTGATGGTTCGAGGCCACATACTCGGGGATCAGGTGGCAGTGGTAGTCGATAATGGGCATCTTGGCCGCATAATCGTGGTAGAGGCGCTCGGCTGCGGGCGTCTGCAACAGGAAGTTGTCGTCATTAAACTGTTTCATAGTAAGTATTGTTGGTTATACAAAGTCTGCATTTCAGATTGTAAAGATAATATAAGTTTCTTGAATTCCCAACGATTTTTTATACGAAATTATATGGAATCTCGCTCAAAAAATAGGATTTTATGGGATTTATATTGTAAATTTGCGCAACAGGAATGAAATTCACTCACAAAAACTATAAAAAATGAAAAAATTGATGTTGATGATGGCGACCGTCACGATGGCGGCCTGCTGTCCGAAAGGGGTCGAAGTTACCGTGACAAACCCCACCGCCGAAGAGCGCGAGAACGAAACGATCGAGGTGGCTTGGTCAGCAGTGACCGACAAGATCGCCGGCGTAACGGCCGAAACGGTCGTTGTAAAGAACGACCTCGGCGAGGAGATCCCCTCGCAGGTGATCTACCGTGGCGAGGAGGAGCCGCAGGCGGTGATCTTCCAAACGGATGTCGAGGGTGGCGAGAGCGAGTTCTTCACGATCGTCAAGGGGGTGCGTGCCGACTACCCCTCGAAGGCCTTTGGCCGCATCGTGCCGGAGCGTTACGACGACTATGCGTGGGAGAACAACCTCGTAGCCTATCGTCTGTACGGCCCCGCACTCGAGACCTCGCCCGAGAAACTCATCACGCCGGGTATTGATGTATGGGTTAAATGCACCGAGAAACTCGTGATAGACGAGTGGTACGCCAAGGGCGACTACCACCACAACTACGGCGACGGTATGGACTGCTACAAGGTGGGCCGTACGCTGGGTGGCGGCGCATCGGTACCGATGGTCGATGGGAAGTTCTGGCCGATGGAGCACAACTACGCAACGGCTCGCACGCTCGACAACGGCCCGATCCGCACCTCGGTCGAGCTGAACTATGTGGCTTGGGATGTGAACGGTACGCCCGTACAACTCGTTAAGACGATCACGCTCGATGCCGACAACCGTTTCAACAAGATGGAGAATGTCTATACGGGCGAGTTCGAGGTGCTGCCCATCGCGGCCGGTTTCGTACGCCACGATGTAAAGGAGACGAAGCAGGGCGAGGGTTGGTTGGCAATGGTCGAGGCCGTTTCGGACTCAAAGCAACCCGAGGTGGATGGCGACATCTATCAGGCGATCATTCTGCCCGAGGCAGAGATGAACCCCGATCTGCTGGGTCACTCGCTGGCCGTCAAGGAGGTAAAGTCGGGTGAGAAGCTGACCTACTACAACGCTTCGGGTTGGAGCCTCGGCGGCGTAGAGGATATGGCCGACTGGCTCGAGGTGATCGAGGAGCAGCAGGCCAAGATCGCACAGCCGCTGATCGTAACGACGAAATAGGTTTCCAATTCAAAATTTAGAATTTAGAATTCAAAATTATTTTGGCTAACGCGATAAAAAGAGCAGGATGACACCGAAAAAGATCATCCTGCTCTTTTGTTTGGCGTGATTAGGTCGCGCAGCCTAACTCTCAATTCTAAAAGAGCTTTTTATTCGAGGTTGTCACCACAAAGTCCTTCAGATAGAAGGGCTCGAAGTAGGCTATATCCTCGAACGCTCCGCGCTCGTAAGCCGCCTCGGCCAGACGCGCCAAACCGCGTGCCGAGGGTGCCACCTCGACCAAGGTTGTACCGGTTAGCACCTCGGCACACTTCGCCGCACCGTTCCCAAACAGGACAAACGGTCGTCCGTCGGCACGCACTGCCGCAAAGCTCTCTGCATCCACCACCTCGGCCGTCACTGCACTCTCGGCGCAGCCGTTACAGTCGAAGAGTTGCGTATAGACCTCCATACGACGGGCATCGACCATCGGGCAGAGGTGCGCCTCCTCCCAACGATCCACATCAATAATCCCCGCCTCATAATCCTCGCGTGCCACCTCGGTCAGCGCATCGAGCGATCCGATAGCGATCAGCGGCTTCCCTACGCCGTAGCACAACCCCTTGGCAAACGAGACACCGATGCGCAACCCCGTATAGGAGCCCGGGCCCTTCCCTACGGCCACCGCATCCAGTTCGTCGGCTTGGAGATTCATCTCGCGCAGCAGTTCATCGACAAAGACCCCCACCTGACGGGCGTGGTCGCGCCCTTCGGCGCTCTCGCGCAGAGAGATCAGCTCGCCGTCGCGGGCGACACCCACCGAGCAGATATCCGTGCCCGTTTCTATGCAAAGTATCAGTGCCATAGCAGCTATTTTCTAAAGTTTTTCATCACCTTATCCATCTCGCGCTTCGCATCGTTCTCCTTGAGGTACTCGCGCTTGTCGTAGGCCTTGCGACCGCGTGCCAGACCGATGGTGATCTTGGCCAAGCCGCGCTCGTTGAGAAAGAGGCGCAGACCGACGATCGTCAGCCCCTTATCCTGCGCGGCGCGTTGCAACTTATTCAGCTCGCGAGCCGTCAGCAACAGTTTGCGGTCGCGGCGCGGGGAGTGGTTGTTGCAGGTACCCCACGCATACTCGGCGATATTGACCCCGCGAATCCACAGCTCTCCCTGCTCGAAGTAGCAGTAGGAATCGACCATCGAAGCCTTGCCCGCACGGATCGACTTGATCTCCGTACCGACCAGCACCACGCCGGCCACCCACTCCTCCAAGATCTCGTAGTCGAAGGTGGCACGCTTATTCTTTATATTGATCTTTTTCTGTTCACTCATCTTTCAAAACGGCACATAAGTTGTACATTTCATTCACAGGGATGGGTATCGGGTCAAGGTAACTAATTCTTTTATCTTTGATATGTTTTACACATCTTTCTGTTTATTTTCTGTTTGCACACGGTACGCGCAGTGATGCGTGTACGCCCCGAAACCAATCCCTGCCTGCTTTTCTTGGTTGAAGAGCAGGCTTTTTTTACGCTTGCATCATCACAGAATCAACCGTTGTAATTTATTGGCAATCTGAACCTTTGCAACATTCAGTTGCGAAATGCGTTTCATAATCACCTCCTCTTCCTCCTCCGAAATACCCACTTTGAGCTTCGCCTGTTCGTCGCGGATCAGCCGCTCGATCACCTTCGAGCGGTAGAGCGTAATCGCCTTCGGTACGCCGTTGGCCAAGATCTCCTCGTCGCTCTCGATGTGCACCTCTTTCCGTTTCCACAGCGCACTCGGCACATAGTTTTCGTCCGAGAAGAGGATGTTGGTCGCCACATTGCACACCTCGGGATCGTAGTGGCTCGTAAAGTGGAAGACGGGCACCTCGGCACCGCGCCCCAGCGCGTTCCACTGTTCACGGTAGCACTGCAAAATCGCATTGTAGCGCGGATCGATGAACTGCAGGCCATCCATATCCAGCTCCTCGAAGATCAGCTCGGCGACATTGCACTCCACGAAGTTCACCCCCTCCTTAAACTCAAACGAGCGGTGGCCGTACTTCAGCAAATACTTCACCAACTCCCCCTCCAACGCCTCGACCGAGCTGCCAAACTCAACCTTCGCGGGATAACCGCCTCCGGTCGGCGTAAGCGGTTGCACAGGTTGCTCCTCGCGGCGGCGTTGCATCGTCTGGCGGCGCACGAAGTCGTCCGTTTCACGATCCCCCGTCGAGGCGAGGCGTTTGCGTGCCACCTCACCGATCAGTACCTGCTCGTCGATCTCCATCGTGCGGGCGCACTCCTTGATATAGACCGAGCGTTGAATGGCATCGGGGATCTGCGCGATCGACTGCACCATATCCTGTATGAGCGATGATTTGCGAATCGGGTCACCCTGCGCCTCATCGAGCAGCAGGTGCGCCTTAAAATCGAGGAAGTCGCGCTCGTGGTCGGCGATGTACTGCCGCAACGCCTCCGACGAACGGCTGCGGGCGAAAGTATCGGGATCCTCCCCATCGGGCAGCAGCACCACGCGCACATTCATCCCCTCCTTGAGGATCATATCAATACCGCGCAACGAGGCCTTGATACCGGCCGCATCACCGTCGTAAATCACCGTGATATTGCGCGTAAAACGCCCCAGCAGGCGGATCTGCTCGGTCGTGAGCGAGGTACCCGACGAGGCCACCACATTCTCGACCCCCGCCTGATGCATCGAGATCACATCGAGGTAGCCCTCGACCATAATCGCGTAGTCCTGCTGTTGGATGGCACGCTTGGCAAAGTAGAGGCCGTAGAGCTCGTTTTTCTTGCTGTAGATCTCGCTCTCGGGCGAGTTCAGATACTTGGCGATCTCCTTCTCCGTGCGCAGCGTGCGGGCACCAAAGGCCACCACACGCCCCGAGATGTTGTGAATCGGGAAGATCACGCGATCGCGGAAACGGTCGTAGAGCGACTGGTCGCTCTCGCGCTCCTTCGACAAGCCCGTCGAGAGCAGAAACTCCTTTTTGTAACCCGCCGCGAGGGCATCTTTCGACATCCGATCGCCGCGCGAGGGGCAGAAGCCGAGGCCAAACTTGCGGATCGTTGCATCGGTCAGTTCGCGTTTTTGGCGGAAGTAGCTCATCCCGACCGCAATGCCCTCCTGCTCGTGGTGGAGGTAGTGCACGAAGTAGTCCGCCGCCCAGCTGTTGACCGTAAACATACTCTCGCGGTCGTTGTTGCGACGGATATCCTCCTCGGTCTGTTCGCGTTCGTGCACCTCGATATTGTAGCGCTTGGCTACCATCTTCAGCGCCTCGGGATAGGTCAGGCTCTCGTGCTCCATCAGGAAATTGACCGCGTTGCCGCCCTTGCCGCAGCCGAAGCACTTGAAGAGGCCTTTGGCGGGCGATACGATAAACGAGGGGGTCTTCTCGTTGTGAAACGGACAGCACGCCGTATAGTTTACGCCCTTGCGTTTGAGCGTAACATAGTCGCCAATGATCTCGACGATATTGGCGGCGGCGTAGATTCTGTCAACGGTTTCTCGGTCAATCATAGGGTACAAAGGTAGTGAAAGCCGAGCGCAATGCCAAAAAATTTGGCGGAGAAAAAACGCAACGGCTGCGCACGCAAGCGTGCGGAGGTTGCAGTGGCTTGATGGTTTTAGTCTTTCAATTGCCGAAGGCAATATAAACTACGAGTTAGTTAGCTGACCTCAAGCTAGCTTGGAGTACAGCTAACTAACTCGTAGTTTACCTCCTACGGAGGGTATGAAAGACTAAAGCCACCTAGCAACGAGAGGGGAAACGGAGCATCTCAACTACAAAAATAGTAAAATATAGACAATCCCTCTAAATCCCCCTTTGAAAAGGGGGACTTAGTCACTTCGCTCCTTGGGTGGAGCTAACGACCGTTGCGTTTTTTCGACGACAAAAAAAGGGTGGCATTGCCGAGGCGCAGCCTACGGGGCTTGTGCCGGATTGTTCGACGAAATAATTTTATAGCTATTTTGTGGGCGGTTTGCGCGTTGGTTTGAGGAGCATAGCCGGTGCTATGTAACGAAAAGCAACGCGCAAAACGGCCGTAAAGAGCTAAAAAGAATAAAGTCGAACAGGCCGGCTCAAGCCCCTCAACCGAGCGGCGGGTGGCGGAAGCCTACCCGAAGCGAAGGTAAAGGTAGTGGAAAAGCACTATTCAAAATCAGCATTCGGCTTTTCAGAGAATTTAGTGAATTTAGAGAGATTAGCGAAGCACTCCCCAACCTCCTTAATTTCTCTAATTTCCCTACCCCCCCCCATCGAAAAAAAAGCTTGGGCCACATTGCTGTAACCCAAGCCAAATCGGTGAGCAGCATTGAAGTGCTGCTATCGTGCGCGATCGTACTCCATCGCAGCCCAAATAAAGGGTCCCGTCGCCTTCGGATCGTTGTCGCGTACCGGTTCCGAGAGGTAGTACTCGTAGGTACCGTCGCGGCGCGTGCCGTCGGTATCAAGGCCCGCCACGGCACAGCACGAGGTGATCGAGATCGTACCGTCGGCCTCGACCTTGACAAAGCGATCGACAAATTGACGGAAGAGCCGCTCTCCCTCGGCCTTATACTCGGCGGGGAGGTAGCCCAAGCGAGCACCCTTCAGCATCGCGTAGATGAACATAATCGAGCCGGTGGCCTCCTCGTAATTCCCCTCACGGTCGGGGTGTTCCATCACCTGATACCACATCCCGCTCTCGGGGTTGGCGTAGCGCGGCAGGGTCTTCATGATGTGGCTCAAGATCTCCACCATCGGCTGTGTCTGCTCGCTCACGCCGAGGTATTGCAGCGTCTCGACAATCGCCATCGTGTACCACCCCATCGCACGCCCCCACGAGTGGGGCGAACGACCCGTCTCCTTGTCGCACCAGAACTGCGCACGCACGGCATCAAAGGCGTGCACGAAGAGCTCCGTTTCAGGATTGTAGGTGCCGCGTGCAACCGCCACGAACTGATTGACAATATCATCGACATAGCGTTTGCCTGCCTCCGTATCGGTCGGCATCACATTGCGCATCACATACTCGGCGTAGTAGGGCTCACCCATATAGATTCCGTCCAGCCACATCTGTTGCGGGTAGCGTTTCTTGTGCCAAAAGCCGCCCGCCTCGATGCGCGGTTGGTGTTGCAGTTGCAGGAAGAGTGTATCCATCACCTGCTTGTAACGCTGCTCGCCCGTGCGCTCATAGAGTTCGAAGAGGGGGCGACCCGGGCAGATGTGGTCGATGTTGTACTTCTCGCGTGCATAGCTGATCACCGAGCCGTCCGGCTGCACGATCGAGTCGTAGTAACGCTCGGCGTAGCGGTCGAAGTCGGGGCGGTCGTACTCCTTGGCCGCCTCCATCATCGCCAGCAGTTCCAAACCGGTCGTGTAGTTCCACTTGATCTTGCCGACCGGAATAAAGTCGATCTGTGCCGGCGAGGGGAAGCGCGTCATCTCGCTCTCGGCCATCCATACGGCCAACGGTTTCTCGCCATCAGCAAGCGGATGTTTCTGCTCGCCACAGCACCCCGTGAGGAGAGCCGCACCCGCGAACAGGGCTAATATCACACTCTTTTTCATTACTTTGCGGGATTATTCGTTACATACTTCTCGATCAAGGCCTTGGCCTCCTTCTTCGTCAGCTGATGCGACCACTCGACACGCCCTTTGGTGTTGGCACCTGCCCCCTTCGAGCCGTACTCGGCGTAGTAGGTCGTCGTCAGGTTATCCTTGTTCGACCACTGTTGCCAACCCTCAGGGGTGATGTGCGCACCCAGTTCGCAGTTGATGAAGATCGTCTTGGCATAGGGTCGCCACGGACGACCCAAATAGCACTTCGTCACCCCCTCGGCGGCCGTCAAACGGCACTCGTAGAAGATGTAGCCCACCTCTTGGCCCTCGACCGTCGAAGCGGCCGTTACATACGAGTCGCTGAGCGAACGGATCTCGCAGTTGCGGAAGATCGCCGCCGAGGCACCGAAGATAAAGTCGGTCGTACCCTCGATGTAGCACGAATCGAAGTAGGTCCAGCGCACACCGCCGATGTGTTCGTTCGAGTTGCCCGAGCCGCGCAGATAGAGCGTATCTTGGTTGCCCAAGAAGCGGCAGTTGCGGAAATGGAGGTTCGAGCCGAGGGTCTGTGCGGCAACTGCCTGCCCTACCCGACCGGCCGTATTCTCGAAGGTCACATTCTCGACCGTCCAGTTATCGGCACCAAAGTAGATCGTCGAGGAGCCCGAAGTTCCCACATTGCGTCCCAAGACACTCTTGCGGTTGGCGAAGTCGTCCCACGAAACAACCGCCTTGCCTACGCCGTAGAGGTACACATTGCGTTTCGTCCACGGAATCGAGATCTTTTCGCGATAGAGACCCTCCGAGAGGCGAATCTTGCAGATGCCGCCGTTGTAGTCGGGGATCATATCGACGGCCTCCTTCAGCGTGAAGAAGTCACCCGTACCATCCTTCGCCACGACAAAGTCGGCGATTTGGAAGTGCTCGGCCAGCGCGGGCACTTTGGCTGTCACCTCTTGCGCCACCATACGGGCGATCACATGCGCACCCCTGACATTGAGGTGCGTGTTGTCCTCGCGCCCGTCGGGATAGAGGGGCGAAGTACCCTTCTCGACCCACATAAAGTAGGGACGCGACGGCTCATCGCCCAGCTCCTTGAGCCACGCCTCGGTCAGCTGCTCCATCTCCAAGAGGGGCACCTGCTCCTCCTCGGCTACCTGACGCACACGCGCCGGATACTCGCCGTGGGTGTGGATCAGTTCGCCTTCGGGCGTGAAGTGACGACGGGCAATCGGGGTGAGCAGAATCGGAATACCCCCCTTCTCGCGCGTTTCGCGCACATAGCGGCGCAGATTCTCGGCGAAGACCTCGGGCACCGAACCCACCTTCGGGCGATCAACCTTCTCGTCGTTATGGCCGAACTGGATGAAGACATAGTCGCCCTGCTGCATCTGGTTGTAGATCGGCTCCCAACGACCCTCGTTACGGAACGACATCGTCGAACGGCCGTTCATGGCGTGATTCTCGACAAAGACCGCTTCGTCGAAGAAGGCACGGAACAACTGTCCCCAACCGCGCTCGGGGTTCTCCTTTTCGAGGCTCTTGTTGGCGCAGGTCGAGTCGCCAATCAGATAGACATGGATCGGTCGCTCGGCAGCCGTTACGGTCAGCGAGCAGAGCGTCATCAACAGAAATAGTATGCGTTTCATTACTCTAACTTTTTATAGGTCGATCCTGCAGCCTGTGCCTTCGTGATATCCTGCACGAGGTAGTGGAGGTAGATCTCGAAGTTCGTATAGAGCCCCTGCGGATCGAGGTTCTTGTTCGAGGCATCGTTTTTCGTCTTATCCAAACCGAGCTGCTCCTCGTAGTAGTCGGGGATGTGGTCGCCATCGGTATCGGTCGTGGCGCGGCTGATCTCCTCGCTCGTAGCCGAGAGCGCAGGCCAACCGCCTACGGCCGACTGCGTGTCGATGATGCCGTTCGACGAGCCGTTACCGCCGTTCGTATAGGTTGCCTTACCGTTGCGGGCATCGTCCACCAAGCGCGTATCAATGGCATCGCGCTTGAGCGAAGCACCTACACAATCCAAGATGCGGGCGTAGGCATCCTCGGCCGTGTGGGTCGAGGTGTAGCAGCTCGTTGCATCGTCCTTTTTGATCGGGAGCAGCGCACTCTCGAACTTGTTGTAGTAGTCGTAGCTGCTGCCGTCGGTGAAGTTGACACCCTGCTGGTTGTTGCTCGTGATGTCGCTGTGCTGCGTGTGGACATTCCCCTCCAAATAGAGTTTCGGGTAGGCTTTCGACCACACCGTACCATCCTTCTCGTAGTAGGCATCGGCTGCCAAGAAGTATTTACGATCCTCCGAGGCGGGGCCGGGTTTATAGTAGTTGCCTACCATATTGAAAGCTCCGCTCTCGCCGCCGTACGACGAGTTATCGCCCCAGTTATAGACCACATTGTTGCGGTAATCGACATTGCCACGGTGGGTCGAGAGGTAGTTGCCATAGACCTGCGGGTGACAGAAACGGGGATTACGGCTGCTGTGCGAGGTGAGCATATTGTGGTGGAACGAAGCGTTCTTACCACCCCAGATACCGCCGTAGCCGTGTGCGCCCTTGTCGTGAACGGAGTTGCGCAACGACTCGCCCAAAAGACACCACTGCAGCGTGAAGTTCTTGTTGGCGTAGAACGAGCCGCACTCATCCGTTGACCACGACATCGAACAGTGGTCGATGATGATATCCTGCTGGTAACGCCCCCAAATAGCATCGTTCTCCTGCTTCGTTTCGTCGCCCATACGGAAGCGGATAAAGCGGATGATCACATTGTTGGCACCCACATAGAGCGTATTGTCGCGCAGGCAGATACCGTCACCCGGGGCTGTCTGACCGGCGATCGTCACATCGCCCTTCGAGATCTTCAATTGCGACTTGAGCTGGATCGTACCCGCCACATCGAAGACGATCGTACGGGCACCCGACTCCTCGAGGGCTGCACGCAGCGAGCCCGTACCCGAGTCGTTCAGGTTCGTCACATGGATCACCTTGCCGCCGCGACCACCCGTGGTGTACATACCGCCACCCTCGGCACCCGGGAAGGCACGGATCACGCCGTCCATCTCCGAAGCGGGGATCACGATATCGACATCGGTCTTTTCGTACTGGAAGGTGCAGTAGCCCGAGTACTCCGACGGAAGCGTATAGGGATCATCGGCCTTACCGATCGCCTTGACACGGAAGCGGTAGTTGCCGCTCTCCATATCATCGAACGAAACGCTCGTTGCGTTCACCTCGCCACTCTTGACGGGCGAACTATCGGCGTTGCGGTAGAGTTCATACTGGTAAGCAGCCGCCTTATCGACCGCACCCCAACTGATCGTCAGCAGCGTGGCCTTGGTCGTACCGCTGAGGTTTTGGGGCGTAGCGAGCTGTACCATCTGGTAGGTCGTAAAGCTCACCTCGCGCGAATACTCCGAGTCGATATAACCCGCCGCAGCGACCGCCTTTACCTTGACCTTATAGGTCGTGTTTTCGGCAAGGTCGGTGAGCTTCAGCGTCGTATCGCTCACGCCTGCCTCGCGCTGCACGGTACCATCCTTCAAGAGTTGATAGCGATACGAGGCTGCATTTGTTACTTTCGTCCACGAGAGCGTGACTGAATTGTTCGTCACCGAAGCCTCATCGAGTTTGACGGTCGGCATCGAGAGCTGGTTCATCTTGGCCGTGACAGGTGCCGACCACTCCGAATCGAGGTACATCCCGCTCTTGTCGGCCGTCGCCTTGACACGGAACGAGTAGGTCCACTTGCTCTTCATCGTAAAGTGGTAGTTCGGTGTCGTGAGCGTACCCTGATCGCAGCTCGCGCCATTCTCGGTCAATTCGAAGGTGTAACCTGCAGCAGCCTCCACCTTCGGCCAAACAACCGACACATCGGCACCCGTAATGGTGAGCGTCGGAGCCGGTGTACCGAGTTTCGTCGGTTCGATCTCCTTCTCGCCTCCCCCGCAGGCCGCAAAGAGCACCGTCAGGAGCAGGACGAGGAGCTGTGTATAGTTCTTTTTCATCTTGTGTTACGCTTTTTGATTGGTTGGTTTACTCCGCAATCGACTACTGTGCAGCCGTAGGTGTCGGGGTCGGTGTGGGGGTTGGTGTGGATCCTGCGGGGCGTTCGGCCTCGACCTTGTTCGACCACTCGGAATCGACGAAAGCCTTGTTGCTGCCCGCAAGCGACTTAATGCGCACGCTGTATTTCGAGCCGGCCTTCATCGCCACCGAGTAGGAGGTCATCACGGTCCGATAGGCAACCGGTTTATCTGTATTCTCCGTCACCTCGACGGCATAGGCCTCGGCATTCGACACCTTATTCCACGACACCTCCAGCCACGCGCCATTGACCGTCCCGATAGCCTGCGGAGCCGTCAGGATCGTGAAGTTCAACCCCTCGTCCGACGAGTCGCCACACCCCGCAAGGGATGTGGCGAACAGGATCGCACAGATTACTTTCAGCAGTTGCTTCATACGCAAACGCAGTGTGTTTAGTTGATCTTAACTGCCGGTGCAGCCTTCGGCGAGAGCTGTGCATTCTCGGCCGTGATCTGCGCCGAACCGATCTCGATCGTCTTGTTGCGGCTACCCGTTACGGTCAGCGCGGCCGACATCCCCTCGGGGCAGATGAAGTTCTCCACTACCACCTGCTTGGCGTTGTTGATCGCCAAGGCGGGACCCTGCTTCGGGACAACCGTCACATTCTTCAGCACGACATCGGTCGATTCGTTGATCTGGGCACCGGTCGTCGTGTAGAACTGGGCATTCTCGACGCGCACATGCTCGACATTCATCTCCGGCAGACCGTTGAAGAGCATCGCACGGCGGGCATCGTAGCAGCGCACATTCTTGATGTCGATGTTGCGGAAGGCGGGCGTCGTCTCGTCAACGGGCTTGAAGGGCATATCCGAGGCCTCACCCTCGTCGCCATCGGCCAACGCCTCCGAAGCCGACTTACCACCATAGAAGAGGTCGAACAACAGACCGTCGGTCAGGATGTTGTTCATCGTCACATTCTCGATAAAGATGTTCTCGACCACACCGCCGCGACCGCGCGTCGATTTGAAACGCAGGCCGACATCCGTACCCGAGAAGGTCAGGTCGCGCACGCAGACATTCTTCACGCCGCCCGACATCTCGCTACCAACCACAAAACCACCGTGGCCGTGGAAGACGATGCAGTTCTGAACGATCACATTCTCGCACGGAATACCGCGACGGCGACCATCCTCGTTCTTACCGCTCTTGATGCAGATCGCATCGTCACCGGCATCGATCGACGAATTGACCATCAGCACATTCTTGCACGACTCGATATCGACACCGTCGCCGTTCTGTGCATAGGCCGGACAGCGAACCGTAATGCCGTCGATCGTCAGGTTCGTGCAGATGGCGGGGTGAATCGTCCAGCAGGGCGAGTTCTGGAAGGTTACGCCCTCCAACAGTACATTCTCGCAGTTGTGGATCGCTACCAAGACGGGGCGCAGGAAGTCGCGGATCGGCTCGAAGTCCTCCTTCGTCTTCATATTCTCGTTCACATTCTGATCCGTTGCACCCTTCTGACCACGATAGTAGC
Source organism: uncultured Alistipes sp. (assembly GCA_964628945.1). GTDB lineage: Bacteria > Bacteroidota > Bacteroidia > Bacteroidales > Rikenellaceae > Alistipes. Next base: position 7,335 of record CAZVNR010000022.1, on the reverse strand, counting down.
TTTCGGTCGGGAACCAGTTCGAGCCATCGACGATACCGCCGCTTGCCACGAGCTTCTTCCACGCGCTCTCAATCACCTTGCTCTTCTTGACCATACGCCAAGCATCGCCGTTACCGTCGATCACGCCACCGCCCGTGATGGCAACATTCTTCACGCCACGCGCCGAGATGGGCGACTGCATACGCCATGTATTCAGACCCTCGAAGATGATCTCGGTCAGCGGATAGAGCTTCGTGTCGGGGCTGAAGAGGATCATCGCCTGCTGCGAGAGGTGCAGTTCGATGTTGTCTTTCAGCACGATCGGGCCGGTGAGCCAAATACCGTCGGGCACATTCACCGTACCGCCACCCTGCTCGGCGAGGTGGTCAATCGCTGCGGCAAAGGCCTCGGTGCAGAGTTGCAGGCCGTCACCTACGGCACCAAACTCCGTCAGGCAAACCTCGCGCTCGGGGATCGAGGGGCGTACCACCTCGGGCATCTCGAACGGCAGATTCGCATAGTAATCCGTCGTTGCCTTGTCGGGGCAGCAGCAGGCCGTCATCGCAGCCGCCACAAAGAAAAGAAGCGTGTTTCTCAATTTCATAGTAGTTGTGTTTATTGTGATTAAATTCTTGCTATCGTTACTTAATGCGCTGGATGCGGATCGGGCCGGCAGCCTTTTGGGTCGATTCGAAGAGCGAGTCGATGATGTCGAAGCTCGAGTACTCGTCCAACCAGCTGCTCTTGCGCCATGCCATATCGAACACATAGTCGATGTGGCCGTTCTCGTCGGGGGTCACTTGGTAGAGGTAGCTCAACTTATCATCCTCGGCCGAGAGGATCTTCACCTCCTCGGGCAGCGATACGGCCAGTGCCACGCACTCCTTCGGCCACTTATTGTAGTCGTTCTCGGGGTGATCGACACCGATCTGCGCCACCGTACGCTCGTTTCGACGAACGAAGGTATCGGCCATCTTCATCACGCCCGTCACGAAGGTCAGCCCCTCGAAGTCGCCCGTGATGCGGTTCTCAACCTGCACATCGCTGTGGCCGGCGTAGATGATGTAGCGCGAGATCATATTCAGCTCGCGGCCGCAGTAGTTCCAACCCTCGACCTCCATCTCCATAATGGCACGCACGGGGCCTTTGGCCATCACACGCGCCTCGCGGCGTTTGAAGTCGGTGATGTGGATCATCCCCTTCTCGGAATCCCAGCCCTTGAGCACACCGACACCGATCGACCCGAAGACACGCAGGTTGTCGTGGCCGAAGCCGGCTGCCAGCTGCTCGTCGGTCGTGTACCACATCGAGCGGCGCAGCTCCAACTGCTCCTTCTTCTTACCGTAGGTGTCGATCGTCTGCTTCTTGTCGAAATAGACGCGGTAGGCCGCCTTCTCGGACTCGATGGCGGGGCCGTGGTGGTGCAACTTGCGGTACATATCGTCCTTGTAGGAGAAGAGCGTATCGCACTCCTTGAGCGTACCATCCTCGTTCTTCCACCACATCTGCGCATTGACACGCGACTCGTACTGCGTCGTATTGGGTTTCTCGGTGAACACCACCTTAAAATCGGCCGTGACGGCCACATCGGCTACAAAAGCCGCCTCGCCCAACGCCTTGTCGAGCTGCGAGGGGATCTCCTCGCCGTTGTGCCACACACGCACACCGTTGGCCCACTCGGGCACCTCGTCAATCACCACCGGACAATTCTCGCGGAGGGCATCCACCATCACCCGATAGTGCGCCACCTCACGCTTACCGCACGAGGTGAGCGCCAGCGCAAAGAGCGCAGCTGCAAAAAAGGTCAATCGCTTCATTTTAAATAGGTTATTGCTTATTACTTAAAATTTTCGATCAGTTGTTCCAACTCCTCGGCCGAACGGATTGCGCCCGCAGGGAAGCCCTCCGTGAAGCTCTGCAATGCCGTATTGGGTTGGATCGTCACCCGCTCCTCGTCGATCTTCGCGGCATCCAGTCCGAGGTGTTTGGCGAAGAATTGATAGACCGCCGCCCGCTTGTTCACGCCGTAGTCGTGGCGTTCGTCGGCAAAGTGGGCATTCTCGACCTGCTCGGTCGCGCCGTAGAAGCCCCAGATGCGTCGCAGGTAGGGGTACTCGAGCGTAGGATAGGTGTGGGTCCAGTCGCCACCGTCCGAAACAACCAGCGTCGGGCGCGGAGCCATCACGGCAGCCAGCAGCTCGGGCATCGCGCTGCCGCCTGCGGCCAACGCCACGGGACGGCCGCTCTCGCAGGGACAACCGCCGTCAAAGTGCGAAACGAGGTGTACGACGGGAGCCAAGACCGTGAAACGCGGATCGACCAACGCCAACATCAGCGTATGGGTCGCGCCGCCCGATCCGCCCGTCGCGGCCATACGGGTTGTGTCGATGTCGTTGCGCGTAGCCAACACCCAGTCGGTCACCATTTTCGACCACAGCACCTGCACCTGCATCGCGTAGGTGGCTTGGTGGGCGGCAATACCGAGTTGCTTCTCCGACTCGCCCCACGCCACAATATCGACATCGACCGCAACGGCACCCATACGGGCAAAGGTGGCCATACGGTACTGCTGATCGGCACGGTAGCGCGCCTCGGGCCAGTGACCGGCGGGGTTCATGATGAGGGGGCGCTTCCCTTTGCCCTTCGCAGGGGCGTAGATCGTACCGCAGGCGTAGAGCCCCGGGAGCGTTTCGAGGGCAAAGTTTTGGGTCGTGTAGCCGTCGTGCTTCACCGCCTTCTGAACGAAGATCTGCGGATTGGGAGCCACATTACGCAGGAAGGGGTCGAGGTCGAGGATCTCGAGCGCACTGCGTTTCACTTCCTCGGCTCGCTGCTCCCATGCGGCTTGGTTATCGTACTTGGCCGAGAGCCACGCCAAGAGCTTCTCGCCATCGGCGGGACGGCGACGGTGGTACTCATAGGGTTGTACGCGGATCGTCTTCTTGTTCTGCTCCCACTTCAGATCGAGCGGGCGGAGGACATTATCAAGCGTTTCGTCGAGCGAATAGGGTCGCATACGCGAGGCGGCGTAGTTGAGCGAAACGGTATCGGGCGAGAAATTTTTGCAGTTGATGCGCACATCGAATTGCGTTTCGATCGTACGCAGCACCTCTGTCAGCGGCTCGGTAAAGGGGGCTTTACCAAATGTTTGCGCCGCAACGGGCAGCACAAACAGGGCACAGACGGCCAACAAGCCGGTACGCAGTGTAGTCATCGGTCAGTCGCAGTTTTAGGTTTATCAGACAAAGGTACAATAAATGAATTAAAAATGAAAAATTAAGCGTAAAAAATAGATTCGTGGAGAATATTGCGTATCTTTGTCAGCAACAATGAAACGCACACTGCACATACTTCCCCGCCCGTTTCGCCGTCGCGGCGTATGGGTGGCGTGGACCCTCTTCCTCCGCGCCGTGCTCAACATGGTCGGTTTGGCGATGCTGCTGCCGATCTTGGCCGTCGCGCTCGACCCTGCCGCACTCACGGGCGAGGGGGTGATGGGGCGGATCTATCAGACGATCGGATTCCGCTCGGTCGAGCAGTTTGCATGGTGCACGGCGGCCGTGATCATCCTGATCATCGCGCTGAAGTGCCTGTTGAATTTTCTCTTGGCGCGCATCGAACGCCGCTACATCTACGATCTCTACACCACCCTCTCGCGGCGGCTCTATATGCTCTATCACCAGCGCGGGCTGCACTACCTGAAGGGGCAAAACTCCGCCGTCTTGGCGCGCAATGTCAATGTCGTCTGCCTCTCGTTCACGGCCGGTGTGCTGAAGCCCGCTGCCGCAATCGCCTCCGAGGCGATGCTGCTCATCCTGCTCTTTACGGCACTTGCGCTCTATGCACCGACGGCCGCCCTGCTCACCGTCGGGGTCTTTCTGCCCGCCTCGTGGGGCTACTACCGCTTTGTCAGGGGGCGCATCAACCGCTACGGCGAGCAGGAGAACCGCGCCCAACGCGAGAAGGCACGAATCGTCGCCGAGACCTTCAGAGGATTTACCGATATTGAGCTGAACGACGCCTTCCCGATGATGTTGCGCCGCTTCGACCGCGCGATGAAGGAGGTGGTCGAGACCCGTTCGCGCGAGGCCGATATCGGGCTGTTGCCGTCGATCGTAACCGAGTTGGGGCTGGCCGTCGGCGTGGCACTCTTGGCCGCGCTCAGCGTCGGAATGGGCGAGGAGAACAGCCGCCTGATCTTCGGTGTCTTTGCTGTTGCCGCGTTGCGCCTGATGCCCTCGGTACGCGGGCTGATGAGCGGTTGGACAACGATTCGCTACAACCGTTATGCGATTGATATTCTGAACGAAGCGGCCGACGAAGAGCCGCAACCGATCAGCGACGAGCCGGTCACGCCGCTCCCGTTCGAGCAGCAGATCACGCTCCGCGACCTCTCGTTCCGCTTCCCCGACAGCGACGAATGGCTCTTCCGCGACCTCTCGCTCTCGATCCGCAAGGGAGAGCGCATCGGTTTTCGCGGCTCGTCGGGTGCGGGCAAAACGACCCTCTTCAACCTGTTGTTGGGCTTCTACACGCCGACCGAGGGGGCGATCGAGATCGACGGCGTGCCCCTCACGCCGGCCAACCGTCGCAGGTGGCAGCAGCGCGTGGGGTATGTATCGCAGAGCCTCTTTTTGGTTGACGGCTCCTTCGCCGAGAATGTCGCATTGGGTATTCCGGCCGACGCGATCGACCACCAACGGGTCGAGGAGGCGTTGCAGGCGGCGCAGCTCGGGGAGTTCGTACGCACACTCCCGCAGGGGATCGACACCCCCGTTGGCGAGTGCGGTTGCCGCCTTTCGGGCGGTCAGCGACAGCGCATCGGCATTGCACGCGCACTCTATCGCAAGGCCGATATTCTTCTCTTCGACGAGGCGACCTCGGCCCTCGACAACCAAACCGAGCAGGAGATCAACCTCTCGATCGACCGCTTGGCGGCCGCAAACAGCGCACTGACCCTGCTTATCATCGCCCACCGCGAGAGTTCGTTGGCCTCGTGTGAGCGCATTATCACGATCGAAAAACCTGTACAAAATGGCTAACTATTTCCGTATCGCCGACCTTGATATTGTGTTGCAAGAACCGCATTTTCGATTTGCCGGTCTGCGACCGTTTCTGATTGAAGAAGAGGAGGCTGAAACGCCCATTCTCAATCTTTCGTTCAATACTGATACGCGCCCCGTCGCGCCTTCGATGCGACTGATCGACAGCTTCGATTTTCCCGATGCCGATGCCGACTGCCGGCTCTATGGTGATGCGGCAGGTTATCTCTTCACGATGACCGTGCGAAGCGACGGCCGCGAGGTGCGTTTCGATCTGCCGAACGACCGCGTAGAGGCTGCGTGCAACTTTGCCGAGGGGGAGGATATTTCGCTCTTCCGCTTTGGGTTGTGGATGGCCTACAACCTGCGGGCAGCGCAACACGGCGTCTTGGCCATCCACTCCTCGGTGCTCGTCTATCAGGGTGGAGCGGTGCTCTGCTTGGGCGAGTCGGGAACGGGCAAGAGCACCCATACACGCCTCTGGCGGGAGCATATCGAAGGGGTTGAGCTGCTGAACGACGACAGTCCGATGTTGCGCATCGTCGATGGCGTGGCAACGGTCTATGGATCGCCGTGGAGCGGAAAGACCCCCTGCTATCGCAATCTGCACTACCCTATTCGTGGTTTTATACGCCTTTCGCAGGCTCCCGCGAATGAGATTCGTCCGCTCGGAACACTGCAAGCCTACGGTGCACTGCAGCCCTCGCTGCCCCCCTCGTTTGCCCACGATGAGCAGCTCTTCGACCGCGTGAACAGCCTCCTCTCGGAGCTGCTGCGCCGCGTGAAGAGCTACCACCTGCGCTGCCTGCCGAACCGCGAGGCAGCCGAGTTGGCACGCGATACAATCTTCAACAACGGAACGGTATGTTAGTCGGGAATCGTATCTTTTTCGAGCAGGTCGAGGCGGTCTTGGCTACGGGACACGAGGTGAAGTTCCTCCTGCGCGGCCACAGCATGCGCCCCCTGATGCACGACGGGCGCGATACGCTGGTGATCGCCCCCGTACGCGACGAGGAGATGCAGCGCGGCGAGATCGTCCTCTTTCGCTACCACGAACGCCATATTCTGCACCGCATCATCCGCCGCAAAGGGGATCAGTTGGTCTTGGCCGGCGACGGAAATTACCACCTCAAGGAGTGCTGCTCGACAGCCGATGTCGTCGGGCGATTGGTACGCATCGAGCGCAAATCGGGCAAGGTGGTGCATTGCGATTCGCGGGCTTGGCACCTTCAGTCGCGGCTGTGGTTGCTGCTCCCCGCCATCGTCCGCCGCATTCTGCTCGGCGCGATGCGCCATCTCGGAATTGGATAAAAGAGCAATCAGGGGCTGTCTAACAAGTTGAGTTACGACAGCCCCAAGTTTCAGAAGTTGTATAACAAGAGGGATTTCAAGGCTTGCGAAGCCCGAAAAAGCGGAGTTTACCGAGCGTAAATGAGCATTTTGAGGGCGAGCGTAACGAAGAAATCACCTTGTTAGACAACTTCGATCAGCTTTAGGTCTTCCTATTCACTCTTTGCTCTTGCCTCTTTACTCTAAAAAAGGACCGAGCCGCTCTTTTTTGAGCAGCTCGGTCTTTTTGTGAGGTATGCTTCGGAATTACTCACCCAGCGCGAAACGCTTGTAAGCAACTACCGTAGCCTCCTTGTCAGCCTTGTGGATGAACTCGGCGATCGACTCCTTCTCACCTACTACGCACTGGTTCAGCAGCGTGTTCTCCTCGAAGAACTTGCGCATCTTACCCTCGGCGATCTTCTCCAAGATAGCCTCCGGCTTGTTGGCGTTCTTCGGATCCTGCTTCATCGCCTCAACAGCGATCTTGCGCTCGTGCTCAACAACCTCGGCGGGGCAGTCAGCCACATCGATCGAGATCGGGGCCATTGCCGTAGCCTGCATGGCAACAGCGTGAGCCGTCTCAACGGGAACCTCCTTGTTGAAGCCAAGGATCGTACCGAGCTTCTTGTTGAAGTGAACATAAGCGTGGCAGAAGGGAGCCTCGATGCGAGCGTAGTAAGCCAGCTCGATCTTCTCGCCCGTCTGACCCGACTTCTCGGTTACGAGCTCCTCAACCGTATGACCCTCGGCATCCTTAACAGCCAGCAGGGCGTCACGATCGGCAGCGTCGGCAGCGACAGCCAGATCCAACATAGCGTTTACCGAAGCGGCATACTCCTCGTTCTGTGCAACGAAGTCGGTCTCGCAAGCCAAGCAGAGGATATAAGCCTTCGTGCCTACGACCTTCGTAGCAACTACACCCTCGGTAGCGTTGCGATCGGCACGCTTGGCAACAACCAGCTTACCCTTCTCGCGGCTGATG
>CAZVNR010000021.1:0-23493 GCA_964628945.1 uncultured Alistipes sp. | reverse complement strand
CTGTTTTCTTCCATAGCTTTACATTTTTTGTGTAACGCTATTTCAGGACGGGACAATCTTCGTAAAAAAGAGGAGGTGATTTGTGCATCCTTGCAGAACAATGGCCAACTGCGAGATCAAAGTGGCCGCGAAGCGAAAGTGGTGAAAGTTCTACCGCAACACTTTACCTACTCGGGCTTTTTCAATGAGCAGTATCCATTGGTGGCAGAGGAAAAAGATCCGCAGTGCCTGTATGATCTGCCCTCCCGGATGGAATCGGTAGAGGTATCGACCATTTATGCAAACCATCGTACTGTTGCCATTGATCAATGGACAAAACCAAATGTTAAATAGTAAAATCGTATCAAAAATGAAAAATATAATGATTTTTGCGGCTGCGCTTCTCGTTTTTGCGGCTTGCAGTAAGGATGAGGATGGAAATTCCGGAAATTCGATTAAAAACAATGAAATTAAATATGTGTCGGCCTCTCATGAAGTCATAGAACCTACAGGTGGCTATGACGAAAGTAATTTTTTGGATTTTGGAGCAGAGATTATCTCTAATACTTACAAAAATAACGAGGGATCAATCACTTTTAATAGAGAAGTGACTCGTATCCCAAGAGAGGCTTTTCATTATGAAGACAACTTGGTGGCAATCACCTTACCAAATAGCATAGAAAGAATAGAAAAGTATGCATTTATGTCGACTGGTCTGTTGTCTGTTGTAATTCCTGCAAATGTTTCTTATATTGGTGATTGGGCATTTGGATATATAGAACAGGATCTAACAACTGTAGAGTTTCTGCCTTTAGTTCCCCCAGCAATAGGGGATGACCCTTTCAAATCATCATCTCCTGAATTGATCTATGTTCCGGCTAAAGCATATGATATGTACAAGGATGCATATAAAGATCAAAATTGGTGTAAGGCGATCCGAGCAAAGTAACTGACCTCATCAAGGGAGGGGGTGAGTTGCGGTGTCGTCCGTGCAACGACGATGTCGTTGTGCGGGCGGTAGACGAGGCTCGAACCCCCGCTTCGCGGGGGAGTGCGCGAACTATATTTACACCCCCGACCCCTGAAAGGGGCGTTGAGGGTCGCTCGTCGAACCTCCCCCACCTTCAAAGCAAAAGGAGGGCCGAACCCTCCTTTTTGCTTTGAGCGGTAGACGAGGCTCGAACCCCCGCTTCGCGGGGAAGTGCGCGAACTATATTTACACCCCCGACCCCTGAAAGGGGCGTTGAGGGTTGCTCGGTCGAACCTCCCCCTCCACCTTCAAAGCAAAAGGAGGGATGAACCCTCCTTTTTGCTTTGAGCGGTAGACGAGGCTCGAACTCGCGACCCTCAGCTTGGGAAGCTGATGCTCTACCAACTGAGCTACTACCGCATTTCGGGTTACAAAGGTAGCCCGAAAATTTGAATTTGCAAAGAATTAGCCAAGCAATTTCTTCAACGATGCGATATTTTTCTCGCTCGTGAGCTTCTTGCCCTCCGGCGTGTAGAGGTCGTCAATACGAACCTTGAAGTAGGCCTCCACCTTGTTGCGGACGATCTTCATCGTACTGTTCACCAAGCCGTTCTTCTCCGTAAAGGCCTCATCGACAATGGCCAATGCGCCCGGCAGCCAACGGTGCGGGAACTCGTCGCCATAGACGCCGCCCTTGCGGTACTTGTCGATCTCGGCACCGATCAGCTTGGCAGCCTCCTCGGCCTGCTGCTCGGCAGCAACCTCCTTCAAAGCACGCTTCAGCGCATCCTTGTTCGGAACGACAACCGCCGTCGTGTAGGGGCACTGGTTGTTGTAGAGGATGATCTGGTCGATCAGCGGCGACTTATCGACCATCGCCTCCTCCATACCCTCGGGGCTGTACTTCTCGCCGTCGCTCGAGATCAAGAGGCTCTTGAAACGACCGAGCACATAAAGGAAACCATCCTTGCCCATGTAGCCCATATCGCCCGTGTAGAGCCAGCCGTCGCGTACCGTATCGGCCGTCGATTCGGGGTTCTTCCAGTAGCCGGCCATCACATTCTCGCCGTAGATGACGATCTCACCCTTCTCGCCTACGGGTAGGTCGTTGCCGTCGGCATCCTTGATCTTCAAGTCGATGCCCTTCAGCACCAGACCCGATGAACCGAATCGGTGACCACGCTTCGGAGGTGTGTTGGTCGAGATCACGGGCGTAGCCTCCGACAGACCGTAGCCTTGGAACATCGGAATACCGATGGCGTAGAAGAAACGCTGCAACTCCGAGTCGAGCAGTGCACCGCCACCCACGAAGAACTGCAGGCTGCCGCCAAAGGCCGTGCGCACCTTGCTGAAGAGGATCTTATCGAAGAGCGCAACGAGCGGCTTGAGCATAAAACGCCACCCCTTGCCCTTCGTGTAGCCATCCTGATTGTAGCAGTAGGCGGTCTTCAGCGCGAACTTGAAGAGCTTCTCGGTCGTAGCACCCTTGGCGCGAATCGAGGCCTCGATGTTCTTGCGGAAGTTCTTGGCCAAGGCCGGAACCGAGAGCAGGAAGTGCGGCTTCACCTCGCGGATGTTGAGCGGCACATTACGCAGCGTCTCCATCGGCGTAGCGCCCACCTGCGTCGTGGCTACCGAAGCACCGCAGGCGATCATGATGTAGAAACCTACGACATGGGCGAAGCAGTGGTCGAGCGGCAGGATGATCAGCGTGCGCCAGTCCGACGGAATGTTCATACGCGTCAGCGATTGCTCGACATTGGCTGTGTAGTTACGGTGCGTGAGCACCACGCCCTTCGGATCGGCTGTCGTACCCGAGGTGTAGGTGATCGTGGCGTAGTCGTCGTTCTGAATCGACTGGCCGATCTTGAGGAACTCCTCCTTGTGCTCGGGCAGCCAAGCGCGACCCTTCTCCATCAGCTCGGCCAGCGAGATCTCACCCTCCTCTTCGGGCTTCACCTTCGTGCCGAGGATGATCACGGTCTTGAGCAGCGGCAACCGCTCGCGGATCGAACGGATCTTGTTGATCTGCGTGGCCGACACGAAAATAACCGAAACCTCGGCGTGCCACAGACGGAAGTAGAGGTCGTTGGCCTCCTCCAGCTTGATCGAGAGGGGAACGCTGATCGCACCGGCATAGAACATACCCAGCTCCGATACGATCCAGTCGTTGCAACCCTCGGCAAGGATCGAGATGCGCTCCTTGGGCTGCACGCCCATAGCGACCAAACCGGCACCGATGGCCAAGGCCTGCTCCTTCGACTCGGCGTAGGTCGTAGGCTCGAACTGTGTCGTCTTCTTCTCCAAGAGGAAGGTCTTGTCACCATATTTGGCGACCGACGACTCGAACAAATCAATAATGGTTTTTTTCATACCTGTTAGTTGTTTGTAGTTTATTGTTTTATTGCGTTGTATAACGATGGGGTTATTTCGTTTGCTTCTCGGGGAGTTGCAGGCGGCTGCCCAGCTCGAGCAGGAACTCCTGTGTCAATACATTGATGCAACCGCTGTAGCTCGCCATTGTACACTCGCCGAAGTAGATTTTTCCGCCCACCTCGTAGAGATCGACACGCATCTGCGGATGCCCTTTCGAGAGTGCGCGAGCGATCTCCAACATCCGATCGAGCGTTGCAGGGCGCGGAATCGGTGTCGGGTCAATGTGAAACTTCTTCGAGCCGCACACCCACTCGGGGCGCGGTTGCCAATCGAGGTCGTAGGCCGCAATGCCGACACTGTGCCGTTGCCGGTTACGGTGGACGAGGAGGAAGTGGGGTTCACCGTGGATGCACCAAATCTTGTAATCGACAAGCGTCGAACTCTCCACCGACTGTTGGGTGTGGTCGAGCAACTCTTCGGCGATGATGCAGGGTTTGATCGTCGCGTAGTGCGGCTCGGCCGAGACATACCCGTAGGTGTAGCTCTTCCGAAGCAGGCGGGCGAATTGGCGCGTGATCTTCTTGCGATCCAATTGGCTCTTGTCGCGGCAGATCAGGATGTCGTGGCAGCCGTTGTTGATCTTCATCACAAACTGCTCGGGCAACGACTCCCAGTTGATCTCCTCGGTACGCTCCCAACGGTCGTAGAGCTTCACCAGTGTATCGCCAAATCCGCGCTCCGCCACATAGTCGCGCACGGCCCACTTGTCGGCCAGCTGCGTCCACGACGAGGTATCGGAGTAGAACTTGAGCCACTGAATCTTCTCATTCAGATCTTTCGGATCGTCCCAATTGATCGAGCGGCCGAATACTTTACGAAAACGGTAACCGGCCACGAGGCGCGGATCATCTCCGTACAGGGATTTGTACTTCATCTTGTGAATTGCGAGGTTTAACCAATTCATAGCAGCAAGGTTGGGGTTTCTTCTATTGTGTTTGGGATTGGGTCTGCTGTTGCGGTGGTTAATCCATCTTCAGTACGGCGAGGAAGGCCGACTGCGGCACCTCGACATTACCGATCTGGCGCATACGCTTCTTACCCTTCTTCTGCTTCTCCAAGAGCTTGCGCTTACGCGAAATATCACCGCCGTAGCACTTGGCCGTCACATCCTTACGCACGGCCTTGACCGTCTCGCGGGCGATGATCTTGGCACCGATGGCCGCCTGAATGGCGATATCGAACTGCTGGCGCGGGATCAGCTCCTTGAGCTTCTCGCACATTTTGCGGCCGAAATCGTAGGCGTGGTCGGCATAGATCAGCGACGAGAGGGCATCGACCTGCTCGCCGTTGAGCAGAATATCGAGTTTAACCAACTTGCTCAACTGGAAGCCCGTGCGGTGGTAGTCGAACGAGGCGTAGCCCTTCGAGATCGACTTCAGCTTGTCGTAGAAGTCGAAGACGATCTCCGAGAGCGGCATATCGAAATTGACCTCGACGCGATCCTGCGTGATGAAGGTCTGATTCTGCAGCACGCCGCGCTTGTCGATGCAGAGTTTGATGACATTGCCCAAGAACTCCGCTTTGGTGATGATCTGCGCCTGAATGTAGGGCTCCTCGATCTTGGCCACCTTCGTAATCTCGGGCAGCCCCGAGGGATTGTGTACTTCGAGCACCTCGCCCGTCGTGGTGGTGATGCGGTACGATACATTCGGTACGGTCGTGATCACATCCATATCGAACTCGCGGTAGAGTCGCTCTTGGATGATCTCCATATGCAACAGGCCGAGGAAACCGCAACGAAAACCAAAACCGAGCGCGAGCGACGACTCCGGCTCGAAGGTGAGCGAGGCATCGTTGAGCTGCAGCTTCTCGAGCGAGGCACGCAGATCCTCGTAGCGGTCGGCCTCGACGGGATAGACACCGGCAAAGACCATCGGCTTGACATCCTCAAAACCGGAGATCGCCACCTCGCAGGGCTTGGCGATCGAGGTGATCGTATCACCCACCTTGACATCGGCCGAGTTCTTGATGCCCGAGCAGATGTAGCCCACATCGCCCGTCTTGATCTCTTGGCGCGGCACCATCTTGAGCTTCAATACACCCACCTCGTCGGCATCGTACTCCGAGCCGGTGTTGAAGAATTTGACATGCTCGCCCTTGCGAATCGAACCATTGAAGACGCGGAAATAGGCGATAATGCCACGGAAGGGGTTGAATACCGAGTCGAAGATCAGGGCCTGCAACGGAGCCTCGGGGTCACCCTTCGGTGCGGGAATGCGCTCGATGATCGCCTCCAAGATCTCCTCGACACCCAAGCCCGTCTTGCCCGAGGCCAAGAGGATATCCTCCTCCTTGCAGCCGATCAGGTCGATCACTTGGTCCTTCACCTCGTCGATCATCGCCGAGTCCATGTCGATCTTGTTCAGCACGGGGATAATCTCCAGATCGTTGCCGACGGCGAGATAGAGGTTCGAGATCGTCTGCGCCTGAATACCCTGCGTGGCATCGACCACGAGCAGCGCACCCTCGCACGAAGCGATGGCGCGCGAAACCTCGTACGAGAAGTCGACATGACCCGGGGTGTCGATCAGGTTGAGCGTATATTGCTCACCGTTGCGAGCCGTGTACTCCATCTGGATCGCGTGGCTCTTGATCGTGATACCCTTCTCGCGCTCGAGCTCCATATCGTCCAGTACCTGCGCCTGCATTTCGCGCTGGTTGAGCGTGTTGGTCTTCTCCAACAGACGGTCGGCCAAGGTGCTCTTGCCGTGGTCGATATGGGCAATGATGCAAAAATTGCGTATGTTTTTCATCCTAAATATACATATATAATTGCGCAAATATACGAAAAAAAGTGCAAATCGCAAATCCGAAATTGAAGAAGTCGCAAATCCCGCACGCGGCTCCCCTGCTTTTTGGTTCGAGGCATAAATTTCGCAGGAAAAAAGTTGCAGATCGAAAAATAATTGCTATCTTTGAATTTCGAACCAACCGAAAACGAGAACGAACAAAGAAAAACAATACTTATGGCAAGAGAACTTAAAATTAGAGATTTGACGCTGCGCGACGGGCAGCAATCCTCGTTTGCTACGCGTATGAATCAGGAGCAGATCAATCGCTGTCTGCCCTACTACAAGGAGGCCAACTTCTTCGCAATGGAGGTTTGGGGCGGTGCCGTGCCCGACTCGGTGATGCGCTACCTGAACGAAAATCCGTGGACACGCCTCGAGACGATCCACGAGGCCGTGGGCGATGTGTCGAAACTTACGGCCCTCTCGCGCGGCCGCAATCTCTTCGGCTATGCGCCCTATACGGACGAGATCATCGACGGCTTCTGCCGCAATGCGATCCAGAGCGGTCTGGGCATTATGCGCATCTTCGATGCACTGAACGATGTGAACAATGTGAAATCGACCATCAAGCATGTCAAGCAGTATGGCGGCATCGCCGACTGCGCTGTCTGCTACACGGTCGATCCGAAGTACCCCGAACCGTCGTTCTTCCAAAAATTGTTGGGTAAAAAGAGACCGCAACCGGTCTTTACCGATGCCTATTTCCTCGATAAGGCGAAGCAGATGGCCGCGCTGGGTGCCGATATGATCACGATCAAGGATATGTCGGGTCTGATTCCGCCGCGCCGCGTGGCTACGCTCGTTAAGCTGCTGAAGAAGAACCTCTCGATTCCGGTCGATTTCCACACCCACTGCACCCCGGGCTACGGCTTGGCTTCGGTGCTGGCGGCGATTGTGGCAGGGGTCGATGTGGTCGATACGAACTGCTGGTACTTCGCCGAGGGTACGGGTGCACCGGCCATCGAGTTTGTCTATGTCATCTGCAAGAAGCTCGGCATCGAGCTGAAGGTCAATATGGAGGCTGTTGCGAAGATCAACACCGAGCTGCGCACGATCCGCAAGGAGTTGAATCAGTCGGTATTCGGTGCCGAGAAGCCCGATCCGACCTACTTCAACCCCGTGACCGATACGCTCCCCGCCGAGATCGATGCCCTCTTCGATGCGGCGATCAAGGCGGCACAGAACGATGATGAGCAGGGTTGCACCGATGCCTGCCGCAAGATCGAGGCCTACTACGGCTTCCCCGCCCCCAACGAGTTGGTACAGAAGGCCGAGATCCCGGGTGGTATGTACTCGAATATGGTGGCGCAGCTCAAGCAGCTCAAGGCCGAAGAGATCCTGCCGCGTGCGATGGAGTTGATCCCCTCGGTACGCCTCGCAGCCGGTCTGCCGCCCCTTGTAACCCCCACCTCGCAGATCGTCGGCGCACAGGCCGTGAACTGCGCGATGGACGAGAAGGCGGGTCGCCCGATGTACACGAACAAGAGCTCGCAGTTTGTCGGTCTGGTCAAGGGCGAGTACGGCAAGACCCCCGTGGAGATTGATCCCGAATTCCGCTTCAAGATTTGCGGTGTGCGCGAGGAGACCCCCTACGACACCTCGAAGTACCAGATGCAGCCCAATCCCGAGCTGCCCGAGGCCGGCGGTGTGAAACTGGCCGAGAACGAGAAGGAGGTGCTGCTGCTCGAGTTGTTCCCGCTTGTGGCGAAGGGCTACCTGACGGGTGTCAAGACGAAGGCTTATCAGGCGAAGGTGGCTGCCGATGCTTCGGCTGCTGCTGCCAAGGCTGCCGAAGAGCAGGCCAAAGCCGAGGCCGCTAAACCGAGGGCTGCTGCCGTTACGGGGCATACGGTCAATGCGCCGCTCCCGGGTCGCGTGGTCGAGGTGCTGGTGAAGGTCGGCGACGAGGTGAAGGCCGGTCAGGATGTCGTTGTGTTGGAGGCGATGAAGATGGAGAACTCCATCTCGACCGACTACAAGGGCAAGGTGAAGCAGATTTTGGTCGAGGCCGGCGAGTCGGTTCAGACCGATACACCGCTGCTTGAGATCGAATAAGGCAATTTACTTAATATTAACCACTTAAATAGAGAGAAAAGCTATGAGTTTTTTGAAAGAATTTAAGGATTTTGCACTGAAAGGCAATGTGATGGATATGGCCGTCGGTGTGATCATTGGCGGTGCGTTCGGTAAGATCGTCACCTCGTTGGTGAACGATATTCTAATGCCGCCGATCGGTGTGCTGTTGGGCAACACGGACTTTACGAAGTTGAGCGTTGTGGTCAAGAAGGGCGTTGAGGCTACCGAGACGACCCCCGCGATCGCCGAGGTGACATGGAGGTATGGCGCCTTTATTCAGCAGTGTGTCGATTTCACGATCTTGGCCTTCTGCGTCTTCCTGATGGTGAAGGTGATGAACAAGCTGCTCAAGAAGAAGGAGGCTGCTCCCGCCCCCGCTCCGGCACCCCCGAAGCCGACCTTGGATCAGGAGCTGCTGACCGAGATCCGCGACCTGCTGAAGGAGAAGAAATAAGCAAGCACGAAGAGGCAGCTTTGCTGCAATATCACCGCCGATTCTGTATGGAGTTGGCGGTGATTCGTTAAAAAAACACCGCCCCGATTACTCGGAGCGGTGGAAAGTGGACATCTTGGGAGCGCAACTCTTACAACTCCCACAATTCTCAAAACTCTTACTGCTGCGTATTGCCGTTGGCAGTCAAATTCACACCCTGCGAATTATCATACACATAGAGATCCTTGCAGTTACCCGTCATATTTTCGAGCGAGGTCGTCGAAAGGTTGTTCACTACCTGTACTTTCTCCGTCGAAGTTAAACCGGGCGTAGCCTCGGAGAACTGCGCATTGGCAACAATACCAGCTGCAAATGCACTCGCGGTGAGTTTCTCGGCGTAGTTCTTGTTGTCGTGAATGTTACCTAAGTTGTAAAGTACGCCTACAATACCACCGGCATCGGCCGTGCCTTTAACGCTGCCTTCGTTCTTGCAACCGCTTACCTCCACGATCTCTTTGCGCGGATAGTCGTTTGTTGCGCCCGTGTAGCGAATCCAACCGATGATACCACCCGTACCATAGGTACCGGTTGCACCGTTATTGGTAACACCCTTCGTGTTGGTGCAGTTGATCACACTACCTGCATTCTGCTGCTCACCGACTACGCCGCCGATGCTCGAACCGGCACCCGTTACCTCGGCCGTATTGGTGCAACCGATCACATTGGCCGATGATAAGCCTACAATACCGCCAACACCGTAGTGGGTGCTGTTGATTGCACCGTTGTTGGTGCAGTTCGAGATCGTCATCTCAACGCCCTCGGAGGTATAATAGGCTGCACCAACGATACCACCTACATTGGCAGCCGTTGCCGTCATCGTAGCGTTGTTTACGCAGTTGCTGATCTCACCATTTGCGATCATACGACCTACGATGCCGCCGTTACCGCGCTTCGCAGCTACGCTGCCCGACACGGTTACACCGCTGACCTTGCCACCGTTGACAACCAAACCGGCTACCGTACCGGCGTTCTCACAGTTGGGAACATTGATGTTGACATTGGTGAAGTTGACATTCTTCACCTCGCCACCATCAATGATACCGAAGAAACCGATCGCGTCACTTGCTGCACCGTTGGTGATCGTTAAGCCGTCGATCGTATTCCCCCCCCCGTCAAAAATGCCGGCAAAGCCGGTGCCGACTGCATTACGGCCGCTGCGCGTACCCGGAGCAATGGGCGAGAACTCCTCGGTGAGCGTGATGTTTTGCGTCAATTTAACGGTCTCACCGGCAAAGTTGTTGCCGTTTGCAATCTCGCTAGCGAACTGGGTCAAATCTGCGATAGAAGAAATCGTATATGCTTGAACAAAGCTATAAACCGTATATCCGTTTTCCTCGGTCGTAGTGGTCTTGTCACTACCGGCGCCATAGGGAGTAACCGTAGCCGTCACACCACTCTTCACCTTGACCGTGGTATAGTTCTCGTAATAGGTCGTGCCGATGGTGCCACCATTGATGACAACGGTGCCTTTCACCTCCGTTGCCTTGTTGGTCGAGGGATTCTGCGCCCAAATAGTCGAGATATTACCTCTGTTCACGGTAACCACCGTCTCGGTGCTGCCGCAGAACAGACGAACACCATCATAATAGCTGCTACCGCTTGCGGTGATCTCACCACCATTTACCGTCAAGGTTGCTCCATTGTAGTTGTCAATGGCATAACCAATCTGATTGCCGTTGCCGGTGTTGCTGATCACACCGCTGTTGACAACCAATACACCTCGGTTGCTGATCGTATTTGCTGCTCCCGCATCCGTCGGTGTGCCGGTAAACGTCAAAGCGATCTTACCTTCACCCTTGCCGTCCTTAATCGTCAGTGAACCCTTATTCACCAGCATCGAAACAGGCTCCGCGCTGCTCTGGCTGATCGTTTGCCCATTCAGGTCGAGCGTGAAGTTGGCGGTGGCGGGAACGGTTACAGCCTCGGTCAGCTCGATCGGAGTGAGCAAGATCACCGTGCAACCTGCCGTCTCGCTGGCTTTGTCAATCGCGTTTTGCAGCGTCAGACAACCGTAGTAGTTGTCCGTGCCATAATCCACGATGGCGACATTGTTGCGCACATAGCCGATTACTTCGGCCGAAGAGTCGATTGTCACCGTACCCAATGCGGGGTTCGAAACGGCCGTACAAGGATCGCCATTCTGATCCTTGGCGATCACTTTACCGCCCGTGATCGTTACCACACTACCAATGGCACTCATTGTGCCGTCGTTGTTCAGAACGATGGTCGGATAGTCCTCAACAGCCGTATTGTCAAAGTTCGAGAGGGTCGAATCGGTAACCGTTACCGTCGTGTTCTCACCCCAAAGGTTCAGCGCGATATGACCGCAGATATTGCTGTTCTTGATCTCGACCGTGGCGTTATCCGACATACCGGGGAGGTTGACAGCGTAGAGAATAGCACTATTTTCAGCACTCTTGATCGTTACATTCTCCAATGTCAGTTTCCCGTTCGTGTTGTAGTTGATACCACGCTCAGTCCACTGCGAAGCGACGATCGTCAGATTCTTCAGCGTGAGGCTCATGCCTTCCGTCTCTTTCGTCACATCAATAATGCGGCCGCTGCCCGTAAAGTTCAGCGTTGCGCCGTTACCGTCGATGGTTAGGTCGCGACCTGCGAGGGTTACGGCGCGCGACTCGGAGGCACCGAACGAAAGCGTCTCGCTCAAGGGCACCTCGGAACCCTCGGGAAGCTCGGGAAACACAATCGATGTCACATCGGGCTGAGCCAATGCGTTGGCGAACTCTTGAGCCAAAGCCTCAGGATTGGTCTCGGTCAGCAGAGCCTCTCCCAGCTCGGGGGTCGTACCCTCGAAGTCCTCGGCCTTGATCGTGTAGGTGAAGGTCTTGATCGTGTTCTGTGCAAGTGCGAAGGCGGGCAGCGTGATCGACTTCTCGCCCTCCGTATAGACGAACGTAACCGTCACCTCCCCGTCTTCGAAGCTCATGGCGGGCAGGGCGATGTAGAAGAGCTGCTGCGTGGTGGTGATCTCGGTGTTGATCTCCGTGAGTGCAACCTCCTTTACACCGTTATCTTGCACGATAGCCGTGCTCTCTGCGCCCGTGTTGATGGCGATCGGGCCGGCGATGTTCTGCATAGTCGATGCGAGCTTGATCGACTGCAATGTATAGACATCGGGCAGATCCTCTTTCGAGAGCTTGAAGCGAACCAGCGCACCGGTGTTCTTGAACGAGAGCGTATTGTCCGACGACTTGGCAACCATCACCGAATTGGCCAAATCAACCTTCTCGGCATCGTACACCTGATTGGTGGCAAGCGTCGTGTAGATCACATCGCCTGCAATCGTCGCTGCGGCATCGTAGGGATAGAGGGCGTAGTTCGACGAGATCGTCTCCACGCTCTCCGGCGAGGTGTAGTTCACATAGCCGAAGGTGGCCGTGCGCTGATCCGAGTCGAGGCTCTTCACCTTGTACTGACGATTGTGGTTCGTCTTGGTGAAGATCGTCAGCAGATCGTCCGCCTCCCAAAGCACCGAAGTACCGTCGAGTACCGTACGGCTCTCTGCGGCGAGCGTCGCCGTGAAATCATCCGATGCGGGCAGATTGACCACCTCGGCATCATCCTTCGCACAGGAGGCGAAGAGGAGGGCTGCCGTAACAGCCGACCAAAGAATGTGTCTCATAGTGTTTTGTTTTTTGAAAAAGTGAATAGATAAATGAATTGGTGTTTTGTTTAGTCTGTAAGGTTGCTTTCGCTCCCCTCCTCCTCGCTAAAGTCGGGGGTCGAACCGGTAAAATCCTCCGCTGCGATCGTGTAGCGGATCGTCTTGATGTGGTTTTGCTTCAACTCGAGCGCGGCGGTCAGCGGGATCGCTTTGGTCGCCTCGTCGAAGGTGAAGGTGATCGTCAGATCGTTCGCGGGGAAGGTGACGGCGGGCAGTGCGATGTAGAACGACTGCTCCTCGTTGGTGATCGGGGTGTCGATCGCCGTGAGCGTGACCGTCTTGAAGCCCTCCTCGGCTACGATCGCCTTGTTGTCCGTTGCAAGGTCGATCGTCACCTCGCCGGCCAACGCTACGCTGCTTGATTGCAAAGAGATGCTCTGCAGCGTGTAATCGTCGGCCAACCCCTCGGCCTTCGTGACGATGAAACGCACGAGGCAGCCCGCATTCTTGAAGGCGAAGCCGCGATCTGCGGTTTGAGCAACCATCAGCGAGTGATCCAAACCGACCCTGCCCGCAGTGTAGGGTTGTTCGGCGGCGGTGTAGGTCGTCAGCGTGGTGCCGTTGAGCCGCGCATCGACATGGTGCGGGAAGAGTGCCACACTGGTAAAGGGGGCAGTCCAGTCGTCGCCCGTGTACTCGCCCGTGTCGGTAAGGGTGGCCGAGCGGCGATCCTCCGAGAGGCTCGAGATGCAGTATTTGCGGTTGTGCGAGGTCACCGAGAAGACCGAAAGCAGATCGTCGGCCTCCCACAAAATGCGCGTTCCCTCTTGCAGCTCGGTACGGCTCACGGTCGCCACGGTTGCCGTAAAGTCGCCGGTGCGCGGAAGCGGGTGCACGGCCGCCGCCTCTTTGTTGCACGAGGCGAAGAGTGCAGCGGCACCAATGATCCATAAAAAGCGATTTTTCACGGATGTAACAGAATTTATGGGTGAAACGATCGTTTAAACCGGGCGGTTGAGATCGATGTCATCGGGATCCACTTCCCAATCTTGGGTCTGCGAAGCGGCAAAACCTTGCTCGATGGCAATAACGAACCACTCAACCTCGGGTGTGAGATAGATTTTTTTCATCGTATAAAAGTGTTTGGGGTGAATTAATTGTCTGGGGTCGTTCCCTCGAAATCGCCGGCCGGCGGCAGCGGCGAAGCGGCAAATCCCTGCTCAACGGTGATTTCGAGCCGGTCAATCGTAGGCACACTATACATGATTTTTTCCATCGTGAAAAAAGTTTCTGTTCCGCGCCAACTCCTCTATGCGGTGGGTTATAAAAACAAGAAAGTGTGGAGTCGAATCAGTCTATCCGGTACGAGGTTCTGGAATACCCTTGCGCAAATAAACAATACCCCACACCCGTATTGGTAGGCGTGAGGCAGAGCACCCCAACAGATGCGCCAATACAAGGTGACGAGTGTGTTGCTTTCCTTGCGCTTTGCGTGAAATTTTCCAGATTTCGTACCAAGGATAAAAGCTAATACACTTTCATCGAAATATGTCGGTGGCTACCTGTGCAGATAACCACGCCAAAATTAGGAATTAATTCTCAAAATTGCAAAGTTTTGCTCCGTTTTTATTGATCTTTTCGCTTTTTGTGGTCGTAGAGCTGCATAATATAAGAGGTGAAGATCGGCAGGAAGAGCATTCCGGCGAGCGGAAGCAGCACCGAGAGTGCCTTGCCGACGGCCGTGGTGGGGATGATCGAGGCACCGGCGGTCGTCAGGTTTACACCCGCCCACCAAAGCGCATCGCCGAAGCCGTGCAGGCCGCTGTTCGTATCGGCCTCGACCTCGTAGAAGACCAGCGCGGCGAGGTAGGTGAAGAGCACCGTGCCGACCGAGTAGGTGAAGAAGAGGCGGTGGATGCGAATCTCGTCGATCCACTCGATCAGAAAGTACATCGCCATCACCAGCTGCAGGATCGGCAGCAATCCCACCGCAATCGCCCACGAATGGGGCAACGCTACCCCACTCCACAGAATCAGGTTGAGCCACGGTACGGAGAGCAGCAGGAAGAAGAGGTGGCTTACGACATACCGCCATCGGTTGTGTGCGAGCAGCCACTCCAAACCGAAGTCGAGCAGGAAGAGAAGGCAGACATCGAACTGAATGCGGAGGTAGCTCTCCGAGAGGCGGTGGTTTTCGCCCTCGAGGATCTCCCACGAGAAGGCGACGAGCAGCAGCGTGGCGGCTGCGACCTTCAAGAGGTGCATCGTGCGCAGGATACGGTTGCGGGTGGCATCGGCGAGCATGGAGCGTAAATTTTTAGTGAACGGCTATTTGGGTCAAAATCAGTGCCGAAGCGGAGGCGACGGATGATTTTTTGCAAAATTTTTCAAAATTCTTTTGCCGGAACGGAATTTTCGCTTATCTTTGCACTCGCTTTTAAGGCATGGCGAGATAGCTCAGCTGGTTAGAGCGTCGGATTCATAATCCGAAGGTCGAGAGTTCAAGTCTCTCTCTCGCTACTGAAAGGGTCGCAACTATGCGACTCTTTTTTTGTTTGTTGTAGCACTTTCCGGTGAATTGTTACTAATTTTGAATTCTAAATTCTAAATTTTGCATTTGCTATGGACTATGTTGAGCTGAACATCCCCGTTACGGATGCCGAGCAGGGCGAAATCTTGACCGCCTATCTGGCCGACTACCCTTTCGAGAGCTTTGCGCAGGAGAAGGGACAATTGAAGGCCTATATCCCGCAGGAGCGATTGGCCGACTGCAAGGAGGAGATCGACGAACTGCTTGCCGAGGAGGGGGTCGAGGGCACACGCTATGTGTCGATCGAAACGCAGAATTGGAATGCGTTGTGGGAGAGTAACTTCGAGCCGGTCGATGTGGATGGCCGCATCTATATTCGTGCGCCGTTCCACGCCTCGCCCGCCAACGACGCAATGGAGGTGGTGATTATGCCCAAGATGTCGTTCGGGACGGGACACCACGCCACGACGCACCTGATGTCGGCGGCCATCACGGAGCTGGCCGTCGAGGGGAAAGAGGGCCTCGATATGGGAAGCGGTACGGGCGTGCTGGCGATCATTGCAGCGATGCGCGGTGCAGCACACCTCGATGCGGTCGATATCGACGAGTGGGCCGACGAGAACTGCCGTGAGAATATTCTGACGAACGGTGTTGCCGACCGTATTACGCCGATCTTGGGGGATGCCTCGGCGATCGAGGGACGACACTACGACTTTATCTTGGCCAACATCAACCGCAACATCCTCTTGGCCGATATGCCGCGCTACGATGCCGCTTTGAACGCGGGCGGTACGCTGCTTATGAGCGGCATCTTGGAGTGCGATATTCCGGCTATTGTCGAGCGAGCCGAGGGGCTCGGGATGCGCTTTGTCGGCTCCAAACTCCGCAACGGTTGGGCGGTGGTTCGGGTCGATAAGTGATAATCTGAGGAAAAACAGGGCAATGAACGGCGGTTTTGAAGAAAATCGCCGTTCATTTTTAATATTTTGTTCATATTTTATTCATATTTTAGGGTTGCCCGTTTGGAATATACGCGTTATCTTTGTGGTGTGAAGTTGCGCGAGTGAGCCGTGCGCGTATGCGGCTCGAAATGGAAATACAGGAACAAACACAACTCAATAACTTTTTTATTCACTTAAACAAACATTTATGAAGCAAATTTTCCTTCTGATGGTTGGTCTTGTGCTCGGCTACACGGTCGCAGCACAGACGGTCGTCACGGGACGCGTCGTGGACGAGAATCAGCAGCCGCTGATCGGTGCCAATGTCGTGGTTCCGGGTACGACGCAGGGTACCAGTACCGATGCGGACGGTGCCTTCTCGATCAAGGTCGGGAAGGGTGTCAAGGAGGTGGTGGTGAGCTATCTGAACTACGAGAGCTCGACCAAGACCTTCAACCCTTCGGCCACGCGCCAAGATCTGGGTATGATTCGCCTTGAGCCTGCGGCAATCGCCCTGCAGGACATCGTGATCACGCAGTCGATCGCCGTACAGCGCAAGACGCCGGTGGCTGTTTCGACGGTGAGTGCCGAGGAGATCGAGTACAAGATCGGTGGCCAAGAGTTCCCCGAGATCCTGAAATCGACGCCGGGTGTCTATGCCACGAAAGATGGTGGTGGCTATGGCGACTCGAAGATCAACATGCGTGGTTTCAAGTCGGCGAATGTGGCCGTGATGATCAACGGTGTCCCCGTGAACGATATGGAGTGGGGCGGCGTTTATTGGTCGAACTGGGCCGGTCTTTCGGACGTAACCCGCTCGATGCAGACACAGCGCGGTATGGGTGCCTCGAAGGTTTCGTCACCCTCGGTCGGTGGTACGATCAACATCGTGACCAACTCGATCGATGCGAAGAAGGGCGGTACTTTCTCGTACGGTGTCGGTAACGACGGTCTGCAGAACCTCTCGTTGAGCCTCTCGACGGGTTTGACGGAGAAGGGCTGGGCGATGAGCCTGCTCTTGGGTAAGCGTTGGGGCGACGGCTACATTCAGGGTACGAACTTCGAGGGTTACAACTGGTTTGTCAATGTCTCGAAGCGTCTGAACGACAAGCACCAGCTCTCGCTGACCGCTTTTGGTGCGCCGCAGAAACACAACCAGCGCAAGCCGCTCTACGCCGGTCTGACGATCAAGGAGTGGGAGAAATGGGGTAAGATGTATATGGGCGAGAAGGATATGTACCGCTACAACCCCGTTTACGGTTTCGACAACAACGGTAAGTCGCGCTCGTCGCAGGTGAACTACTACCACAAGCCGCAGATCTCGCTCAACCACCAGTGGCAGATCGACTACAAGTCGTCGCTCTCGACCGCGCTCTATATGTCGATTGGTCGCGGTGGCGGTTACTCGGGTCAGGGTCGTACCTCGGCCGACCGCGCGATGTGGAACGGCTCGCAGAACGGTATTCTGCGCACCGACTTCCGCAAGGCCGACGGTACCTTCGACTACGGTGCCATTCAGGATCTGAATGCTGCTTCGACCGACGGAGCCAAGATGGTGATGTCGGACAGCCACAACAACCACATGTGGTATGGTCTGCTCTCGACCTACACGAACCAGATAGCCAAGGGCTTGGAACTCTCGGCCGGTGTCGATGTTCGTTACTATGTAGGTGAGCACTACAACGAGATCATCGACCTCTACGGCGGTAAGTACTTCATCGACGATGCCGACCGTCAGAATGTGAAGGCCGAGTTCAATGCTGCTGCTGCCGATCCGAATTGGAAGTACGAGAAGCTCGGCATGGGCGACAAAGTCTATCGTGACTACGACGGCCATGTGATGCAGGAGGGTCTGTTTGCCCAGCTCGAGTGGTCGAAGGAGAATCTGAACGCCTATGTTTCGGGTTCGGTATCGAACACGATGTACTGGCGCGTGGACCGCTTCTACTACGATGCGGCGCACGCCGAGTCGGAGAAGATCGACTTCTGGGGCTACACGGCCAAGGGCGGTGTAAACTGGAACTTCACGCCGAAGTCGAACATCTTCCTCAATGTCGGTTACATCTCGCGTGCCCCCTTCTTCTCGGGCGGTGCCTTCTTGCAATCGACGACGAGCCACATGACCAACCCCGATGCCGTAAACGAGAAGGTCTTCTCGGTCGAGGGTGGTTATGGTCTGCGCTCGGAGACCTTCTCGGCTAACCTGAACGCCTACTACACGCTGTGGCTCGACAAGGCCGAGGTTCGCTCGAAGCTGATGTCGGACGGCGACTACGCTCGCGTGAATATGACCGGTGTCGATGCCCGTCATATGGGTATCGAGCTCGATTTCCGCTACAAGCCCCTGAAGTGGTTGAACATTACGGGTATGGCTTCGGTCGGTGACTGGATCTGGACGAGTAATGTACGCGGTTACATCTACAACTCGCAGGGTCAGCCGATGACCTCGAAGCTCGACGGTACGGTCGCTTCTGGTATCATGGCCGAGGATCACGCTTGGATCGACCTGAACCAGAAGGATGTCCATGTCGGCGGTTCGGCACAGATCACCGGTGCGCTGGGTCTTGACATCTTCCCGATGAAGGGTGTGCGTGTCAGCGCAGACTGGAACGCCTACGCCAACAACTACGCCGACTTCTACCTCGGCACGAACCTGACGCCCAACACGGCCGTTACGGTGAACGATCCCTATCGCATTCCTTGGGGTCACCAACTCGACCTGTCGGCAAGCTACAGCTTCAAGATCGGTGGTGTGAATGCTACGCTCTACGGTAATGTGAACAATGTGTACGACTACAACTACATTATGGATGCGCAGTGCGGTACCGATGCCAAGGGCTGGGAGGATTGCTACGCTGTGATGTACTCGTTCGGTCGCACCTATACGCTGAAATTAAAAATCCGTTTCTAATAGCACGAAGAGAGTATGAAGAAGAATATCATCAAACTGTTCTCGCTCGCTGTACTGGCACTGGCCGGTTGGAGCTGCGAGTCTGAGTATTACAACGAGAACTATCTCGACGGCTGGGAGTCCACCGACGAGATTACCGATGTGCAGGAGGTGGAGTACACGCTCGCTTCGGGCGACTATGCAACCATCGCCAAGAACGCGACGAACAAGGCTACGGCCGAGGCTGCCGGCGACGAGGCGGTTGCTGCACTGGCCGCCATCGGCACGAATAAGTATTTCTCGGCGGCTACCGAGGTGGAGATGTATCTCCCCGCCTTCGTTTCGTCGCTCTACCCCACGCTCGACAACTCGTCGGTCGTGAAGGTGACCTATAAGAGCGCGTTGGAGGTTCCCGCCGAGATCGTTGCAATGAACGCCGCTACGAGCTACACGGTGAAGAGCGACGACTATAAGACGATCTGGGGCAGCGAGGAGGAGTATGTCGAGGCTGTAACGCCCGCTACCCTCTCGAAGCTCTCGACGGTGCTGCCGTCGGAGGGTTTGGAGGCCGGTGACTATGTGGCCGTGACCTACAACTACTCGGCCGAGGAGCCGAAGGCTGACGAGCCAGAGGAACCGGTTGATCCCGAAAAACCGGTTGATCCCGAGCAGCCCGAGGTGAAGTTCCCGGGTGCCGGTAAGTACCTGATCGTAGCCCTGACCGAGACGGCCAATGTGGCCGCTACGCCGCTGGCTGCCGATAAGAAGTACGGCTACCCCGCCGCTACCGAGGTGACGATCGCCAACAACGCAATCGCGGCTGACGAGACGACCAACGCATTGGCTTGGACGGTGGTTGCTGCCACGACCGAGGGCGAATATACGCTGCAGGGCACGGATGGTCGCTACTACTATTTGAGTGGTACCTACAACTCGTTCAATGTATCGGATACGGCTGGTGAGGAAGGCTACACCTTCACCTTCGCTCCCAACGAGGATGGCACCTTCGCCATTACGAATGTAACGATGACCAAGTCGTTGCAGTACGACTCGAACTACTCGTCGTATGGTTGCTACCCCGACATTCGCGGTGTGGTTCCCCACCTCTTTGTCTTGAACGCTGCTGGTACGGCCTACGAGGATGTGATGGCTGTAAGCGCACCTATCGGCAACAGCTACACTTCGGTACTCGGCTCGGCCAAGAAGGACGATGTCGTCGAGGTGAAGGGTTATATCTCGGCCGAGTCGGCACAGGGCCCGATCCTGACCGACAACGGCGGCTCGGTACTCCTCTATAAGACGACGGGGTATGCGCTCGGCGACGAGGTAACCGTAACGGGTACGATCAGCTCGTACAACTACGGTTTCCAAATCGGTACGAACGGCTTGACGATCGAGAAGACGGGTACGACAACCGTTGCCTACCCCGCTCCGATGGAGCTGACGGGTGCCGTAATGGACGAGCTCTTGACGACCCGCACCGAGGATGGCTATGCCATCTACGCCAAGATGACGGGTACGGTCAGCATCAGCGGAAACTACTACAACTTCCTTGTAGATGGTGCTACGACGGCACAGGGCAGCTTCTATGGTATCACCGATGCCATTAAGGCCAAGGTGAGCGACGGGATGCAGTGCACGCTCTACGGCTATTTCGTTTCGATCTCGGGTGGTAAGTATATCAATATGATCGTGACGAGCGTCGAGACCGCTACGGCTACGGCTGCTGCCAAGACGGCAACCGTACAGAGCGAGAAGAAGTACGCCTTCTATCAGTGGGACGGCTCGGCCTTCAAGGCCGCAGAGATCGCCTGTGTACAGCCTTCGGACTATACGGCGATGGGTCAGACCTACGGCAACTTCACCGATCCGAAGCAGGATCAGTATCTGCCCAAGTTCCTCAATGTTGCCTATCCCTATGCAATGGCCGATGAGGTGGTTTATGTAGCCTATCGTTGCTACTCGGGCGGTGCTACTTCGTGGCGCGTCGATGAGTACAAGAACGACGGCACGGCGTGGGTGAAGACGGTTTACTTCGCCGACAAGACCGACCAGTTCCGTAAGACGGAGGGCGTTTGGGCAATCGACCGTACGCTCGAGCTGGACTACACGGGCAACGGTGCCGATACGAAGGCCTTCTACCAGTACTGTGTAAACTGGGTATATGACAACAAGGATGTGCCGATGGGTGCTCCCGCGCGTGACAACGCCGGCGTGATCATCTCGACCGACATCGTAACGATCGGCGGCAACAAGCCCGCCGGAGACTACTGGGTGTCGAACTACGGTAACAACGAGTTCTACACGGGTGCTTCGGCCTACTACGGCAATATCGACTGGCGTGCTTCGGCCTGCCGTGGCGGCTTCACGGCTGCCGGCATGGGCAACCTCTCGGATGACGAGATTGTCGCCAAACTGCAGGAGCACACGGCCGAGGTCTTCGCCGAAGTGCTGCACTATGTCTATCCCGAGATGACGCAGGATGACTACAACTTCGTGGTGGTTAAGGTCTATGCCTATGGCCCGAATGCGAACTACTCGTATAAGTTCGCCGTGACGGGCACGGGTACCTTCACCTATGTCGAGGGTCCGGTGGCACTCTAATCGCATCTCTCTCGCAACGAAAGCGGTCGGTGGCTCTTGTCACCGACTGCTTTTTTTCGTACCTTTGCGAAAAACAAGAACAACGGCTATGATAACGAATATCGTCTTTGATTTGGGAGGGGTGGTCTTTATGCGCGATATGAAGCGGTGTACGCAGGAGTTTATCGACTTCTTCAGCTTCGTGCGCGGCGAGGTGATGCCCCGCTTTTGGAATGAGTACGATCGCGGCACGCTCACCATCGACGAGGCAATTGAGTGCCTGATGGAGCGGAGCGGCTTCGATCGGGCGAAGTGTGCGGCGTTGGTCGATGAGGCGATTGCCAAACAGGAGGCCGTGCGCCCGACCGAACGGCTTATCGAGGAGCTGAAAGCGGCCGGTTATCACCTCTTTGTCCTCTCGAATATGTCGCGCGAATTTATCGCCTTCTTGCGCCGCATCCCCGTCTATCGCCACTTCGAGGGGGAGGTCGTTTCGTGCGAGGAGGGGGTCTGCAAGCCCGAGCCGGCGATCTATCGTCTGCTGCTGGAGCGGTATGCGCTTGATCCCGCCGCAACGCTCTTTATCGACGATCGCCGCGAGAATGTCGAGGCCGCCGAACGGGAGGGCATCCGAGGCTTTCTGTTCGATCGCTACGATCTGGATGCAACCTGCAATCAGCTGCGCGAGTTGTTGCTAAAATAGGCAATGTGAGAAAGGCTTCAAGGTCTTCCTTCTGTTATTCTTGGGAATTTATACACTGGTAAGGGTTCTCTACGGCTAAATAGGCGGCTTGATGTGCAATCGGAGCTGTTTCATCAGTTACATCAATGATGCTTGACGGGAACTTTGCTTGTTCATTTGCAGTATTGCTCCAACGAGCTACATTCCCTATAATGGAAATGTGGTAGCGAGGCGAGAAAAGAGCTTGAAAATAGCAACAAGCAGCCGTATAGTCTGCCAAGCCGGAGGCGCAATGAGAACCGTCAGCCGTCAAATCGTACTCGTTATTCAATGAGCTACTCCTTATATTCTGAATCGCAGTACCGTATGGGATGATGAAATCACTATTATACGCTTCGCAAAATTGCTTTGTTGATTGCGCGATCAACTTCCATCGTCGTAATGAAGAGTGCTCTTTGTTGCCGGAATAACCGCTCCAATAACTATGAATCAACAACAGACCGATCGTAGCATTTGGCTGATGTGAACGAATCAACTCCAATAATTGAGGTAGATAACCTCCCGCTTCATCGGTATTCCATTCGTCATAATACGGAGCATATACGCTATATTGGTGTATGATAATTAAATCCCACTCGTTCTCTGCGAGGAGCATACGGAAGGCTGCACCCTCCTTTTGCATGCCGCTTCCCGATACTTTGGCCGATAATCCTCCGAGTACTTTGGATATATAGTATCCGTATTGTTCGATGTCGTGATAGATGTTGTACCAATTTTTATACGAACCTCCCCCTCGAATTGCCTTATACAGGCACATATCCGAGACATCGATCTTTGCAGCTTTGACGATGGATGGCAAATAGTGTGTAGCATCCTCGGTATAGCTGTTGCCTATATCCAATACGCGTAATTCCGGTTTGGTGAAATCTAACGGAGGATTGTTGGTATGGTTGATGTCTAATATTGATCCGTCTGATAGATAAAAGACGATATGATGCAGAGTCTGCAATATACATTGTATGAAGGTTGTATTTGCAGATACCTCACCCTCCTGACTCACACTTTGTAGGGGTGTTTGTCTGCTGTCTATATACCAATATCCGTTTTGATTGATGATATCGGGATAGGTGTTTTCTGTAGCGTTTGGGGTACATTTAATCTCGGTGTCAATACCGTTGATCATCCAATATCCCTGCGCGCTCTTTGTGATGAGGGGTGTATGCTCTTTTATAAGTGTAATGGCATCTCCTTTGGCAAGGTGGATGGTGTAGCGATCCTGCTTTTGCCGTAAATAGTGAACAGACTCACCATTTTTTAACGCTTCAATGAGTTGCTGTTGCTCTTTGGTTGAGATGCTTGGCTCTTCGGGTATATCAATCTCCCCGCTGCTCTTTTGGCATGCATAGATAAAGAGCAAGGTAACGATCAAAAAATAGTTGACTGCAATATTGTCCTAAATAATTTTGAAAAAAATAAAAAAGGAAGTTGAAAACTAA
>CAZVNR010000020.1:0-24790 GCA_964628945.1 uncultured Alistipes sp. | reverse complement strand
AATGCTAAAAAACAAGAATTATTTTTAATTTTTAGGCATAAAATGCTTACCTTTGCGTTTATATCCGAAAAGAGAGCACCATGAATATCTTCAGAAAGATTGCTGCCTTTTGGCAGAACCTCTTCCGCAAGCGTCGTCTTGCGTGGATCAATGTGCAGAACAACAACGAGGCGTGGCACCTCCACCTCTC
The DNA here is from genome assembly GCA_964628945.1 of uncultured Alistipes sp. GTDB lineage: Bacteria > Bacteroidota > Bacteroidia > Bacteroidales > Rikenellaceae > Alistipes. The sequence continues at coordinate 24,600 of CAZVNR010000020.1, read as the reverse complement.
GCCTGCCGGTGCATTTGCCGCCTTCGTATCGTTCGTGCTGCTGCTCTTTATCGTCGTGCTCTCGCTCGTGGCCTACACCCCCGTTTTGGAGTTCCTGCCCGGGTACCGCACCGAGGCGACCCGTTCGCGCGAAAGCCTCGTGCGAAACATCATCCGCCTCGATTCGATGGAGCGCGTGATGAACGAGATGATCACCTACAACCAAAATATTGCGATGATCATGGAGGGCAAAAGCCCTGTCGTGCAGACGATCGTTTCGACGGACAGCACCCGTACGAGCCGTATCTTGGTGATGCCTTCGCCCGAGGATTCGCTTTTGCGTGCCCAGATGGAGGGCGACGGCATCTACTCGCTCGAGTCGAGTGCCGCCTCGTCGCGCCGCGCCCTGCGTGAGGCGATCGAGCTGGTATCGCCCGTCGAGGGGGAGATCGTCGAGCGGTTCAGCATCGACGAGGGGCGTTTCGGGGTACGCATCGCCGCCGCCTCGGCCGACCGCGTGACGGCCATCGACGGCGGCACGGTAATCGGGTCGCTGTGGAGCCCCGAGCGCGGCGAGCAGCTGATCATCCAGCACCGCAACAACTTGGTAGCCCTCTACCGCAACCTCTCGCAATCGCTCGTCACGGTCGGGCAGGTCGTCCGCGCAGGTGAGCTGATCGGCTACACCGCCACCGCAGAGGAGGGCGAGGGCGAGGAGCGCCGCTTCGAGTTCGAGCTTTGGAGCAACGGCAAGGCGGTCGATCCCGAGGGGTATATCATCTTCTAACCGAGCGAAAAACAGAAGTCATGAGAGAGAAACTTGCCATATTGGGTTCGACCGGTTCGATCGGTGTGCAAACCCTCGATATTGCCCGCGAAAACCCCGATCGGTTCGAGGTGCGCGTACTGACCGCCCATCGCAACTGGGAGCGGTTGGCGCAACAGGCACGGGAGTTCGATGTCGATACGGTCGTCATCGCTGACGAGCGACACTACGCCGCCCTGAACGAGGCGTTGGCCGACACCGACACGAAGGTCTATGCCGGTGAGGAGGCGGTCAAGCAGATGGCCGGCGACGGCGCGACGAATGTGGTCGTCAATGCGCTGGTCGGCTATGCAGGACTGGCTCCGACGGTGGCCGCACTGAAGGCGCACAAGAAGCTGGCCTTGGCCAACAAGGAGTCGTTGGTCGTCGGCGGTGAGCGCGTGATGGAGCTGGCGCGCCGCGAGCAGTCGCCCATCCTGCCGATCGACTCGGAGCACTCGGCCATTTTCCAGTGTTTGGTGGGCGAACGGTCGCCTTTGCGCCGACTGATCATCACCTGCAGCGGCGGTTCGTTCCGCGACTTAAAACGCGAGGAGCTTGCGACGGTCACCGTCGAGCAGGCGTTGCGCCACCCGCAGTGGGATATGGGCGCGAAGATCACGATCGACTCCTCGACGCTCGTAAACAAGGGTTTTGAGGTGATCGAGGCACACTGGTTGTTCGATATTCCGGCCGAGCAGATCGCCGTTATTCAGCACCCGCAGTCGATCATCCACTCGATGGTCGAGTTCGAGGATGGCGCGATCAAGGCGCAGCTCGGCACGCCCGATATGCGGATGCCGATCAGCTACGCGCTGCTCTTCCCCGAGCGTGCCAACCGCCCGAGCGAACGCTTCAACTTCCTCAACCACCCCACCCTCACCTTCTCGGAGGTGGATCGCGTGAAGTACCCTGCACTCGACATCGCCTACGACTGTCTCCGCCGCAAGGGGACGGCCGCCTGTGTGATGAACGGTGCGAACGAGGTGGCCGTAGCGGCCTTTTTGCAGCGTCGATGTGCGTGGTTGGAGATCGTTCGCACGATCGAATACGCACTGCAACGGGCAACCTTCGTGACCAATCCTACGCTCGACGACTACGCCGCCTCGAATCAAGAGTCAAGGCGCTTGGCGGCCGAATATTTGAAGCTGTAATCAATCGAAATCGTAATTTTCAACAAGCAACGGATAAGCAATGGATATACTGATTAAAATCTTACAATTCGTCCTCTGTTTCACGCTCATTGTCGGCCTGCACGAGTTTGGCCACTACATCGCAGCACGCATCTTCGGCATTCGTGTCGAGAAGTTCTACATCTTCTTCGACTGGGGCTTCTCGCTCTTCAAGATCAACTACAAAGGGACCGAATACGGCATCGGTTGGTTGCCGTTGGGCGGTTATGTGAAGATCGGCGGTATGATCGACGAGTCGATGGACAAGGAGCAGATGGCTCAACCGATCCAACCCGACGACTTCCGCGCCAAGCCCGCGTGGCAGCGTTTTATCGTGATGATTGCAGGCGTGGTGATGAATGTCCTGACGGCCATCGCGATCTACTGCGCCATCAGCTTCACCTACGGCGAGAGCTACTTCTCGAACGAGGATGCCCACTGGGGCTACAACTTCAACGAGGCGGGCCACCGGCTCGGCTTCCGCGACGGTGACCGCATCCGTTCGATCGACGGTGAGCGAATCGACAACTACCTCACGATCGTCAACAGCCTGCTACTCGTCGATGGCGACCGCACGGTGCAGATCGACCGCAACGGCGAGGCGGTGGAGCTGACACTCCCCTTCAAGGAGCTGATTGAGATGCGCCGCGACGAGGGTTACAAGGGATTCCTCGCGGTGCGTGCCCCCTTTATCATCGACAGCATCGCTTCGCCGACGGCTGCGCTCTTACAGCGTGGTGACGAGGTGATCGGTGCCGGCGAGGTGCGCTCGGGAATGGATCAGACCGCCATCAAGGCCGCCCTTACAGCGGCTGCCGGCCGTTCGATCGACCTCCATGTGGTGCGCACGACCGATACGCTCACCGTGAACCTGCCCGTCAGCGCGGAGGGTACGCTCGGTGTGATGATCACGAATCCGTTGCAGTTGCGCACGCGCACCTATACGCTTTTGGAGTCGATTCCGGCCGGTCTGCGCCGCACGGGGACGATGATCAGCGACTACTGGGATCAGTTGAAGTTGATCGTCAATCCCCAGACGAAGATGTACGAGGAGCTGGGCGGTTTCATCGCCATCGGCAGCATCTTCTCGCCCGAGCTGAACTGGCTCGACTTCTGGATGAAGACCGCCTTCCTCTCGATCATCTTGGCCGTGATGAACATCCTGCCGATCCCCGGATTGGACGGCGGACACGCCATCTTCACCTGCTGGGAGATGCTCACCGGTCGCAAGGTGAGCGACCGCGTGCTGGAGATCGCGCAGTACATCGGTTTGGGTATCCTGCTCGTGCTGCTCGTCTATGCCAACGGTAACGATATTTTCCGTTTCTTCATCAAGTAAAGCGATAAGAGATGATCCGGCGACTCTGTTTCACGCTGTTGGCGGCCGTGTGCTGCCTCTCCTGCTCGAAGAAGGAGGATTTCTTCTACTCGACCACCTACCCCGTCACGGCCATCGAAGCACGCGCTTCGGTTGGTGAGGGGGCAAGCGAAGAGCTGACCGCACTCGTCGAGCAGCTGAAGGAGGAGGTCGTGGCCACCGCTCCCGTCAAGGCGGGCGGCCGCTATCGGCTCGATTTCAACCGCTACGACGGCGGTATGCTGACCGTGCATCCGAGCGAGAAGGGCGAAGCTGTAAAGGGTTTGTTCACGAAACAGCCCGCCGCCTCGACGATGGATTTCAGCTACGGCGAGGAGAACTACACGGTGCGCAGCGTAGGTTATACGGACGAGGCGGGCGAACTGCGCATCCGTTTCGAGGTCGATCTAACAGCCGCCTACAAGGAGCTGTACCAGATCGAGGACGAGCGGTTCGAGCTGATCCGCGTTGAGCTGACCTCGCACCTTTACGAATAGCAGATCTCAATTGAACGACGACGATGGCAAAGGTAAAGAAGGCTTTTTTCTGCCGCAACTGCGGTTTTGAGGCGCCGAAATGGTTGGGTAAATGCCCTTCGTGCGGCGAGTGGAACAGTTTTACCGAGGAGGTGATCGCCCGCGAGGCTTCGACCCCGTCGGTAGCGGCTGCGCAGCTCGGACGCAACAACCGTCCGCAACCGATCCGCGCGATCCGCGAGAACGACCACCGTCGCATCGACACGGGAAACGCCGAGGTGAACCGCGTGCTGGGTGGCGGCGTGGTGCCCGGGTCGCTCATTCTGTTGGGCGGCGAGCCCGGGATCGGAAAATCGACCCTCTCGTTGCAGTTAGCACTGGCCGAGAACGGGCTCAAGACGCTCTATGTCTCGGGCGAGGAGTCGGCCGAGCAGATCAAGATGCGCGCCGACCGCATCGGCATCGGAAACGAGCAGTGTCTGATCTACGCCGAAACGCTTCTCGAAAATATCACGCAACAGATCATCGACGAGAAGCCCGATTTGGTCGTCATCGACTCGATTCAGACCATCTACAGCGAGGCGATCGAGTCGTCGGCGGGCAGCGTGTCGCAGATCCGCGAGTGCGCCGCCACGCTGCTGAAGTACGCCAAGACGACCGGAACGGCGATCTTCATCATCGGCCACATCACGAAGGACGGCACGATCGCCGGCCCGAAGATCTTGGAGCACATCGTCGATGTCGTGCTCCAGTTCGAGGGGGACTCGAACAACTGCTACCGCATCCTGCGCGGCATCAAGAACCGTTTTGGCGCCACCTTCGAGATCGGTGTCTTCGAGATGCTGGATGCAGGGTTGCGCAGCGTCGATAACCCCTCGGAGATTCTCCTCTCGCACTACGAGGAGCCATTGAGCGGCATCGCCGTCGGTGCCACGGTCGATGGGTTGCGCCCCTACCTGATCGAGGTACAGGCGTTGGTCTGCAGTGCCGCCTACGGTACGCCGCAACGCTCGACAACGGGATTCGATCAGCGACGGATGAGTATGCTCTTGGCCGTCTTGGAGAAGCGCGTCGGGATGAAGATGTTTCAGAAGGATGTCTTTCTGAACTTTGCGGGCGGTTTCAAGGTGGCCGATACGGGGCTCGATCTGGCAATCGTCGCAGCGGTGATCTCGTCCTATTTCGACCGACCGGTCGCCGAAGGGGTCTGCTGCGCCGGCGAGATCGGTCTGTCGGGTGAGGTGCGCCCCGCACCGCGTACCGAGCAGCGCATCAGCGAGGCGGCTCGTTTGGGTTTCCGCCGTATCATCGTCTCGGGCTATCTGACGAAGAGCACGAAACGCCCCAAGGGGATCGAAGTCGTCCTGATCAACAGCATCAGCGAACTGCCGAAAGCACTCTTTATGGAATAGTATTTGCTCTTGTTCACCGAAAACGAATTTAGGGAACAAGATGCAAAAGAGAATTGTCGTACTGGGCGGTGTGGGATTCATCGGCTCCCACCTCTGTCGCCACCTGCTCAACGAGGGGCAGGAGGTCTTCTGTGTCGATCTGCGCGATGTGACAAACGCCCCCATTCTGCGCGAGGTGAAGCGCAACCCCCACTTCCACTACATCCACCACAACATAATCCACCCTTTCGGGATTCGTTGCGACGAGATCTACAACCTCGCTGCCCCCTCGATGGTGCGCTACAACAAGGCGTTGCCGGTCGAGACGCTGAAGGTGTCGATGCAGGGATCGATCAACACGCTCGACACGGCACGCAGCGAACACGCCCGCGTGGTGCTGGCCTCGACAGGGAGTATCTACACTTCGTCGGTGCGTGCGACGGCCGCCGATCAGCCCCTCTCGACCCAACAGATCGTCGCCGAGGGGAAGCGGGCGGCCGAGGCGTTGCACCGTGCCTATCAGGCTGAATTTGGGGTGGACACACGGATTGCACGCATCTACAACACCTACGGCGGCGGCTCCGATCTGATGGATCAGCGCGTGGTGATGAAGATGGTGATGGCGGCGTTGCAGAACCGCGAAGTGACGATCGAAGGGAGCGGCGAGCAGCTGCGCACCTTCTGTTTCGTCAAGGATGTGGTCGATGGGTTGGTGCGGCTGATGGCTGCGCCGCCGAAACAGACGACCCGCACGATCAGCTTGGGCGGTACGGAGGAGCTGTCGATCCGCGCCTTGGCCGAAAAGATCATCGAGCTGACCGGAAGCCGTTCGCGCATCGTCCACATCAAGCCGCGCAGCGAGGATGCCCGTCGTCGCGCCCCCGATCTGACGGCCGCACGCGACGAGTTGGGTTGGCGACCCACCACCACGCTCACCGAGGGGCTGAAGCAGACGATCCGATCGGTCGAGCGGGCATTGGGCGAGCGCACCGGCTCGATCTTCTCGTGGGTAGAGTTCAACAACTAAAACAACCGATTGTGTTATGAAAAATTTTGATCAGATTATTTGGCAGGAGAAGCTCACTTTTGTCGATTTCTACGCCTCGTGGTGCGGTCCGTGCAAGCAGATGGAGCCGATCGTTATGCAGTTCGAGGACCGCATGGCCGGCCGCACGGATGTCTATCGTATCGACATCGAAGATCCCGAGATGCTCCCCATCATTCGCCGCTACCACATCGTATCGGTGCCTACGCTGATGTTCTTTCGGCGCGGTGAGGTGTTGTGGCGCGAGAGTGGCGCGGTGAGCTACCACCACTTGGTCACGATTCTCGAGGAGCTGGAGCAGTACGAGTTGGCGGGGTATTAGTGCCCGCTATATCCGCCACGCCACCTCTTCTCCGAGCCGTTGCTCCCACACTGACGAGCCGAGCGCAGCCAACCGCTCGGCCGTTTTTTTGCGTGCCTCGTCGTTCGCATTGCCGATCGCTGCCCATAGGACAATCGCACCGTCGGTCAGAAGGCGCATAGAGGGGTGCTCGGCATAGCGCGAAAGAGCTGCGAGCGACCGTTCGATCCACATCGGATCGGGTTGCTGTAGGCGTGCAGCGGCCATCAGCAGGAGATAGCATTGCAAGGGTTCGGCCGTAGCGACACGCCCGTCGAAGAGCGCAGCAAAGCCGTCATAACGACTGAAGAGGGCGAAGGCCGCTTCCTCGGCCAGTTCGGAGTTGCGGATGCCGGCCAGCCAAAAATCGGCCTCCGCAGGATCTGAAAGGCGTTGCGGATCGGCCAAATGCAGAGCGGCGAGTTGCAGGCAGCGCACATCCTGCCCGTAGAGGAAGCGTGCGAGGGCGTGGTCGCGTTCGCGGCTGCGGACGATCGAACGCACGGTCGAGAGGCTCACGCCGTAGTTCAATCCGTAGCGTGCACCGACATAGTGCATCGTATCGGCCACAAGCCCGTTCCGCTCACGACGGAACGCCCCGAGCAGCTGTGTCATTGCCGAAGTATGATTCATTGGATTGCCTGCCGAGGTTATTTGTTGCGGCGCGGCGCGGAGATCGTGATCTTGCGGCCGAACTCGAAGATCGGCAGCTCCTTACGCACCATCTCTTTACCCGACACCGAGAGCTTGCAGACGGCGCGGTTGGCCACGATGCACTCGGCCGTGGAGGTCTCCTTTACACCCGCCTCGACAACATCGGCACCGACCGTCTCTTCGGGAACGATCTGCAGCAGGATCATATCACCCATCAGATCGCTCGAGGGCAGCACACCCTCCTCGCGGCTGTAACGGCAGACCAGATATTGCAGTTTCGCGGCATCGGGATTGATCAGGTAACGGTGCGAAGTGGTGGTGGTCACCTCCTTGCCCAAGAAGAGCTCCAACAGCTCCTGCTCCTGACGGGCGATCTCGTCGAGTGCAGCCTGTAGGCCGGCACCAAAGACATTCTCACCCGCCTCGCCCGTGATCAGCTCCTGACGGTGGTGGCGCAGCGAGAAGAGGCGCGTAGCGGCCGCCTGTGCCATCTCTTCGTCGGTCAGCGAGAGGGCGTTGCTCCGCTCGACACCAAACGCGGCGAAGTCGGTATCGGCCACCGCCCAGCTGCGCTGCTCCTGTTTTTGGACAGGCAGCTCCTGCGCATAGAGTGCGGCATCCTGCTCCACCAACGCCACATCGGCATCGACGATGCGCCACTCGATCCGATCCGTCAGCGGCGCACGCATCCCCAAGCACTTCTGCGCATAGCGGGCATAGGGGCCGGCGATGGCGCAACTGCACTCAACCGTCAGATCGACCGCAAGCGTTGTGCGGGGCTGACGATAGGTCGTATGGCCCTCTGTATCGGTCACGACACCCAGCAGGGCAAAGTAGGGATTCTGTGCCGACACGGCCATCGTGGCAAGGGTCAGCAAAAGGCTAAAAAAGATCCGTTTCATAAGCGCATAGCTTTCGTTGAATTGACAAATTTAGCAGAAAATTTACAAACAGCAAAATTCCGCCGCCAAAATCGCACGAACTGGGGCTATTTGAGCTCCACGCCGTCGATCTGCCACTCCCCCACTTCGAAGTGCAGGTTGCGGCGCTCCTCGGTACTCCACGGGAAGAGGCGGAGATGGAGCTGCTGCCCCGCCTGAAGCAGTACATTCATCGGAAGGGTCACCCGACGGCGCTCCTTCAGGGGTGTCTGCAGTTCGCCCAGATCGGTGCGCGGATAGAAGTCTTTGCCGTAGGCGCAAGCCACACGGTAGGCTACCTCGCCCTCGATCGTGAACGAGAGTGCGAGCTGCGGCCGCCGCGGGCATAGTTCACCACCTCGACCTCCGGAGCGAAGAACTCCTGCAACACCTCGCCCCAACCGCGCGTGCGGGTCGTATTCTCGACATAGTCGGCCATCGTCGAGTCGCCGATGATATGGAGCCGAATCGCGGGTTGCTTCGGCTTACCGTTCAGCAGAAAAAAGACCGCAACGGCTACCGTTGCAAGCACAAAAACAGTCATCAAAAGTCGTTTCATATCGGTCTCTTTTTGGGGTAAATCGTGCGTTAGAATTTAAGGTAGAAATCGCCCGTCAGACGGCGATAGGCGTCGGTGTACTCCTCGTGCAGGCCCGTTCCGATCAGCAGTTCATCCGTTTGGCAAGGGGTTGTGACCGCCTCGGGGCGTTGCATCTCGACCAAGACACGCTTGGCCGCGTGGCGCGGCGTGGTGCGCACCTCGGTTCGGCGCGTAGCAACCAACAAGCCGGCGCAAATCTGCTCAAAACGATCGTATTCGGTCACCGGCAGGACAACGGCAAAGCGACCCGTTGCGCTCATCAGGCGCAGCACGGCATCGCGCAGCTCCTCGAAGGGGAGCGTGACGGTGTGACGGGCGGTTGTGCGCCCCGCATCGGGGCAAAGGAGCGACTCGGTAAAGAAGGGCGGGTTACTGACCACAAGGTCAAACGGTTCGCTCTCGAATTGTTGCACGGCGCACTGCTCGAATCGGAGGCGGTCACACCACGCCGTTCGCGCGGCATTGAATCGCGCCTCTTCGACGGAGGCGACATCCAGTCCCGTGATCACGACCTCGGTGGTGCGTTGCGCCAACATCAGCGCAATGACCCCCGTTCCCGTACCGATGTCGAGGATGCGGCGGTCGGTCGCGCGAAGATCGACCCACGCCCCGAGCAGCACGCCGTCGGTACCCACCTTCATCGGGGTATCATCTTGGCGCACGGCAAACTGTTTGAAGCGAAATTCGGACACGGGAGCGGAGAAATTTAGAGGATGCGACCGTCGGAGAGGGTGATGCAGCGGTCGGTCGTGGCGGCCAGTCGCTCGTCGTGCGTAACGATCACGATCGTCTGCCCCAACCGATCGCGCAGCTCGAAGAAGAGGCGGTGGATCTCCTCGCGGTTGCGGCTGTCGAGGTTGCCCGAAGGCTCGTCGGCCAACAGCACCGCCGGACGATTGATCAGCGCACGCGCAATCGCCACGCGCTGTTGCTCGCCGCCCGAGAGTTGCGACGGTTTATGGTCGAAACGCTCCTCGAGCTGCATCATCCGCAGCAGCTCGGCCGCCTCGCGCTCCACCTCGCGGCGCGGTCGTCCGGCGATGAGTGCCGGAATGCAGACATTCTCCAGTGCCGAAAACTCGGCCAGCAGGTGGTGGAATTGGAAGACAAAACCGATCTTTTGGTTACGAAAACGCGCCAACGCCTCCTCCGAGAGGGTCGCCACATCCGTCCCGTCGATCAACACCTGCCCCTCGTCGGCACGCGAGAGGGTGCCGATCAGCTGCAACAGGGTCGTCTTGCCCGCACCGCTGGCACCGACCACCGAGATCAGCTCGCCGCGCCGTACCTCCAACGATACGCCCTTCAGCACCTCGACCTCGCCGAAGCGTTTGTGTAGATTCTTGACCTGTATCATCCGTGAATAAGCTCTTCGTAGTAGTTGTACATATCGACCACCTGCCGCGCCTCACCGACATCGTGCACGCGCAGGATATCGGCGCCCTTGCGCAACAGCTCCCAATGCAGGGCGGTCGTTGCCGGAAGGCAGTCACCCTTATCGACATGGATCGCCGAGGTGATCATCGACTTGCGCGAAATGCCCACCAAGACGGGATAGCCCAACGCCACAAGCCGATCCAAGCCGTCGAGCAGGCGATACTCCTGCACCTGTGTCTTGGCAAAACCGAAGCCCGGGTCGAGGATGATCTGTCGATCCTTGATCCCCGCCTCGCGCATCTGCGCGACACGCTCCTGCAACGCCTCCGTCACATCCTTTGCCACATGCGCGTAGTCGGTCAGCGACATCATCGTCTGTGGTGTGCCGCGCATATGCATCGCCACATAGCGCACCCCCTTCTCGGCAATGAGCGGGTACATCTGCTCGTCATACGCGCCGCCCGTCACATCGTTGATGATCTCCACGCCGAACTCCTCGATCGCGCGGCGTGCCACCTCGCTTTGGAAGGTATCGACCGAGAGCGCAGGATACTGTCCCCACTCCCGAAAGATGCGCTCCGCAGCACGCAGACCGCGCCGCACTCGTCGCCACTCCTCCTCAAGCTGCACTTCGTCGGCATAAGGGCGTGTCGAACAGCCGCCGATGTCGATGATGTCGGCTCCGCCGAGGAGGTGTTTGATGATCACCTTCTCTATCGCACGGGGCGACGGCACGCGGCCTCCCCCCGTAAAGAAGGAGTCGGGGGTGCAGTTCACAATCCCCATCACGGCGCGACGGTATGCTTTTCGGCTATCGTAATTCATTGTTTGCTTGTAGCTTAAAACGGCGATCCAACTCCTGCACCGTTGCATCCAACTCCTCCTCGAAGAGATTGACCACCGCCACATCCGAGCGGTCGCGCAGCTCATCATCGCCCATTTGCGCCGCCATACGGCTGCGGATCTGCTCCTCGTTCGCGCCGTCGCGCTGCATGGCGCGTTCGATGCGCACGCCTTCGGGTGCCAAGACCGCCACGATGCAGTCCAAATGGTCGGCCAGCCCCGCCTCGAAGAGGATCGCGCTCTCCAAAACCACATAGTCGCCCTGCTGCTCTTCGGCCCACCGCTCGAAATCGGCGATCACGACGGGATGTACCAACCGATTGAGTGCCCTGCGCTTCTCCGCATCACCAAAAACCCGTTCGGCCAAATAGCTGCGGTTCAGCCCCTCCGCCGTGTAGCTTTCTGCTCCGAAGCGGTCGCAGATCGCACGGCGCAACGCCGCATCGTCGTTCATCAGCCGCTTGGCTGCGGCATCGGTATCATAGACCGCCACGCCGCGAGCAGCAAAGCGGCGGCAGAGCGTACTCTTACCGCTCCCGATGCCCCCCGTAATACCGACCTTAAACATCCTACCGGTCGGGGTTTGCGATCGTGGGAATGGAGCCGACCGAGATGATCTTGATGTCGGTGCAGCGTACCGAGATGGCGTTCTGCAACGACTGCGGCTCGATGATCAGCCGCCCGAAGTGCTCCTCCTCGGCCGAGCAGCTCGTACGCAGCTCCGAGAGGGGGATGCGCAGCACGCGGTCGTTATAGACACGGTAGCCAAAGAGGTTCGTACCGATCCCCTCAACCACACAGGTCACGGGGATCTGCTCACCGGCAATATTGACACGGATCACCTGCTCGGTGGTGTAGGTGTAGTTCAACTTGGCGATGAACCACAGCACGAACGAGGCCACCAAGAGCACGATATAGACTGCCGACACATATTGGCGCATCCACTTCAGAATCTTCTCCATCATCTCGAACACATTATTGGTTGTACAAAGTTAATCAATTCTTGCAAAAATGGCACAGAACACCCCCAAAAAAAGAGGCTGCCCGACAAGAATTGTCGAGCAGACCTCCGTTCGCTTACCTAATTTATTATAGGGCTTACTTCTTGGCAACCTTCGTCTTGTCAGCCTTTGCCATCAGGTCGTAGGCGATCGGCGTAGCCACGAAGATCGTAGCAGCCGTACCGATGCAGACACCGAGGATCAGGGCGAAGATGAAGCCGCGGATCGTCTCACCACCGAAGAGGAAGATGGCGATCAGCGTGACGAGCGTCGTAGCCGAAGTGTTGATCGTACGCGACAGGGTCGTGTTCACGGCGTTGTTCACATTCTCATAGAAAGGACGCTTCGGATAGATACCCAAGAACTCGCGGATACGGTCGAATACCACCACCGTATCGTTGATCGCGTAACCGATGATCGTCAGAATAGCGGCGATGAAGGCTTGGTTCACCTCGAGGTTGAACGGCAACAGACCGTAGAAGATCGAGAATACACCGATAATCATAAAGGCGTTCACGGCCAGTGCAATCGTAGCACCCGAAGCCCACTGCCAACGCTTAAAGCGGAAGGTGATGTAGAGGCCGATGGCAACGAGCGAGAAGATCACCGAGTAGATGGCGTTCCATGTCGTATCCTTGGCGATCGAGGGACCGATCTTGTCAGCATTCAGAATACCGTTGATGTCGGTCTGCGTGTCGCGGAACTGCTCGAAGGTAATATCATAGGTATAAAGACCCTTCATTGCGTTGTAGAGGATCTTCTCCACATCGGCCGTAGCCTCCTCCGACGTGTCGTCGTAGCGGTACTGCGTTACGATACGCATCTGGTTCTCGCCGCCGTACTGCTTTACCTCATACGAGATCGAAGCCTGATCGGCGCCTTCGATCTTGGCGAACTCGGCCACCAAATTCTGACGAACATCCTCGGCCGAAACAGCCTGATCGAAACGAACCACATAAGCACGACCACCCGTAAACTCGGCGCCGAGGTTCAAACCACGCACGACGAACGATACGCACGAGAGTGCCAACACAACGGCAACCGTAATATAAGCGGCCTTACGCTTCGAGAGGAAGTCGATCTTCGTATTCGTAAGGAAGTTCTCCGACCACTTGCGCGAGAAGGTAACATTGCCCCACTTGGCAACCACCCACTCCAGCAACAGACGCGTAATAAATACGGCCGTAAGGAACGAGGTCACGATACCGATCACGAGCGTCGTAGCGAAGCCCTGAACCGGACCCGTACCAAAGACGAAGAGGACGATACCGGTGATGATCGTGGTCAGCTGACCGTCGATAATCGCCGAGTAGGCCTTCGAGAAACCATCCTTGATGGCGAGCGAGAGACCCTTACCGCCACGCAACTCCTCCTTGATACGCTCGTAGATAATCACATTGGCATCCACAGCCATACCCATCGTCAGCACGATACCGGCGATACCCGGCAGGGTCAGCACGGCACCGAACGATACGAGGATACCCATCAGCAAGAAGACATTGGTCAACAGAGCGAGGTCGGCCATCCAACCTGCCGTCTTATAGAACAGACCCATATAGAGCAGCACGAGCAGGAAGGCGATCAGGAACGAGATCATACCTGCGTTGATCGACTCCTGACCCAGCGACGGACCTACGACCGTATCCTGAATAATCTTGGCGGGAGCGGGAACCTTACCCGAGCTCAACACATTGGCGAGGTCCTTGGCCTCCTGAATCGTGAAGTCGCCCGTGATCTGCGAAACACCGCGATCGATCTTGCTCAATACATTGGGAGCCGAGTAAACATAGCCGTCCAAGACGATGGCGATGCTCTTGTTGATGTTCTCGCCCGTCAGGCGTGCCCACTCCTGTGCACCCTCGGCGTTCATCGTCATCGAAACCTCGGCCGTAGCACCCATCTGTGCATACTGCTCGCGCGCCTCGGTGATCACCGAACCATCCAGCGGAGCCTTGCCGTCGGGCGTAGCTACGCGGATAGCGAAGAGCTGGTAGCGACCATCCATGTGGTCATCACCCTTTACAGCCCACTTGAAGTCGATGTCGGCGGGGAAGAACTCGCGCACGGCGGGCATCGAGAGGTACTCCTCAACGGTTGCCATATCGGCCTTATAGGCGGCACCGATGGCAGCGCCACCGGCAAATGCGGGATCGAGCACGGCAAAGAGCGGGTTGCGCTCGCGGTCGTAGCGACCCGTCCCGGCCTCAACAGCCTCCTCGGCAGCAACACCCTCGGCTACCTCGGCCAACAGACCCTCACCCTTCGGCTCCTCGGCCTGCTCCTCCGCAGCGGCAGCGGCGGCAGCGGCAAGCTCCGACTTGAGGTAACGATCGGCCTCGGCCAATGCGGGGATCACCTCGTTGGCGCTGTAGGTCGTCCAAAACTCCAACGATGCGGTACCCTGCAAGAGGTTACGCACGCGCTGCGGCTCCTTCACACCCGGCAACTCGATCAGAATACGGTTCGAGTTCGGCAGGCGCATGATGTTGGGCTGCGTTACGCCGAAGTGGTCGATACGGCTGCGCAGCACATTGAACGAAGCGGCGATTGCGGCCTCGGTCTCGCGCTTGAGCACCTTCTCAACCTCCTCGTTCGAACTCTCGAGCGTGATATCCTTGCGATCGGGGCTGACGAAGATCACGGCCAGCGAACCGTTGTTGGTCTGACGCTCATAGATATCGACAAAGTCGGCGATATAATCCTTCGAAGCACCGCTCTTGAGGTTGGCGTTGGCCTCCTCGATAGCCGTCACGAAGGCGGGGTCCTGTGCGCTGTCGCCGGCCAAAGCCTTCACGACATCCTCCACCTGAACCTCGAGCATCACATTCATACCGCCCTTGAGGTCAAGACCCAAATTCAACTCTTTCTCTTTGCACTCCTTGTAGGTGAACTGCTTGAAGCCCAAATTGAACACCGGCAGATTCTGGATCGAATCAAGGTAGTGCTGTTCAGCCTCGGCCTGTTCGGCGAGGGGGAACGCGGCAGCATACTCGGCTGCCTTCTTCTCTACACCGCGCGTCTTGAAGGTGAACATGAGCTGATAGGCACATGCTACGGCCAGCAACGCAGCTACGAGTTTAATAAAACCTTTGCTTTGCATTTTTTTAATTTAATTGTTTGTTTTTATGTTTATTTATTTTGATTTGACACTCCAAACCATAATAGCACGCAAAGATAGAAAAATAAAGTGAAAAGAGAAAACCGCAGCCCGAAAAATGCGGTTTTTTCTCGATGTTTCGCAATTTCGGCCCCTTTTTTTGCGTTTCGAGGGCGACAATCTACTTTTTTTCGTACATTTGTCGTTCAGGCAACGAGAAGATGGAGTTCAAACTGGTATCCGACTACGCCCCGATGGGGGATCAGCCCGAAGCGATCGCACAGCTTACGGGCGCGATTCGCAGCGGCTCGCAGCACAACACGCTGTTGGGCGTGACCGGATCGGGCAAGACCTTTACGGTGGCCAATGTGATCAAGGAGCTGAACCGTCCGACCCTCGTCTTGAGCCACAACAAGACCCTTGCGGCGCAGCTCTACGGCGAGTTCAAGAACTTCTTTCCCGAGAATGCCGTCGAGTACTTCGTGTCGTACTACGACTACTACCAGCCCGAGGCCTATCTCCCCTCGACCGACACCTACATTGAAAAGGATCTCTCGATCAACGCCGAGATCGAACAGCTGCGACTGCACACGGTCGCCACGCTCCTCTCGGGGCGGCGCGACGTGATCGTCGTATCGAGCGTATCGTGTCTGTACGGGTGCGGCAATCCGGCCGATTTTCACGCGACGGCGATCCGGATCGAGGTGGGGCAGGTGCTCAACTACAAGCAGTTTCTCTACCGCTTGGTCGAGGCACTCTATACGCGCACGGAGCGCGACTTGGAGCCGGCGACCTTCCGCGTAAACGGCGATACGGTCGATATTATGGCCGCCTTTGGTGAGTTCGGCAACCAGTGTTTCCGCGTTCTCTTCTTCGACAACGAGATCGAGGCGATCTACTCGATCGACCCCGCTACGGGGCAGCGCATCGCCGCGCTCGAGAGCGTCACCTTCTACCCCACCAACCTCTTTGTCACGACCAAAGAGCGCATCCACCAAGCCGTACAGCAGATCTACCTCGATCTGGGCCGACAGATCGCCTTTTTCGAGCAGGCGGGTCGTATGATGGAGGCGCAGCGCATCAAGCAGCGCGTGGAGTACGATCTGGAGATGATCAAGGAGTTGGGCTACTGCCCGGGCATCGAGAACTACTCGCGCTACTTCGACGGTCGCGCCGAGGGCTCGCGCCCCTTCTGTCTGTTGGACTATTTCCCGAAGGATTACCTCTTGGTGGTCGATGAGAGCCATGTCACGCTGCCGCAGGTGCACGCGATGTTTGGTGGCGACCGCGCCCGCAAGGAGAATCTGGTGGAGTACGGATTCCGCCTCCCCGCCGCAAAGGATAACCGTCCGCTCACCTTCCCCGAATTTGAGCTGTTGCAGGGCACCTCGATCTATGTGAGTGCCACGCCGGCCGATTGGGAGCTGATCAAGAGCGAGGGGGTCGTGGTCGAGCAGCTGATCCGCCCGACAGGGTTGGTCGATCCGCCGTTAGAGGTGCGCATCACGGAGAATCAGATCGACAACCTGATCGCCGAGATCGACCGTTGCGCCAAGAACGACGACAAGGTGCTGGTCACGACCATCACGAAGCGGATGGCCGAAGAGCTCTCAAAATACTTCGATCGCGTGGGAATCCGCAACCGCTACATCCACTCCGATGTCGATACGCTCGAGCGCGTGCAGATCTTGGAGGATCTGCGGGCGGGGATGTTCGATGTGCTGATCGGTGTCAATCTGCTGCGTGAGGGGTTGGATCTGCCGGAGGTGGCGTTGGTGGCGATTCTCGATGCCGACAAGGAGGGCTTCCTGCGCAATGTGCGTTCGCTCACGCAGATCGCCGGTCGTGCAGCACGCCACGCCGAGGGGAAGGCGATCCTCTACGCCGAGGTCTGCACCGACTCGATGCGGCGGGCAATCGAGGAGGCGAACCGCCGCCGCGAAAAGCAGGTGCGCTTCGACCGCGAGCACGAGATGCTGCCCAAGCGGGCACAGCGCAGCGGTACGGGACAGAGCACACTGCTCGCCGCGAAGAGCAGCGAGGGGGTCGATCTCGTCGCCCACCGACTGACCGAGGATCACTACGCCATGGCGGCCGATGTCGAGCGCGACTACTCGGCCGGTACGCCGCAGACGGGGTTGCACTCCGCCACGGGCGAGGAGTTGGAGCACCTGATCGAACGGGCCCGCGAGGAGATGGAGCGTGCCGCCAAGTCGCTCGATTTCTTGGCCGCCGCCCGCTACCGCGATCGGATGTACGAGTTGCAGAAGCTCCGCGAGGAGGTTTTAGCCCATCGCTAACCAACCACGAATCAATCACTTTTTTTTGATCTCTTCCGCACTTTTCGTCCCACTGCGCCACAGGCAAGGAGGGCGAAGAGGAGCAGTTGTACGGCCAGTGCCGTCAGCTCGCGTTGCAGTTCGGCGGCCGAGGCACCCATCGTTTCGAGGCGGACGACCGCATCGATGGCGTGGCTGCTCGGGAAGAGTTGTCCGAGGGCGTAGAGCGATCGGGGCATCGCCTCGCGCGGGAAGGAGAGGCCGCTCACCATCAGAAGCGGGATCGAGGTCCAAAAGAGCAGCATAAGCGGCGTTTCACGACGGCGAACGAGGGTCGAGAAGGCGACTCCCAAGAGCACGACCGCCACGACATAGAGCAGCATCAGCACCCCCATCGTCAGCCCACTGCCCCGCATCGGATAGCCGAAGAGGGGCGCGTGTACCCCGAAGAGATAGAGCACGACGGGGAGCTCGGCCAGCAGGTAGGCCGTCGTGCGCCCCGCCACGATCGTCGTCGAACGGATGCGGCGGCGCGGATCGCAGGCGAGCGTGCGGTACAGCCCCTCCTCGCGCCAACGCCCGCCCACCATGGCGATCGCAATCAGCAGTGTCTGTTGCAGAATCAGCACCAAGACGGCCGGCATCACAAAGGTAGCATAGCCCAAATCGGGGTTGAAGAGGTCGTATTGCGCATAGCGGATCGGCTGCACCGCCTCGTCGGCCTGTTGCAGTTCAACCCCCTCGGCGTGCAGTCGTCGCAGTTCGATCTCCGCCCCCATCGTATCGAGCAGATCGACCCACGCCTCGAAGAGCGCACGGTAGATCAGGAGGTAACTTCCGTCCATATAGAGCGACACCGTCGCTTCGCGCCCCGCCGCAAGGCGGCGATCGAAGTCGGCGGGAAGATAGAGGATGCCGTAGATCGTGCGGTCGTAGAGAAGTTGCTCGGCCTCGCCCATCGAGCGTGGTTCGGCCACCACGCGGCACGCCTCCTCGGCCGCCACCCACCGTACCACACGGCGGCTGGTCGGGGTTTGGCTCTCATCGACCACCGCAATCGGGATCTGCTCGACCCGCTGCGGCGCATAGGCCGAGGAGTAGAGCAGCGCGTAGATCAGCGGTGCTCCGAAGAGGACAAGCAGCACCCCGCGATCGGAGCGGATGCGGTGCAGTTCAAGCCGCAGCACACGCCCGAAGGGGGTGCGGGCAAGCAACAGAAGAGGAGCGAATCGGCGCATCGTAGGGGATCAGATTTTATACCAATAGGTCGCATCGCGGCAGGCACGCTCGAGGCGCGGTACGGCCACCAACGGAACCACCGCAAAGAGGAGCAGCTGCACGAGCGGTCGCAGAGCGGTTGTCGGCGGTGCACCGCGCAGGAGCTGATCGAGCAACAGGTCGGTGTAGGGGGTAAAGGGGAAGAGTTCGCCCAACCACGCCATCGGTTCAACCATCGCTATACGCGGGAAGGTCAGCCCCGAGAGGGTGAAGGCCAGCACGCCGTAGCCGCCCCCGAGCGAGAGAGCCAAGCGCAGGTCGCGCGTCACGGCAACAAGCAGGATCGAAATCGCTTGGTAGGCGGCGATCAAGAGCGTCGTAGCCAACAGCAGCAATGCAACCGAACCGTTGAGCGGCACGCCGACCACCCGCACCAAGAGCACCACCATCCCCACCCCGACGAGCTGCATTGCCAGCGCAACGGGGAGGCACTTTCCGATGAGCGCAGCCCCCATACGCCCCTCGGCCGCCGCCAACCACTGCACCGCACTCCCCTCGCGCAGCTCCGTCCCGACGGCGTAGATCGTCGCCATCAGCGTAAAGATCAGCAGCATCATCGCCATAAAGCTCGGGGCGAGGTAGTAGCCGTAGTTGATGTAGGGATTGAAGAGGATGTGCCGCTCGAAGCGAATCGGCATCGCCTCGGCCATCGCCGCATCGGCCGCCACACCGCGTGCCGCAAAGCGTTCGAGTTGCGTGGCGACCGAGAGGGTCTGAACGACCTGTTGCAGATCGGCGGCCAAGAGACCGTTGGTGGTCAGATTCGCCCCCGAGAGCCAGCTGCCGACCGTCGCCGTGCGCCCCGCCAGCACGCTCCGCTCGAACCCCGCAGGGATCACCACCAAGCCGCGCACACGCCCGCGACGGATCAGTTGCAACGCCTCGTCGGTCGTGGTCGGGGTGTGGGTGATCGCGGCGGCAGGGGTCATCTCGATCATCGCAGCCGTTTGACGCGAGAGGGGCGTATGGTCGCGGTCGATGAGCGCAAGCGGCAGATCGTGCACCCCGCCCGTACGAAAGAGGGCGACAAAGAAGAGCATCGCCCCGAGCGGCAACACGGTCAGCAACGCCCGATAGAGCCGACGATGCACGATCCGGCGTACCTCGCGGCGCACCACACGCCCCACAACACCCCACCAACCACTCATCGCTCGATCGTACGCCAATCAATCCAGACACTCATACCGGCACGCAACCCCTCCTCCTGCTCCTCGGGACGGGCTCGGAGGGCAAAGGTGCGCAGATCGAAGCCGCCCTCGGCGCGGGTTGCCCGCCAAGTGGCAAAGTCAGCCTCGGGGGCGATGTAGGTCACCCGCAGGGGGATCGTGCGGTCGAGCGCGGGGAGATACCCCGTCAAGCGGCTTCCGATCCGCACCGCCGGCAGTTGATCCTCGCGGATATGGAGCGCGACCCACACATCCGCTCGATCGAGGAGCGTGATGACCGGATAGCCCACCCCGACCAGCTCCCCCACCTCGGCGGCAACGGTCACCACTTCGCCCGAAACGGGTGCCGTGATGCGGGCATCGGCAAGGTAGCGCATCACCTCCTCGACCGCCCCCTGCGCCTCGCTCACCTTCGCCGCGGCCGCTTCGCGCTCTTCGCGCCGTGCGCCCGCCCGAGCGAGAGTGTATTCGGCATAGGCCGCCGCAACCGAGGCACGCATGGCATCGCGTTCGGCGGTCGCCTCGTCGAGCTGCTGTTGCGGGATCACCCCCGCCGCAAAGAGCCGTTCGGCACGGGTGTAGCTCTTCTCGGCCAGCACCAACCCCGCCTCGGCGCGTTGCCACAGGCTGCGTGCCGCCTCGATCTGTTGGCGGCGAGCACCCGCCTCGGCCATCGCATCCATCGCCTCGGCGGCACGCCGTAACGCCTCGACCTGTTGCAGTTTCGCCTGCAGTTCGGGCGTAGAGAGGGTGTAGAGCGGTGCGCCTCGTTCAACCCGATCGCCCTCCGCAACCCACAGCGTATCGATCCGACCCGCCACCTTCGAGGCGAGGCGGTAAGAGGTGCAGGTCACCTCCCCCTCGACCCACTCCGTCGCGGGACGGCGCAGCCAAAGTCCCACCCCGACCGTCACGACGGCAACTATCGCCAACGCCGCCACCAAACCGATTGCCTCTCGCTGTTTCATACGCTTTCGTCGCTTAAAAGATGAACCGCACCGCCGCCGCCCGTGAGGTAGTCGGTGAAGGTGTCGCTCACGCCTGCCGCCTCCAAGAGTTGTGCCAGTGCGCAGACAAACCGATAGGCCGCCTCCAGTCGTTCGACTCGGATCGCGGCCAATTCAACCTCGGCATCCATCAGTTCGGTCGCTCCGCCCACCCCCTCACGGAAAGCCGTTTGGCGCATCCGCCGATACTCCTCGGCAAAGCGGAGCGACGAGGCCAACGAGCCGAAGCGCGTGCGTGCCTCGACGAGTGCATTGTAGCGCATCTCGACCAAGAGCGTAACCTCGTCGCCCGCCTTCGTCTGCAGCTCTTCGATGCGGCGCACCACCGCTTTGGCGGCAGCGTAGCGGTATTCACGATTCAAGCCGTTGAAGAGCCGAATGCGCACGCCAACCCCCACCACACCGCGCGGTATCAGCTCCGAGAGGTGGTCTTGAAAGAGCACCCCCGCACCGCCCACCACCACCTCGGGCAGAAAGTCGGCACGACGGATTCGCACCCCCTCCTCGGCCAAGCGGCGATCGAGTTGCAGGCGGTCGAGTTGCGGATTGGCCGCCTCGGCAAGGGCGCGGAAGTGCGCCACCGAGGGGAGGTCGTCCACCACAAAGAGCGGGGTCACGGGATCAACGGCCATCGTCGATCCAAGGGTTGTGGAGAGGGCGCGGCGGAGCGTGGCGATCTCGAGCTCGGCCTGCTCCAAGGCCCGTTGCGCCTCGGCGCGTTTCACCTCGACATAGAGCCGGTCGGCGTGCGCAATCACGCCGTTCTGTTCGAGGGCGAGGGCATCCTCCAAGTGGCGTTGCATCGCCCGCACAGCCTCTTCGCGCACCATCGCAACCCGTTGTGCCAACGCCAAGCCGTAGTAGCGTTCGATTAGCTCGGTGATCAGTTGCTGTTCGGTTTGTCGCCCCTCACTCCGTGCGACGGCGAGGTTCAATCGGGCGGCACGGTTGGCGGCATTGATACGGCCACCCATCCAGACGGGGAGGGTCACATACCCCACCACGGAGCCGAAGTTGCGGCGTTGGAGCGGCAGGCTCCACTCCGCCTGCATCAGCGGTTCGAGCAGTTCGCCCACCAACGGCAGCGAACCGCTCGGCAGCAGCGCTGAGAGGGGTTGTTTCAGGTGATTGAGGTCGATGCCGACCGCCCGATTCAGGTGCAGGTAACTGCCCGTTACCCCCACCTCGGGGGCACGCAGTCCGATGGCGGCCTGTCGTTCGCGGTCGGCCGCCTCTTCGGCCCACCGCGCCGCCTGCAGTGCAGGATTTTCGGTCAGCGTGCGAACAAGTGCCTCCTCGAGCGTCAGGGTCTGTGCCGTCGTACGCTCCGAGGGGGTGCAGAGTACCGCCCCAAAAAGGGCGAGGAGTGTGATGCGTTTCATACACTCCCCGCCCTGCGAGAATCGGGCAACGATTGCCCCGTATGGCTGTTTGGTTTATGATTCGGACGAATCGGATCGTTCACCCCACAGATGGGCATTGACGGCCAAGACCGCCTCGCGCCGCTCCGTATAGACACACACCTCCACCCCCGCCTGCCGCAGGCACAACGCCCCCTCGCACCGCACGAAGCAGTCGGGTTCGTAGCAGGCAAAAACGACCCGTCGGAAGCCGTGGCGCAGGATCAGTTCGGTGCAGCTCTCGGGTTCGCTGGCGCGTTTCGAGCAGGGCTCCATCGAGCTGAAGATCGTCGCGCCGCCGAGTTCGATACCCGCCGCACGCGCCTTGAGGATCGCCTCCTGTTCGGCGTGGTGGGTCGGGGAGGTTTCGTGCGTATAGCCCGTAAAAGTCTGTCCGTCGGCGGTTCGGATCACCGCACCCACGCGGTAGCAGCTGTTGCAGACGGGGCACTTCCGGCTCTCGTCGATCGCGCGATCGAGCCACCGCAGCTCCTCCTCACTGCGATCCGCACGGAGCGTATAGGTGGTCACCTCCACCCCGCCCAACTCCTCCTTGCGGGCGATCGCTTCGCGCGGTGCTGCATAGCAGAAACGGGCACCGCCACGCTCGGCACCCACTACCAAATCGGGTCGCACGGCCACACGCACCGTATCGGCCAACCCCTCGTGCAGGAACATCCCGAGGATCTCGGCACCCCCTTCGACCAAGAGGTGCCTGATACCGTGCCGCTCCAGTTCAACCGCCACAGCCGCCGCCGTGATCGGCTCCGCGAGGACAACCACCTCGGCCAAACCGTCGAGTTGCGGCAGGGGGCGCGGCG
This sequence comes from uncultured Alistipes sp., assembly GCA_964628945.1. Taxonomy (GTDB): domain Bacteria; phylum Bacteroidota; class Bacteroidia; order Bacteroidales; family Rikenellaceae; genus Alistipes. The sequence goes on along the minus strand of CAZVNR010000020.1, from coordinate 1,591 downwards.
AGAAGACGATCCGTCGCCCGTCGCCCGTCGTAAAGAGGCGCAATGAAGGATCGAGCGCACCGGAGCGTGTCAGGGTTACGCGCGTAGCCACCCCGCGCAACGAGGGGTTGTCGCGGCGCACCGTCTCGGCACCCACCAAGATCGCATCGCACGCCGTACGCAGGCGGTACACTTCGTCCCAATCCTCCTTCGAGGAGAGGATCAGCCGTTCGGGGGTGTTGTCGTCCAGATAGCCGTCGGCCGTCGTGGCAAAAGAGAGGGTTATTCGCATCGTCGGAGGGTGATTAAGGTGAGTTCGGGATCGGCACCGAGGCGCGACGGGTAGCCCACATAGCCGATACCGTCGTTGATATAGAGCGTGCTCCCTTGCTCGTCGTAGCGGCCGCTCCAGCGGTCGTACATCCACGCCGCCGGCGACCAACCGCGCCCCGTACCCGTGCGGAACTTCATCTGCATCGCGTGAACATGCCCCGCGAGGGTCAGATCGCCGTAACCGCGCTCGAGGATCTGCCCCCAAAGTTGCGGCACATGGACAAGCGTAATGTTGTAGAGCGAGTCGGGAACAGCGCGGTAGGTGCGGTTGTCGTCCGTCAGGGGGAGGGTCGCGCTGTGGCGATCCTTTTTCAGATCGGGGTCGAACGAGATACCCGAGAGCGAGAGCGAATCCCCCGCACGGCGGAGGTAGATCGTCTGATTATCGAGCAACCTCCACCCCATCGCACGCTGTTGTTCCACAAGCCGTTCGCGGCTGACTGCAGCGGGCAGAGCCACCGAATCACGGATGTAGGTGCCGAGGTCGTGGTTGCCCAAGATCGACACAACAGGGGCCTCGATCTGCATCAGCAGGGCCGTCGCCACGCTGTCCAACTCCGTGTGGCGGATGTTCACCAGATCACCTGTGAAGCAGACCAAATCGGGGTTCAGTTCGTTGATGCGGGCGACCAACTGCCCCACCTCCGCCTCGGTATCGACCAGCATACCGAGATGCAGATCCGAGAAGTGGGCGATACGATAGCCGTCGAAGGCCGCGGGGAGGTTGGGCGAGCAGACCTCCACTTCGTTTACAGCCAACCGTTTACGACCGACCGTCGCGCCCCAGATCAGCGCAAGGGTAACGACCATCGCCACCACATACCCGATGCGGCGCAGACCGATGCGGGCAAGCAGATAGGCCGCAAGGCGCGGCAGGGTGAGGAGCATCCAACACCAAGTCATCCACGAAAGCACGCGCATCAGGGGCGGCGTGTTGTCGAGGAGCAGCGCCGCCAGTGTCCAAAGGGGGATCGTGTCGATCAGGATCAGCAGCACCAACCGCCGACGGTCTTTGCCGCGCGCCTGCCGGTAGTCGATCCGGACCAAGAGGGCAACGATCGTTAAGAAGATAGCCAAAAACATCGTAGCGTTAATTATGGTGACGAAGGTAGTGAAAGTCGAGCGCAATGCCAAAAATTTGGCGGAGAAAAAACAACGGCTGCGCACGCAGGCGTGCGGGAGTTGCAGTGGCTTGGTGGTTTTAGTCTTTCAATTGCCGAAGGCAATATAAACTACGAGTTGGTTAGCTGACCTCAAGCTAGCTTGGAGTACAGCTAAC
>CAZVNR010000019.1:0-24951 GCA_964628945.1 uncultured Alistipes sp. | reverse complement strand
AACTTGCCAAGGGTAACTTTGGTTCAAGGGGAAACGTATGGACCGTTGCGAAAAATACGGTCGAGAAGGGTTTGCAGTATGCTTATGCACACCGCCAGCTCAAGAAGCGTACATTCCGTTCGTTGTGGATCACCCGTATCAACGCAGGTGTTCGCGCTTACGGTATGACCTATTCGCAGTTTATCGGTAAGCTCAATGCAAAGGGTATCGCCCTGAACCGCAAGGTTTTGGCCGACCTCGCAATGAACGAGCCGAAGGCATTCGAGGCAGTAGTTAACGCCGTTAAATAGCTTGTGTGCCCGTGAGGTGCACGGAAAGAGGGGATTGCTTCGGCAATCTCCTCGTTTTTTTTGGAGGGGGGGGGGTAAGGGGTGGAGAGAAGAGGCTCCTACCGCTCTGCGCGGCGGGCGATCCGGATGCTGTATTCGTAGAGTGCAGTGAGCGGCAACAGTACGAGCACCATCGAGAAGGCATCGGGCGGCGTGATGACGGCCGCCACGAGTGCCAAGAGGATGATTGCGTGGCGACGATAGCGGCACATCAGCTCCGACGAGAGCCATCCGATATGCGTGAGCAGCCGCACGGCGGTCGGTAGCTGAAAGAGCAACGCACAGGCGAGCGATACCTCGATCACGGTCGAGAGGTAGGAGCGGATGTCGATCAGATTCGCTACGGCACTGCTCACGGTATATTGTGTAAGAAAACTCACCGAGAGGGGGGCGATGACGAAGTAGCCAAAGGCCAGACCGAGGAGCGAAGCCCCCACGACACGATACGCCATACGGCGGCAGAGCTGTCGCTCACGGTCGGTGAGTGCGGGACGGACAAAACGCCACAGCTCCCAAACGAGGTAGGGGAGGGCGAGCACAAAGGCGGTGACAAACGAGATCTTCAGATGGAGATTGAACTGTCCTGCGACCGAGGTATTGACCAGTTGCAGGGTGTCGAGGGTGGTGACACGATAGGCCAGTCCGGCTCGCTCGGCCAAGAGGTTGATGAGGCGGTTGGTCGGGAAATCGGCCGTGAGGGGGCCGAAGAGCACCCCATCGACCAACAGCGTTTTGCAGCAGAGTGCCGCGACGAGCAACACACAGACCACCACTGCGCTCCGAATCAAGTGGGGGCGCAGGGCTTCGAGATGCTCGAAGAAGGTCATCCGATCCGGCGTGGGAGCGGCCATTCGCAGCGACTATTTATCGCCGTCTTTTGGCTCCTCCTTGCCCTCGACGCCATCCTTGAAGGCCTTGACGCCGCGGCCCATTCCGCGCATCAGCTCGGGGAGCTTCTTGGCACCAAAAAGCACCACCAGAAGCACCACGATCAGCAGAATTTCCGTGAGGCCGATTCGCCCCAAAAAGAGTGGTAACATCATCTTTATCAGTCTGTTTTAGAAGAGGTATTTCTCGGTTTTCACTTTGTCCACCAAACGGAAAATATCGTTCCACGCCTCCTCGCCGAAGGTCGTGCCGACGACCTCGATCACCTTACCGGCCGTGATCGCACCGATCGTGCCGCACTGGCGCAGCGTGAGCCCCTGACACAGACCCGCCATAAAACCGGCCGCGTAGAAGTCGCCCGCACCCGTCGTATCGACGCGCTTGGCAGCCGCCATGATGCCCACATGCACCACCTCGCCGCCCTGCTTGATCAGTGCGCCCTTCGTGCCGATCTTCACCACGGCCAACTCGCACAGCTCCGAGGTCGCCTGCAGCGCATTGACCGGCTCCGCCTCGCAGGTGAAGGTCTTGGCCTCCTCCTCGTTGGCAAAGACGATATCGACATACTCCTTGACCAGACGGCGCAGGAACTCCAGATTCTCCGCCACGACATTGAACGAAGCGAGGTCGATCGCCACCTTCAGGCCGCACTTTTTCGCCGTTGCGGCCGCCTTCTCGATCAACTCGTGGTTCTGTACCAAGTAGCCCTCGACATAGAGGCAGTCGTAACCGTCGAAGATCGTCGGTTCGATCTCGGGGGCATCCAGCTCGAGTGCCGCGCCGAGGTGCGTGACCATCGTACGCTCGCCGTCGGGCGAGATGAGCGACACGCACTTGCCCGACTTCTCCTCGCCGCGAAAGACGATCGGCTCCACGCCGAGGTTCTCCAACGCCTTGATGTAGAAGTCACCCGTTGTATCGTGCCCCACCTTGCCGATCATACCGACTTTGCAGCCCAAGCGAGCCATTGCGCGGATCGTGTTGCCCGCCGAACCGCCCAACGAAAGCGAGTAGGGGAGCCCTGCCACCGACTGCGAGATCTCGGTCTGCAGTGCGGTATCGACGAGGCTCATCGAGCCTTTGGCTAACTTAAAGCGACCCAGTACGGTGTCCGATTTGAGATTGACCAACATATCGGTCAAGGCGTTTCCAATGCCGATGACTCTCTTCATTTGCTTGGTTTGTAGTGTGTTAGATGGATAAAATCTTGACTAATTCGAGGTGGTCGCGGTCGATCTGCTTGCGGTGCTGCAACGCCTTGGCGATCGGGACATAGGTGATCTGACCGTTCAGGATGCCGATCATCACATTGCGCTGTCCCTCGAGGATCGCCTGCACCGCCGCATCGCCCATACGCGAGGCGAGGATGCGGTCACGCGCCGTCGGCGAGCCGCCACGCTGAATGTGACCCAAGATCGTCACGCGGGCATCGTACTCGGGATACTCCTTCTTCACGCGCTCGGCCAGTGCCGTAGCACCGCCCGTCTCGGGGTTCTCGGCCACGATGACGATCGCCGAGTTTTTGCTTTTGCGGAAGCCGTGGTTGATCAGTTCACCCAACTGATCGACTTCGGTCTCCATCTCGGGGATGATCGCCGCCTCCGAACCCGAGGCCAATGCGCTGTAGAGGGCGAGGTAGCCCGCCGTGTGGCCCATCACCTCGACGAAGAAGAGGCGTTCGTGCGACGAGGCCGTGTCGCGCAGCTTATCGACCGAGTCCATAATCGTGTTGAGGGCCGTGTCGTAACCGATCGTGTGGTCTGTGCCACCCAAATCGCGGTCGATCGTACCCGGCAGACCGATGATCGGCACATCGAACTCCTCGGCAAAGATCTTGGCACCGGTGAGCGTACCGTCGCCGCCGATCACAACCAACGCATCGATGCCGGCCGCCACCATGTTGTCGTAGGCGAGCTTGCGCCCCTCGGGGGTGGTGAACTCTTGGCAACGCGCCGTCTTGAGGATCGTACCGCCCAGCTGGATAATGTTGCTGACGCTGCCCGATTTGAAATCGACGATCTCATTGGTAACCAGTCCTTTATATCCGCGCATAATGCCCTTTACGGCGAAGCCGTGGTAGATTGCACTGCGCGTCACGGCACGAATGGCCGCATTCATACCGGGGGCATCGCCGCCCGATGTGAGAATTCCGATACACTTAATTGAAGCCATAACTAAACTCGGTTGTAAAATCTTCGTCAAAGATAACACTTTGAGTTAAGAATTAAAAATTAAAGATTAAAAATTCGATATTACTACTGGAGCGAAAAAAAATCATCGTGTCATTCCGAACGCGGCAAGCGGAGGAATCTTCCTCTGTCCACGCTTGCTTTTCAATGGAATAAGGAGGATCCCTCGTCGCCTTCGGCTCCGTCGGGATGACATTTTGATTCAAATCATAAAACCAACAAACACCTGCAATTGATTCAAGTTCAATGTCATATCGGCTGTCTTACTGAATTTATCGCACCAGTATTAATTCTAAATTCTAAATTTTGAATTTTGATGGCCTACGCCATCAACACCGCAACCGCTACCAATCCGCCCGTGAAGAGCAGGATGAGGAAGCCGATCAGGCACAAGAGGCCGAGCAGCGCTACGATCGTTCCGATGCACCCCCAGCGGCGCGGTTCGTAGTCGGGGAGCGGGTCGGAGAGCAGTACGCAGATCAGACCCACGAGCGGCGTGAAGATCAAGCTGATCAGAAACGACCAACCAAACCCCAAGCGGCGCGATGAACCGAGCATCCCGACCAGTGCCGAGAGCAGACAGCCGCTCAATATACCGAACAGAATGACTAAAATCCCTACCATAGCCTACTCCTTGATCTCAACATCCAAAATCTGCTGTCCGCCGGCCTCGATCGTGATGCGCTGCGGATTCTGCTCCGAACCGTCGATCTTGATCTTCACGCCCTCCATCTTCTCGAGCGTTTTGAAGGCCTCGATCGCCTCTTTGGGCAGCTCCTGCGGCTGATTCGAGTTGTTCATCTCGATCGTCATCTTCCCCTTTGCGTGGTACTCGCCCGTCTCTTTGATCTCCTCGATCACCTCGCCGACGGTCGTATCGTCGCCGTCAATATCGACCTTGATCTGCTCGATATGGTGCGTAGCCTTCGCTACGGTCTGATCCCAAATGGCCACCGAGGCGCAACCGATGATCGAGAGGAGCCACAGCAGGAAGATCGCCAAGATCGCCTTTCCGCTCGGACGGCGCGAAGCGATCAGGCACATCAGCGCGTAGATCAGCATCACCATCGGAAACAGTGCGATGAAGATTCCCAAGATCGGAACGGCGAGGGCGATGTCGGTCGGGATCAGCTCGTGCGATCCGACAAGGATGGCGATCAGCCCGACGAGCAGGGCGACCACACCCATTACCAAACCAAAGACGATCAACCCTGCAAAGAGCTTCAGCAGTACCATCACCACCTTGCCAAAGACCGAAACCGTGTCGGCAACGACCGTCTTGGCCGTCGCATCGGGATCGTTGGCGGCGGCCGTGCGCGAGATCGAATCGACCGTGATGCGCTCGCCGTTCATCTCGAGCTTTTGGCGTGCCGTGCGGGCTACGGGGATGGCAAACCACATCACCACATAGCAGATCACAAAGACACCGAACAGGTTGCCCATCATCGGCGATACCCAGTGGAAGAGGGGCACCCACCCGAAACAGCTCAACAGAATCGGCAGAAAGAGTGCCACGCGAATCCAAACGGGATCGGTGTCGAAGTAGCGACCGATGCCGGCACACACGCCGCCCAGCTTGGCATTCTCCGTGTCGCGGTAGAGGCGGCGGGGGTTGCGCTCCGAGGCGGAGTGCTTCGGCGCGTTCTCCTCCTGCTCGGCGGCCAGCTCGTCGGCCGTGCCCATCTGCGCGATGATGTTCTTGACGAGCGGCAGCTCGACCACGCGCCCTGCATCCTGTGTCGTGAGGATCAGCTCGGCGATGCGTGCCTCGATGTCGGCCACGATCTCCGCCCCCTCGGGGCACTCTTTATAGCTCTTTTTCAGACTCTCAAGGTAGGTGTGAAGCTCGTTGTAGGCTTCGATGTCCATCGTGAAGGCAATCCCCGAGAGGCTGCATCTCTTGACTTCGTTCATAGTGCGTTTCTCTTCTTTTATGTGTGAGGTTCTTGATTGGTCTTGCGGTGGGGCAGGTTAGCGGCGTTTGATGCTGCCGCCGCTCGAACGCGAGATGCGCGTCTGCGTGCAGTTGCCCGTGTAGGTGATGTCGCCGGCACTCGAGGCCTCGGCATCGAGCGACTCGAGGCAGAGAATGTCGGCATCGGCCGCGCTCGAAACTCCGATCTTATAGTGTTTGACGGCAAACTTCGTGGCGTTCAGATCGGCCGCGCTCGACAGCTCGACATCACACGAAAGGGCCGCTCCCTCCAAATAGACATCGGCAGCACTCGAAGCATCGACCTCGCAGTGGCGCACGGCGAGTGTCCCCTTGAAATTGGCCGACGAGTTGGCCTCGATCGAGCAGCTGCCACCCGACACCTCGGCCTTGATCGTGGCGGCACTCGAGAGGTCGGCATCGACCTCATCGGCCTCTACTTTGGCGTTGATCTTGGCGGCGGACGAGGCCGAGAGATCGACCTCCGCGCCGGTGATCTTCACCTCGCCCTTGATCTCCGAGGCCGACGATGCGCTGAGCGACGAGAGCTTCCCGTCGGTCGGTACGGTGATCTTTACATGGATTGATGAAACGGTGCGAATCTTATCCGAGATCGTGCAGCGCAGCACGCCGTTCTTGACCTCCGCCACGACATACTCCATTACATTGTCATCGGCCTCGATCGTGCTCTGTTGCCCCGTGTCGGCTACCAAGATGACATCGACGGCACGCGAGCTCTGCACGGCGTGGAAGGCCGGCAACTCGATCTGCTTGCGGATGATCTCGCCGCTCCCCTTCAGACGCTTCGGTGCGGCATTCGAGTCATTGACTCCCATTACGGTAGCGGCGATGGCTACCAACATGGCTACTAAATAACTTTTCATAACGATTGGATTTTTTTGAGTTGTCAGTTTTTTTGATGTTTATTGTGTCATTCCGAACGCTTTAGCGGAGGAATCTACCGCTGTTCCTAAAAGCTGATCGCTGACAGCTAAATAAGGAAGATCCCTCGTCGCCTTCGGCTCTGTCGGGATGACAAGATTCATTTTGAATTTTGCATTTTTAATTTTGAATTTTGCTCTGCGAAGCTACTCTCGCTTGCCACGGATCACCTCGATTTGGCTCACCATCTCGATCCACGCCTGATCCCAGTAGCGGAGGAACTCCTCGCCCTTCGGGGTCAGCGAGTAGTATTTGCGCGGGGGGCCTTGCGGCGACTCCTCCCAGCGGTAGGTCAGCAGGCCGGCATTCTTTTGGCGTGTGAGGATGGGGTAGAGCGTACCCTCGACAACGATCATCTCGGCGGCCTTCAACTCCGAGATGATGCGGGGAGCGTAGGATGCACCGCGCGAAAGAATCGCGAGGATGCAGTACTCCAAGATGCCCTTGCGCATCTGCACTTTTACATTCTCTTCGGTCATAACGATATTGGTTTTTTCGGTTTATTTGCGTACCGGCTCCTCGGGAATGATGATCCAGAGGATGATATAGACCCAGATCGACAATCCGCCGAAGAGGATCAGAAAAAGGGTGATCAGGCGCAACAGCGTCACATCGACCACGAAGTAGGCGGCCAAACCGCCGCAGACACCTGCGATCGAACGGTTCGTGCGCGAACGATAGAGGCGCGGGCGCACCACGACGGCCTCCTCGGCCGGAATGTCGGGACGGCGACCGTCGGCGGCAAAATCCTCGGGCTTGCCCATACGACCCATCGCCTCCCTGACCTCGACGAGCGTCACCACGCGCAGGGGTGAGGAGCACTTCTCGCGCAGAATCTCGGCAATGCCGCGCTCGATGTCGCCGAGCGACTCCTTCTCTTCGCTCGGCAGACAACGCTCCACCTCGTCGAGGTAGTGCTTCAGCTCGAGGTAGGCATCCTCGTCAAGGGTGAATGCGATCGAACCGATGTTTACATTTTTTGTCTGTTTCATAGTGCTTTACAGGTTTATGTAGGTTATTTATCTCATTTCCGTACGGCAAATATAATGCTTTTCTCGGTATTATGCAATACAAAGAACCTGATTTCTGCATATTTTTTGTGAAAAATCTTGATACCTTTATAAAATAGGGAATTTAGGGAGGTTAGGGAAGTTAGGGAAGTTAGGGAAGCTCGCTAATGTCCCTAAATTCCCTAAACTCCCTTTCGGGTCGCGCAGCCCCTCAAAATCCGCTTCTTAAGCGGTCGCGCAAGCCTAATTTTGAATTCTAAATTTTGAATTACCCTCGGGTCTATCGTTTCCCCTTTTTGGGGTATTGCGACGGCGGGGTGCCAAAGCGTTTCTTGAAGACGCGCGTAAAGTACTTCGGATCCGAGAAACCCACCATATAGCTGATCGAGGCGATGTTGTGGTGCCCCTCGCGGATCAACTGGCACGCCTTCTTGAGGCGCACCTCGCGGATGAACTCGATGGGCGAGAGGCCGACGGCCGACTTCAGCTTCTGATAGAGCACCGTATGCGAGATGCACAGCTCCGTAGCAAAGGACTCGATCGACCAATCCTCGTCGTCGAGGTGCGACTCGACCACTGCCGTAGCTTGGCGCAGGAAACGCACCTCGGGGGTGACATACTCCTCGGGGTCGGTCTGCGTGATGTCGTCGGCCACCATCTGCGAGAGGAGCCGCTGTTGCAGCTCGTGGCGGCGGGTGATGAGCGAGCGGATGCGGGCCAGCAGGTAGGAGGCTTGGAAGGGCTTGGGGAGGTAGTCATCGACCCCGTGCTCCAACCCCTGAATGCGGTCGTCGAGCGACGACTTGGCCGAGAGCAGCAGAATCGAGAGGTGCGAGGTGTTCGTGTCGCTCTTCAGCGTGCGCACCAGCTCCAAACCATCCATACGCGGCATAATAATATCGCTGATCACCAGATCGGGCTGCTGTTCGCGTGCCAGCTCCAACCCCTCCAATCCGTCGGCCGCCTCATAGACAATATACTCCGACTGCAGGATGTTGCGCATCATCGTGCGCAGCTCGTCGTTGTCCTCGACAAGCAGAATCCGCAGACGGGATGCCTCCTCGCTCGCGTTGGCGGGCAGCTCCTCCTCGGGTTGAGTGGTGAGCGATGCGGCCAAATCGGCCGTCGCGGGTTGCTCGGTGTTGCGCGGTTGATCCTCGAGCAGAAAATCGGCGTGCGCCGTCGCGGCGTAGTGCTGCTGCTCGGTCGGGAGCGTGACGATGAAGCAGCTCCCCTTGTTCACCTCGCTCTCGACACGGATCGTACCGCCGTGCAGCGTGATCAGCTCGTGCACGAGCGCAAGACCGATGCCCGAGGAGGGTTTGAAGAGGTTGGCACGCATCAGCGTCTCGAAACGCACAAAGAGCTGCTTGCGCATCGCCTCGTCGATCCCCTGTCCCTCGTCGATCACCTCTATTTGCAGCTGCCCCTCGATCGGGGTTGCACGCAGCGTGATACGCCGCCCGTCGGGGGTGTATTTGAAGGCGTTGGAGAGGAGGTTGAAGAGGATCTTCTCGAGCTTATCGCGGTCGAACCACCCGATGAACTGTTCGACGGGCGACTCGAAACGGTAGTCGATGTGGTGCTCGGCGGCCAAGAGGTCGAAGTGGCTCATCGTCTGCCGCAGCAGCGCGAAGAGGTTGCCCTGCTCGAGCAGCAGGCGCATCTTATGGTTCTCGATCTTGCGGAAATCGAGAATCTGGTTGATCGTGTGGATCAGTCGGCGGGTGTTTTTGCGCACGATCTGCAGCTCGCTGCGCCCCTCGGGGGTGAGCTGTTCGCGGCTCAACAGCAGGTCGATCGGGGCGGTGATCAGTGTGAGCGGCGTGCGCAGCTCGTGCGAGATGTTGGTGTAGAAACGCAGCTTGGTGTTCGAGAGCTGCTGCTCCATCGCCACCTTGGCCCGCAGATGCAGGATCGTCGTCAGGATCAACACCACGACGAGGGCAATCGAGCCCCACAAGAGCCATACCCAGCGCGATTCCCAAAAGGTGGGGGCGACGGTGATCTGCAGCGTGATCGCGTTATCGATCCACACGCCGTCGCTGTTCGTCGAGCGAATATCGACGGCGAAGGTGCCCGCATCGAGGTCGTGCAGGCTCAAGCTGTGTTGGCGGCCGAGCTGCAACCACTCTCCCGCCTTGTTGTTGCGGCGGAAGCGGTAGGCGTAGCGGATCGCCTCGGGATTGCTGAAATCGAGTGCCGTGAAGTTGAGTTGCAGATGGCGTTGATCCGGCTTCAAACGGAGCGTGCGGAGGTGGTCGATCCCGTTCCGGCGTACCTCGTTGTTGATGCGCAGCTCGCTCAACAGGAGCTGTGGCACGAAGTGACTGATCGCGGGCTTGGCCGGTGTCGAACAGTAGCCCGTCGAGGTGCCGACCAGCAGGTGATCCCCCACGAGCAGCGGTTTGGCCTCGCTGAAGAGGTATTTGTTGTTGCTGTAGTGGCTCCCGAAGGTGTCGAAGTGGCGTGTCGCGGGGTCAAACTGGTAGAGCCCCGTCTCGGTGATGATCCAGTGGAGGTGGCTCTTCGCCGTACCCACCATCGCCAAGACCTGCTCCGAGGGGAGCCCCTCCTTGCGGGTCAGGTTCTCGCAGCAGAGCCGTTCGGGGGTGCTGCGCTCGGGGATGATGCGGCTCAAACCGCCCGAGAAGGCCAAGAGATAGAGCTCGCCCGTCGGTGCGTAGTAGATGTCGCGGATGTCGTTCGAGAGCAGCCCGTCGGTGCGCGACTGGTCGGAACGGTAGGTGTAGCAGTGCACCTCCTCCGCCTTGTCGAACAGGGTCGGCACGACTACCAATCCCGAAGTCGTGCCGACAAAGAGGTAGTCGCCCACCTCCTCCAAGGTGCGAATCTGCGCAAAGGCCTGTTGCGGGTAGGGGAGGCGGTTTAGTCCGTGCAGAAAGCGGGGACGATCGCTCCGATCCTCCTCGACCAAATTCAGCCCGCCGTCGTACGAACCGATCCACAACCGTCCGTGCCGGTCGCGGCGGATGTCGTAGATGTGGTCGTTGTTGAGCGAGTAGGCATCCTTGGGGTCGTGGCGAAAATTGTCAAGCTGGAATCGTGTGTCGTCGACGGGGCGCAGGCGATAGAGCCCGCCATAACGCGACCCCATCCAGATCGTCCCGTTCGGATCTTCGTGCAGACAGTAGATCGGAACCTCGAACGGCACGGGCTGCTCGTGCAGACGACCGTCGGGTGCGAGGTAACCGAGCAACTGTTGCTGCTTGTCGAACAGACGGATCGTCTTGTCGCGTGCGGTGATCCAGATGCGCTCCTTGCGATCGAACAGCATCCCCTTCGTCTCGCCACTCCCTAACTCGATGTGGCGGGAGGCGTGCGAACGGAGTGTCAGGTGCGAGATGCCGGTCACCTCGGCGATCCACAGATTCTCTTGCTTGTCGATAAAGTAACGCCGTGCCACGCGTCGGTAGGGGCGGTTGGTGACACTGCGCAGCGGCTCGATGCGGTCCTGCTCGGGGTTGTAGTAGCTCAACGCGCCGTCGTGCGGGGTGAGCAGGATGCGCCCGCGCGAATCCTCGTGCCAAAAGATCATACTCCCCTTGTCATCCTTCGGCATATCCTTTTGTGCCGTCTGATACCAGTGCATCTGTTCCGTCTGCAGCTTGTAGCGGAAGACACCCGATTCGTCGGTGTAGAGCCACAGATTGCCCCGTCGGTCGCGGTAGAACTCCCTGACATCCCCTCCGCGAACGGGGATGTGGTGGAACCGCTCCTGCGCGGCGTAGTAGATCGTAAGACCGCGATCGGTGGCGATGCCGAGCGTATCGCGGCCGATCGGTTGGATGTTGCGGGCGATACCGTGCGCGTTGGGCAGCTGTACGAAGTGCGGCTGATCGGCCTCGGGGGCGTAGTACGACAGACGGCCGTGGTGCTCAACGATATAGACCCCCTCGTCGGTCGGACAGATGTAGGAGCGACCGCGCTGCGGGGTCTGTTTCGTGGTGCCGATGGTGTGTACCGATTGGTCGGTGAGCAGCCACTCGTTCCCCTCACGGTCGAGGCGAATCTTCTCGACACGCGTGCCGGCAAAACCACCCGCTCCGATCGGATATTTTACAATTCCCCCCCCCGTGAAATCTTTATTAAACAGCTCTTCTTCAACGCGATAGGCTGCACCTCGACAGGCAACCCAAGTCACTCCGTTCTCGAGCGGATAGATCCACTCGACGCGCGGCGGTCGTTCGCCTTGGCTGATCATACCGGCCAACGGATCGAAGAACTGCCCCTGCGCCGGATCGAAGAGGTAGCAACGGTAGTCGTGCGTAATACACCATATATAGTTCTTGGGGCTGACATAAAGCTCGTTGATGCGGTCGTTCGAGAGGCGGCACGCATCACCCGGGTAGCTCTTGAAGTGGCGGAACTCCTGCCCATCGTAACGGCACAGACCGTTACGGGTTGCCATATAAATATAACCGTTGTGATCTTGCGCGATGGCGAGGACATGGCTTTGCGAGAGTTCGGTCGTAAACGAGCGCATCTGAAAACTCGGCGTCTCGGCAAGAGCGGGCAGCACGACGGCGAGTAGCAGCAGGGTAGGTAGCAGTTTGAAGCGCATAGACGGGGTGTTTGGTCATCTGTATAGGCAAATATAGCAAGAAAGGTATGAAAAACCTAATTTTCCACCTGCTTGAATGGCTGTTAAAAGGCTCTTTGACGGGCTTTTTGTTCGAATTTTTCGCCCGAAATCGGCCGATTTGCTCCGTTACTATCGATTAGAATCCGCCGAAACGGCTATTTCGAGGCGGGTGGACAAAATTTGCGCCCCACATTGCGTTGTCCACCTTTTCCGAAGAAAAATCCACCTTTCACCGTCGCAACTTTCCGACCTTTGTATTCGGGAAAGCCCCCGTTGTGCCCAACGGCGAAGCGGCGGCGGCTCCAAACTGTAGATTTTGTTTGAAACCAATTAACCTAAGTTTAACTAACAAATCAAAACACAATGAAACAAAATTCCAAGAATCGTGTGTTCGCGGCTTTTGCTCGTAAGCTATCGTTGCTGATAGCCTGCGTTTCGATGGCAGCGTTCACCTACGCGCAGCAGCGCGTAACGGGTACGGTGACGGATGCCGCAGGGCAGCCCGTGATCGGTGCCAGTGTGATTGTTGAGGGTACGACGGTCGGCACCACGACGGATGTCAACGGTCGTTACTCGATCGAGGTGCCTGCGAAGGGTGTGCTCGAGTTCTCGTTTGTCGGTATGAAGAGCCAGACGGCGGCTCCGGCCGGTAAGACGACGCTCAATGTGCAACTTGCGGAGGATGCCGCATTGCTCGACGATGTAGTCGTGATCGGTTACGGTTCGGTTAAGAAGCGCGACCTGACGGGTGCCGTTTCGTCGGTGAAGAGCGACATCGTGAAGTTGACGCCTGCCGCCAACCCGATGGAGTCGCTGCAGGGTCGTATCGCCGGTCTCGACATCACGAAGTCGAGCGGTCAGGCCGGTGCCGGCGTTTCGATGCAGCTGCGTGGTAACCGTTCGATCTCGGAGGGTGGTAACCCGATGATCCTGATCGACGGTATGCCGGGTAGCTACTCGTCGCTGAACCCCAACGACATCGAGTCGATCGAGGTGCTGAAGGATGCCTCCTCGACGGCTGTCTATGGTTCGAGCGGTTCGAATGGTGTGATCATCATCACCACGAAGAAGGGTAAGGAGGGTCAGCTCAATGTAAACTTCGATGCCTATGTGGGTATTAGTGACTGGGCAATTCTTCCCGAGAAGAGTCCGCATCACTATGTATCGACCGTTATCGAGGCACAGACTTGGGCCGGTACCTACGACCCGTCGGTGGATGTGCTGAACGAGGCGATGCGTGCCGCTTACGAAAAGGGTCATGTGATCGACTGGGCTGATGCCATTCTGAACACGGGTGTAACGCAGAACTACTCGCTCTCGGTATCGGGCGGTACGCAGAAGACACAGGCCTACTTCTCGGCCAACTACTCGGAGGAGCAGGGTCAGTACAAGCGCGACAACTACAAGCTCTACTCGTCGATGATCCGCGTAAACCACAATATTAATAAGTGGTTCTCGGCCGGTATCCACACGCAGCTTTCGTACTCGGATAAGGAGAGTTCCTACTCGAAGCTCGAGCAGGCTATGCGTGCCAATCCGTTCGGTCAACTCTATAAGGAGGATGGTTCGGTGAACGAGTATCCGGTTATCGACGACAACCGTCAGGTGAACCTCCTGCTGAACGAGGATAAGGATGTTTATCGTCGTCCGTCGAACTCGTTCTCGATGTACTTCCAGCCCTATGTGCGTATTACGCCGCTGAAGGGCCTGACGCTCGAGTCGCGCGTAAGTGCTGCGATCTCGTACAGCAACTCGAAGCAGTGGATCGGTTTCGGTTCGTATCAGTTCTATGATGCAGCCGGTACGGGTGCTGTTGACGCTCCCCACTCGGAGACGGCCAACTTCACCTCGGCTTCGATCTCGAACAGCCGCAGCTACGGTTACACTTGGGAGAACATCCTTACCTATAACTTTAAGGTAGCTGACGATCACGAGTTCACCCTGACCGGTGTTACGACCTACTCGCACAGCCAGAATGAGTCGTCGAGCGCATCGGCCGTAGGCTTCACGACCAACGCCTACAAGTGGCACAACTTGGATAAGGCTACGGGTACGAAGTCGGTAGGCTCGAGCTACTCGATGGCCAAGGGTATGGGTTTGGTTGCCCGTGTGAACTACTCGTACCTCGGTAAGTACCTCTTCTCGGCTTCGATTCGTCACGATGCCAACTCGAAGCTCGCCGAGAATCGTCGTTGGGATACCTTCCCCGCTATTTCGGCCGGTTGGCGTATCTCGGAGGAGTCGTTTATGGATGGCACGAAGGGCTGGTTGGATAACCTGAAACTCCGCGTAGGTTACGGTGAGACGGGTGCTGCCGGTATCTCGGCCTATTCGTCGTGGTCGATCCTGAATCAGGGCATTATGTCGCTCGGTGGTGTTCAGACGACCAACGCTTATTTCCCCACCAATATTACGAATGCTAACCTCGGTTGGGAGCGCTCGAAGAGCTGGAACATCGGTGTTGATGCTTCGTTCCTCAACAACCGCATCGATTTGGCTGCCGAGTACTACATCACCAATACGGACGATGTAATTTGGAACCTCACGCTGCCCATCACGAACGGTGGTGCAAACGCCGAGACCTTCTTCACCACGACGGCCAACATGGCTTCGACCCAGAACAAGGGTATCGAGTTGACGCTGACGACGCGCAACATCGTGAAGAAGGACTTCCAGTGGACCTCGACCATTACCTTTGCCAAGAACAAGGAGAAGGTGAAGTCGCTGGGTGAGGGTGCTGCCGAGTATGTACAGCAGGATTCGCGCGACGAAACATCGTACACACTGCATGTAGGTTCGCCCGTGAAGTCGTACTGGCACTACAAGATCGACGGCGTTTGGCAGCTGGGCGAGGAGGCTGATGCAGCCGCCTTCGGTAAGCAGCCGGGTGACCTGAAGATCAATGTTCCGGGTATGGAGAAGGTTTCGGACGGCGTTTGGAAGAAGGCCTACGAGCAGGAGGACGGCACTTGGGAGTACAACGAGTACACCGCCGAGAACCCCTACAATGTTTCAGCTGACGACAAACAGATCATCGGTCACAACTCGCCCGACTGGTCGCTCGGTTTCCAGAATACCTTTACCTACAAGAACTTCGACCTCTCGATCTATATGTATGGTCGTTTCGGTCAGATGATGTACTACGATCCGCTGTTGTGGTACTCGTCGAGTGGTGGTAACTTCCCCGATTACTTCAACTACTGGACGCCCGAGAACCCCTCGAACGACTTCCCGTCGTTGAACTCGACGCGCAACTGGAAGGATGACTCGTACTACACGGCTCGCGCCTTTGTCGATGGTTCGTTCTTCAAGATCAAGAACATCACCTTGGGTTACACGCTGCCGCAGAAGGCTTGCCGCAAGATCGGTCTGTCGCGCTTTCGCGTCTATGCAACCATTACGAACCCGCTCGTTTGGGCCAAGAGCGACCTTGTACAGGACTACGACCCCGAGATGAACGGTTCGTTGGACTTCCCGCTGACGAAGCAGATGGTATTTGGTGTCAATCTTTCGTTCTAACATTAAACAGTATATAAATATATGAAAAAGATATTTTTTGCATTAGCTGCCATCGCAGGTCTGACCTTTAGCTCCTGCGATCTGGACGAGGTGAACCCCAGCGCTGGTGATGCGTCGCTGAACGGTTACGCTTCGTGGGCCGGTCTGCAGGCCTACTGCTACTCGTGTCTTTCGGATCAGCTCTACACCGCTTCGGACTGGATGTTCGCATCGGAGGGTGGTACCGATATTTGGGTAGCCAAGGGTAATGGTACGGGATCGAAAGACCTCTACTACTACGAGAATATGAGCCCCTCGACCAACGCAACGAAGAAGCTGCACAAGCAGTGCTACTCGATGCTGACGACCTGTAACACGGTCATCAACGAGGCGCAGAATGTAACGATCGACCGCGACGAAGAGGCTATGCCGATCCTTGTGGCCGAGACCAAGGCGCTGCGTGCCTTCTACTACTATATCCTTGTATCGAACTTCGGCCCCGTGACGCTGAACCTCGATTCGAATGCATCGGTTTCGGGTGTTGTTGAGCGCCGTCCGGTTCGTACGAGCGAGAAGGTGATCTATGATCAGGTGATCAAGGATCTGAAGGAGGCCATCGAGGATCTTCCGATCGAGCCGTATCAGGGCAACAAGTCGCGCTTCACGAAGAAGGCCGCCAAGGCGCTCTTGGCGCGTGTCTATGCACAGCGTGCCGGTTTGGGTGACTCGAAGTTCGGTGATGGTCAGCAGTATTGGCAGCTCTGCCGCGATACGGCTGTCGAACTGATCGAGAATGCTGCAACTTATGGTGCACACCTCTACTCCGATATCTACGATATGTGGGCTGATGCCAACAACCGTAAGAACAGCGAGGCACTGCTCGTTGCTGCCGGTGCAGACCCGATGTCGGGTGACAACTCGTACCAGTATGCTTCGAAGAACAACAAGCTCTCGGCCTATTCGTCGGGTAACGCAGGCTCGTGCTCGGAGTTCTGGAACAGCAACCACCGTCCGAACGACAAGGGTTATTTCTATGGCCGTCACAACGCTTCGAGCTGGCAGCCGACGAAGTACCTGATGTACTGCTTCGATCCCACATGGGACAAGCGTTGGGAGGCTACTTGGCAATATGCTTACGGTGAGTGGTCGATGGTTCAGTGCGGCTGGGTTGCTTTCAACAAGGGCTGCATCACGATCACCGAGGCGATGTGCACGAAGTATGGTATCGATCCCTCGAATGTGGGTAAGACGATTATCCCGATGGCTGACTGCGACGGTATTCCCAACTCGCTGGCCGGTAACCAGTATCCCGCCAAGATTTGGAAGAAGGGTACGACCGCCGAGACCGCTACGGTTGATAACCTGATCCATGTCGATGATCCCGAGTGGGGTACGCGCAAGGCTTATTCGGTGCCTTGGCCGGTAGCTGTGGATGACAACCGTTTCAATATGGTCTGCGTTCACACCGATGCCGAGGTTCAGAAGTACAAGGATGCCAAGAGCCAATTCGTGGTATTCAAGTATTCGGATCTCTTCGACTCGAACAACCTGCCTTACGGTGGTACGGCACAGGGTTCAGAGCTTGCCAAGACCCCGCATGTGGGTGATGGTACCTCGAATATCCACAACGCTTATCCGTCGCTGACGAAGTTCAATTGGTCGTATGAGGGCGTATTCGTAGGCTCGAACCTCCAGCTGAAGAATGGCGATATGTTCATCCTGCGTATGGCCGAGGTTTACCTGTTGGCTGCCGAGGCTTCGGCTATGTTGGGTAAGAATGATGATGCTGCCAAGTATCTGAATCCGGTTCGCCAGCGTGCTGCACGCGCCGGTGTTCCCGAGTCGGCTTGGAAGCTGACGACCGCCGACGAGGATATGGTACTCGACGAGTATGCTCGTGAGTTCGCCGGTGAGTTCCAGCGTTGGGCACTGCTGAAGCGTCACAACGCCTTCGAGGAGCGTCTGGCCAAGTACAACCCGCGTGCTGCCGCTTCGTTCCGGCCGTATCACTACAACCGTCCGATCTCGATCGACTTCCTGCAGACGATCCTGAATGCAGAGGAGTACGGTGACAACGGTTACGGTGCAACCGCAAAATCGGGTTTGGAGGGATTTGAGTAGTCCGACCTGATTCCGAGGACGGGGTGTCTTTTCATAGGCGGACATCCCGTCCTTTTTTTATCCGTACCATTTTATTATCTTTGTATCGCAAACTCTTTTTTTGAACGATGAAACACCTTCTTACTGCCCTCTTTATGGTGCTTGCACTGACCGCCTCGGCGCAGACCGAAAAGATCCCTTTCAACGGCGAGCTGCTCGACCTCGCGGGGAAACCGATCCGCACGGCACGCATCTATACGACCAATCCGAAGGACTACGCCCTCTCGGATCGACAGGGTCGCTTCGGCCTCTCGAATATCGGGCCGCAGGATACGCTGACCATTCAGATCAAAAAACGCATCTACCGCATTCCGGTTGAGGGCAAGAGGAGCAT
This sequence comes from uncultured Alistipes sp., assembly GCA_964628945.1. GTDB lineage: Bacteria > Bacteroidota > Bacteroidia > Bacteroidales > Rikenellaceae > Alistipes. The sequence goes on along the minus strand of CAZVNR010000019.1, from coordinate 7,062 downwards.
CCGCATTCGACTGGCCGACGAACAGAGTGCCATCAAAGCCGAGGAGGCTCCCGAGATGGTGTCGCTCGGCTACGGTTGGGTGAGCCGCCGCGAACGCACGAACGCCACGAACTACATCTCGGGCGAGGAGCTGCGCAAGAGCGGTTATACGGATATTATCTCGGCACTGCAGGGGCGCGTTCCCGGGCTGGATATTGTCGGTTCGCACGACAATATGCAGATGACCATGCGCGGCACGCGCAGTTTTAAGGCCGACTCCACGCCCGCCTTTGTGGTCGATGGGGTGATCGTGCCCTCGTTCGAGGGGATCAATCTCAACGATGTCGATTATGTCGAGGTGATGAAGGAGGCGACCGTCTATGGCTCGCAGGGTGCCAACGGTGCGATTCTCGTCCATACGAAGATGGCGCAACGGTAGCCCTCGGCGGGTAACAGGCGAAAAAAAAGCGTAAAAACGGCAGTGCACTGCCGTTTTTTTTGTAATTTAGCCCCAACGAAACCGATTTTATCAGTCAGAAGAGGCCGATGCAGACATTTTTACAGGAGGTAGCCCGCGATCTGTATGATCGCTACGGGGAGCAGATCGCCGCGTGCGAATTGCTCTTCCCGTCGCGCCGTGCCCGTCTGTTCTTCGCCGAGGCGTTGGCCGAGGTGGTCGAAAAGCCCGTGTGGCAGCCGCGACAGACGACGATCGACGAGCTGATGGAGGAGATCGCAGGGTTGAAGACGGGCGACCGCCTGCGCCTTGTGACGGAGCTGTACCAAATCTATTCGACCTACCACCACGAGTCGTTCGACCGCTTCTACTTTTGGGGTGATCTGCTCCTCTCGGATTTCGATATGATCGACAAGTACCGCATTGATGCCGGTCAGCTCTTCCGCAACATCTTCGAGCTGAAGGAGCTGGAGGCCGATCTTTCGTACCTCACGCCCGAACAGTTGGCCATCATCCGCCACTTTTGGACGGTGGTCGATGATACGACCAACCTGACCGAAGAGAAGCAGCGGTTCTTGGCGATCTGGCGCACGCTGCTGCCGATCTACGAGGCGTTCCGTGCCCGACTGCAGCAGCTCGGCATCGGCTATGGCGGAATGGTGCAACGCGCCGCCGCCGAGCGGTTGGATCGGGGGGATTTTCTCTTCGACCGTCCGCGCCGCTTTGTCGTGGCGGGGTTCAACGCCCTGACCTCGTGCGAAAAACGCCTCTTCCGCTTCCTGCAAACGGCCGCCGAGACGGACTTCTATTGGGACTCCGACCGCTACTACACCGCCCGCAGCGAACAGGAGGCGGGGATGTTCCTGCGCGAGAATTTTGTCGCCTTTCCGCCGCGCCTGAAGACCCGCTCCGACGGGATGCAGCAGCCGAAAGAGCTACACGCCGTCGCAGCCGTATCGAACGCCGTACAGTGTAAATATGTGGCCACGATCCTCCGTGAACTGATGCGCGAAGGGCGGTTGGATAAGGAGACCGCCATCGTGCTGACCGACGAGAACCTGCTGATGCCGCTGCTTTACGCCCTGCCGAAGGAGCTGGGCAAGGTGAATGTGACGATGGGTTATCCGCTGCGCCAAACTTTGGCCTACACCTTTATCGAACGCCTGATCGAGTTGCAGGCGCACGGTCGTCGGCAGGGGGAGGAGTGGACCTTCTACCATGTCGATGTGACGGGGCTCTTGGCGCACCCCTTTGTTGCCGAGTGCGCCCCGTCGCGCATTGCCGCCCTGCAGGAGCGGATCCTCGAAGAGCGGCGCATCACGCTGCCGCAGTCGCTCTTTGCCGAGGAGCACCCCCTGTTGCAACTTCTCTTCCGTCCCGTCGCGGGGTGGGAGGCACTCTCGGCGTGGCTCGTCGAGGTGGTCGCGGCGGTGGCACGCATCCCCTACGAGGGCGAGGATGCCGCGCGGCGATTGGAGTTCTTGGCTGTCACTTCGGAGGAGATCGTAAAACTGCGCAACTCGCTGGTCGATTGTGCACTGGATCCTTCGGTCGAGGTCTATGCCTCGCTCCTGCGCCGCCACCTGCAGACGCTGCGCATCCCCTTCGAGGGCGAACCGCTCGAGGGGGTACAGGTGATGGGTATCCTCGAGACCCGCGCCCTCGATTTTAAGAATGTGGTGATCCTCTCGATGACCGATGCCAACTTCCCGGGCAACCACCTCTCGCAACCCTCGTTCATCCCCTACAACCTGCGTGCAGCCTACGCGCTCCCCACGCCCGAACACCACGAGGGGGTCTATGCCTACTACTTCTACCGCCTCATTCAGCGTGCCGAGCGCGTTTGGATGCTCTACTGCTCGCGTGCCGACGAGCGTTCGACGGGTGAACAGAGCCGCTATATCCGCCAGCTCGACTACGAGAGCGGCATCCCGATCCGACAGATCGAGGTGGGGGTCGATGTCAATCTCTCGCCCGAGGAGCCGATCACGGTCGAGAAATCGGCCCGCGTGATGCAACAACTGGCGCGTTTTGTCGATCCGACCCATCCGGCGACCCTCTCGCCGACAGCCCTCTATCGCTATGTGGCCTGCCCCTTGCGCTTCTACTTCTACTCGGTGGCCGGCCTGAAGGTCGATGACGAGCTGACCGAGGAGTTGGATGCCCCGATGTTCGGAACGATCCTCCACACGGCGGCGCAGTCGCTCTATGCGCGTATCGAGAGGGAGCTGCACCCTGCGGCGACCCTGCAGGCGATGGCGCGCACGGGTGAGGTGAAACGGGCGGTGGTCGAGGCGATCAAGGAGCACTACCTCCGCCGTGCAAATGCTACGGAGGAGGAGTTCTCGGGCAATCTGCTCTTGGTGCGCGACATCGTGACCCGCTACCTACAACGCGGCGTGATGGCCTACGATGCGGCGCACGATGACTTTATGGTCGAGAAGGAGGGGTGTGAACAGCAGGTGAAGTACGCCTTCCCGTTCGAGGTTGCAGGGGCACAGATGCAGTTGAAATTTGCCGGTATTGCCGACCGTGTCGATCGTTTGGAGAGCGGCGTACTGCGCGTGGTGGACTATAAGACAGGCTCGCCCCACCTCCAATTCGACGGCATCGAGCCGCTCTTCCGAGGTACGGCCGATCAACGCCAACCCAACATCCTGCAGACCCTCCTCTATGCGATGATGCTGCACCATACGCAGCACCGCGAGGTGGTGCCGTCGCTCTACTATGTGCGGCAGATGTATCAGGCCGACTACTCACCCCTCGTCTATGACAAGGAGCGCGGCGAACGCGGCGTACACTATACGGCCTACGCCGAGCCGTTCGAGAGGCTGTTGCGCCAAACCCTCGCCGAGCTCTACAATCCGGCCGTTCCGTTCTATCAGTGCGACGATCGGAAGAGTTGCCAATATTGCGATTTTCGGGAGTTGTGCAGAAGGTAGTGCGGAGCACAAATCAAAATTCAAAATTGGGCTGCGCGACTCAAAAGCCGCTTTTTAAGCGGCCGTCATGCTGAACGCAGTGAAGAATCTGTATGTCAGCCGTGTTCGCTATACAGATCTTGCGCTTCGCTCAAGTGATAGCCAATCTCCGTTGCGTAAGCCCTCATTTTGAATGCTGAATTCTAAATTTTGAATTGATTTCCTAGTCAGAGTTTTACCCGAAAATAGGCGGCTCCGCTCGACTCGGCGGCGGCCACTCCGACGGCCGAATCCTCAAAGATGAGCGTTTCGCGCGGCGAGCACCCCTCGCGGCGCATCACCTCCAAAAAACAGTCGGGCGCAGGCTTTGGTCGCTCGATCTCCAACCCCGAAAAGATCCCATCGACACCCCCTTCAAGACCGAGGTGCTGCATCACATGGTCGATGTTGGCGCGACTGCCCGTCGAGACGATCCACACGCGGCCGCCCTGCCGACGGAAATCCTGACAGAAGTGCCACAACGGCTCGTTGAGCCGCAGCGTATCGAAGTAGGAGGGGTAGAGCGCGATCTTGCGCAGCCGCAGTCGCTCGCGCTCGGCGGGGTCGGTGATCCCCATACGGGTCATAAACTCGTTGCAACGCATCCCGAAGTAGTGGGCGAGGTACTCCTCTTCGCCGATCGTAATCCCCACCTCGGCGAGCGTTTGGATGTAGGCGCGTGCATTGGCAAGGCGCGTATCGACCAGCGTGCCGTCGAAGTCGAGCAGCAGAAGGCGTATGGCGTTGGCGGTCATCGTTGCGTATTCGTTAATCGAATGCCTGCATCCCCGATTGGGCGATCTGCATCAGGCGTTGGTACTCCGAGGGGTTCAGCTCCATAAAGAAGTAGTGGATCGGATCGACCCGCATACCGTTCAACCGCACCTCGTAGTGCAGGTGGGGAGCCAACGAAAGACCCGTATCACCCGAGAGGGCGATGATCTCGCCGCGCCGCACCTCCTGCCCCTTGCGGACATTGATCTTTGAGAGGTGACTGTAGGATGTTTCGTAGCCGTTGCCGTGGTCGATGACTACGGTCTGCCCCGAGGTTGAACTGCGGCGCGAAACCTCCTTCACGCGGCCGTCGGCCGTCGCAAAGACACGCGACCCCTCGGGGATGGCGTAATCGACCCCCTGATGCGACTGGAGCGTCTTGTAGAAGGGGTGGATGCGCATACCGTAGGAGGTCGTGAGCAGCGACAGCTGCTTGTTGATCACGGGCTGAATGGCGGGGATGCGATCGCAACCCTCGCCGGCGACCCGAATCCGCTCGTCGAGCGTTTGGTAGCTCGCGTTGAGCTGCTCCATCTGCTGCTCCATACGCCCGATGCGCTGCTGCAGATCGTGGCTCAGGTCGCGGTTCGAGCGGTTGAGGAAGTCGTCGTACGAGAGCGTGCGCTGCATCTTGTAGGCGGCATCGAAGTCGTAGGGGTCGGACTCGAAGAGCGAACGGAAGACGCTGCGGTCACGCTCCGAGAGGTTCTCCAAGACAAGCATCAGCGTATCGTAACGACCCTCCAAGGCGGCATACTCGCTCTTCATTCGATCGGTGCGGTGCTTCAGCTCGTACTCGATCGGCGTATCAAAGAAGATCGAGAAGGCGAAGTAGTAGAGCACGATGGCGCCGATCCACACCAACAGCGAGACGAGCAGTCGGATCAACTGCTGGGTGCGGCTTTTGGTGCGCTGCGGGGGTGTGTTTACTTTGCGTTGTGCCATCGGGAAAATGCGTTAATTGGGGTTAGAAGGCCTCGAAGTTCGTCTCGCGCATCTGTTCCATCAGACGCTCGTACTCCTCTTCGGTGATGTGGCGGTTGAAGTAGTTGATCGGATTGACCGGACGACCCTTGTAGATCACCTCGTAGTGGAGGTGCGGCGAGGTCGAACGCCCCGTGTTGCCCACCGTGCCGATCACCTGCCCGCGCCGAACCGTATCGCCGCGACTGACGGCCACCTCCTGCATGTGGGCGTAGCGGGTCTTGTAGCCAAAACCGTGGTTGAGGATCACCTGCCGCCCGAAACCGCCGTTGAAGCCCGAGCGGTTGGCCTTCTCGACCACCGCGTCGCCCGTCGCGTAGATCGGGGTGCCGCGATTGCAACCGAAATCGACGCCGTTGTGGGGGCGGATGCGCTTCAGGATGGGGTGGAAACGACGCGGGTTGAAGGCGCCGATGTGGTTGTTGTGCAGTGCCTTGCGGTCGATCGGCCAGATGGCAGGAATCGCCGAGGTCATCTTCTCCTTATCCTTCGAGAGCGGTTGTAGCTCGTCGAACGAGATCGAGGCGTGGTAGAGCCCGCGTGCCAACCGGTCGAGCTGCTTCCAAGTCGGGATCATCAGCTGCGCAAAGGGGTCGTCGGCCAGCGGACGGTACTTCTCCTCGGGGTAGGGGTACCACGCGGCGGGCATCGCAAGCGTATCGACCGAGAAGAGCGTGCGATAGACATGGTTGTCGCGGTGGCGGATCTCGTCGAGCTGCTGTTGCGCCGTGCGGATACGATCCTGCAGGATGTGGTATTTGATCATCAGCTCGCGGTTCTCACGGTCGATGCGGTACATCTTGGGCGTGAGGAAGAAGTACGAAAAACAGACATTAACGATCGACACGAAGATAAAACCGAACAGGATCTTGCGGATCAGCCGGTAGGCCCGCAACCGAAAGGTCACGGTACGCACCTCGCGCGAGAGTTGTTCAGCCTCTTGCGCGATGCCGTTTTGGGGTGTTTCCTCGGTTGCTTTTTTCGTCATTGCCTTAAAAAACTACTACTTATATGGTGCAAATTTAGCGTAAATTGTGTAATTTTGCAACCCGTAACCGGCGACTGCGCAAATTTGGGGTTGCCGTGATCCAACGAAATCGAAATTAAAATTAGTATAAAACAGATGGAATCGAGTAAAATTCGCCAAGCCTTTTTGGACTTCTTCGCATCGAAGGGGCACGCCATTGTCCCCTCGGCACCGATGGTCGTGAAGGGCGACCCGACGCTGATGTTTACCAACGCCGGTATGAACCAGTTTAAGGATATCTTCTTGGGCAACGCCCCGCGCAAGTATCCGCGAGCGGCCGATACGCAGAAGTGTCTGCGCGTTTCGGGCAAGCACAACGATTTGGAGGAGGTCGGCCACGATACCTACCACCACACGATGTTCGAGATGCTCGGCAACTGGTCTTACGGCGATTACTTCAAGAAGGAGGCGATCGAGTGGGCTTGGGAGCTGCTGCATGACATCTACAAGCTCCCCGCCGAGCGGATGTATGCCACGGTCTTCGAGGGTTCGGAGGAGGATGGCGTACCGTTCGATCAGGAGGCCTACGACTACTGGCTGCAATTCCTGCCAGCCGACCACATCATTCGCGGCAACAAGCACGACAACTTCTGGGAGATGGGCGAGACGGGTCCCTGCGGTCCCTGCTCGGAGATCCACTTCGACCTGCGCGACGAGGAGGAGATCGCCAAGGTAGCCGGCCGCGATATGGTCAATATGGGTCACCCGCAGGTGATCGAGATCTGGAACCTCGTCTTTATGCAGTTCAACCGCAAGGCAAACGGTTCGCTCGAGGAGCTGCCGGCGCGTAATGTCGATACGGGTATGGGCTTCGAGCGACTCTGTATGGTGATGCAGGGCAAGAAGTCGAACTACGACACGGATGTCTTCCAGCCGACGAT
>CAZVNR010000018.1:0-26003 GCA_964628945.1 uncultured Alistipes sp. | reverse complement strand
GCTGACCGTGCCCAAGCCGTTGGGTGTGGTGTCGGACGGCAAGGACTGGACGGCGCATGTACCGACCGTCGAACTGCCCTACCTGAAGCACATCTACGGCCTCTATGGCGCGGAGGATCGCGTGCGCAACTACCACTTCGCCGACGAGGGGCACGACTTCGGGTGGAATAAGCGGCAGGCGGTCTATGACTTCTTCGCCGAGGTCTTCCGACTGAACCGTGCGAAGGTGGACGAGAGCGCCGTCACGATCGAGACGAAGGAGCAGCTGCAGCTCTTCGGCAAGGAGGGAGCGCTGCTCCCCGCCAAGGCCGTACGGAGCATCGACGAGCTGCCCGCCTACGCCAAAGAGCGTGCCCGCTCATTGAAATAGAGACACATAACGGACTACTCAAAACCAATTACCGATAATCGACTACTGATCACAATGAACAGATTGCTTTTACTCTGCTGCCTCTTCGCTGCGACGGCGACGATGGCACAACCCGACAAACAGGGTGACCGCCCCGCTCCGATCGAGAACTGCTACGAAACACAGTTTACGCGCCCGCTCACGGAGCTGTTGAGCGAGCTCGAAGCACGCTTCGATGTCCGCTTCAAGGTGGACGCCAAGATCGAGGGGCTGGAGGTTCCCTATGCCGACTTCCGCATCCGCCCCTACTCGCTCGACGAGACCCTCCACAGCATCTTGGGGTTGTTCGATCTGCACTTCATCCCCGACGGAGAGAAGCGTTACACGATCAAACCCTTCGAGTACAACCGCCGCACGATCGCCGACGGTGAGAAGATGGTCGCCTACCTCAAAACGCTCTACACCAACCATAGAAGCTTCGAGCAACGCGCCGAGGTGATCCGTAAGGAGGTGCGCGAGGCGTTGCAGCTCGACGAACTGCTTGCGAAGCGTGTCGAACTAAAACCGATCCTCTCGAAAATCCGTCGCTACGACGGCTACACGGTGCAGAACTTTGCGATCGAGACGCTCGAGGGGCTCTATGTCTGTGGTTCGGTCTATGCCCCCGCCAAGAGGGGGGTCTATCCCGTCATTGTCGCCCCCAACGGCCACTTCTTCGAGGGTCGTTACCGCCGCGATCAGCAGGAGCGTATGGCTACACTGGCACGCATGGGTGCCATCTGCGCCGATTACGACCTCTTCGGCTACGGTGAGTCGGAGTTGCAGTTCACCTCCGTAGCACACCGCACCTCCTACGCCCAAACGATTCAGATGATGAACGGCGTGACGGTGCTTGACTACCTCCTCTCGCGCAAGGATACGGATCCGAAGCGCGTGGGTGTGAACGGTGCATCGGGCGGTGGTCAGCAGTCGGTCGTACTGACTGTGATCGACGATCGCTACACGGCACTCTGCCCCGTCGTGAGCCTCTCGTCCTACTTCGACGGCGGCTGCCCCTGCGAGAGCGGGATGCCCATCACGCTCGCTGCGGGCGGTACCTGCAATGCCGAGATGGCCGCGATCTTCGCACCGAAGCCCCTCTGCGTCATCTCCGACGGAAAGGATTGGACGAAGAGCGTGCCGACGGTCGAGTACCCCTACCTGCAATATGTCTATCATAAGCTTTACGATGCCGAGCCGATGCTCTCGAATGTGCACCTGCAAAACGAGGGGCACGACTTCGGCCCGAGCAAGCGCAACGCCACCTATGCCTTCTTCGCCAAGTGTTTCGGGCTGGATCGCTCGAAGATCGACGAGAGCAAGGTGACCATCGAGCCGAAGGAGAAGCTCTACTCGTTCGGCGCGAAGGGTGAGTTGCTGCCCGAGCATGCGATGCGCCGTCTGAACGACTTGGCTCCCTACTTCGGTCGCCAGCGCGTGCGTGCTGCGGCTGCCGACGAGACGGTGATGCGTCAGGCGCAGGAGATGGTCGCCAAACTCGGCCTGACGGACGAGCGGGCGATCAGTGTCACGACGACCGCCATCTACAACCACCGCCGCGCCGTGCGCGACTGGCACAACACGCACCCCTACACGATCGTCCCCGAGGTGGACAAGGCGACCAAACGCACCCGCTCGAAGATCGAGCGCGAGGTGATCGCCGATCAGATGATCCCCAAGACGGTACGCGAGCGGTTGATGAAGGATCTGAAGAAGGTGCTCTCCGACGAGCAGATCGAGCAGGTCTTCGATCTCTACACGGTCGGCAAGGTCGCCTTCACGCTGCAGGGCTACCGCGCGATCGTTCCCGATATGACGGCCGAGGATGAGGCCTTCATCCTCAAAAATCTGAAGCAGGCACGCGAGGAGTCGCTCGAGTGCAAGAGTATGAAGGCCGTTTCGCAGGTCTTCGAGGTCTATAAGACGAAGTGCGAGCAGCACTTCACCGACACGGGTCGTCCGTGGCGACAGCTCTACAAGGCCTACACCGACCGCCGCAAGGCCGAGAAGAAGGCCAAGCAGGATGACGAGAAGTACATCAACCGCTCGGCCGACATCGTCGCCTCGCTCGAGCTGAACGATCCGGCGAAAGAGGCCGCCCTCACGGAGATCATCCGCAAGCACCGCACGGCGGTTGTCGAGTGGCACAACGCCCACCCCTACACGACAACACCCGAAACCGATCCCAAGACGGGGCGCAAGCTGAACGATGTCGAGCGCGAGATGCTGGCCGATCAGTCGATCCCTTCGTCCGTGCGCAAGGAGCTGATGAAGGGGCTAAAAAAGCACCTCACGACGGAGCAGATCATCAAGGTCTTCGACGGCTACACGGTCGGCAAGGTGGCCTTCACGATGAAAGGCTACTACGCAATCATCCCCGATCTTACGGAGAAGGAGGCTGCCGCGCTCGAGAAGTACCTCGTCCAAGCACGCGAGGAGGCGTTGGAGTGCCGTCGTATGAAGGGGATTTCGCAGGTCTTTGAGGTCTATAAGACCAAATGCGAGCAGTATCTGATCAAGGGCGGCCGCGACTGGCGTGCCCTCTTCAAGGACTATGTCGATAAGCGCAATGCCGAAAAGGCAGCGGCGAAGCAGGCTAAAGATTAGAAATTCAAAGTTTAGAATTTAGAATTCAAAATTAATTAACAAATAAAAACATTAATCTACTAGCACTATGAACAAATTGATCGCAATGTGTGGTGCGCTGCTCGTGGCCGTCGGCTGCTGCAACGAGGCACCGAAGGAGCAAAACCTCCTGCCGTGGGAGAACGGCAAACTCTGCGTGTCGGAGAACGGCCGCTACCTGCAACACGAGAACGGCACGCCCTTCTTTTGGTTGGGCGAGACGGGTTGGTTGCTCCCCGAGAAGCTGACGCGCGAGGATGCCGTCTTCTATCTTGATGCCTGCAAAGAGGTGGGCTACAATGTCGTGCAGGTGCAGACCATCAACGGCGTACCGGCCACGAACATCTATGGCAAGCTCTCGCACCCCGCAGGGTACGACTTCTCGGTGATCGCAGCCGAGGGCGAGCAGGGCTACTGGCAGCATATGGACTACATCATCAAGGAGGCCGAGCAGCGCGGTATCTATATCGGTATGGTCTGCATTTGGGGCGGCTTGGTGAAGAAGGGGCTGATGAATGTCGAGCAGGCGAAGGCCTACGGCGAGTTCTTGGCCAACCGTTACAAGGATTGCCCGAACATCATCTGGTTCATCGGTGGCGACATCAAGGGTGATGTCGAGACGGCCTCGTGGGAGATGCTGGCCCGCACGATCAAGTCGATCGACCGGAACCACCTGATGACCTTCCACCCCTTCGGTCGCACCTCGTCGGTACGCTGGTTCCACAACGCCGAGTGGCTCGATTTCAATATGTTCCAGTCGGGTCACCGCCGCTACGATCAGACGCGCGGCGACGGCGACGATACGGCACAGGCATCGGTAGCCGAGGATAACTGGCGTTATGTCGAGGAGGGTCTGGCCTTGGAGCCGAAGAAGCCGATCTTGGACGGTGAGCCTTCGTATGAGGAGATTCCGCAGGGTCTGCACGATCCCAACGAGCCGTGGTGGAAGTCGTATGATGTACGCCGCTACGCCTACTGGTCGGTATTTGCCGGCGCTTTCGGCCACACCTACGGCCACAATTCGATTATGCAGATGCACGACGGCGGCGAGAAGCGCGGCGGTTACGGCGCGATCAAGTCGTGGAAGGAGGGTCTGCAAGACCCGGGCTTCTCGCAGATGAAGTGGGTCAAGAAGCTGATCCTCGCTTTCCCCTTCTTCGAGCGCGTGGGTGATCAGTCGGTGATCGCCGGCGAGAACGGTTTCCGCTACGACCGCGCCATCGCAACGCGCGGCGAGGACTACCTCTTGGTCTATACCTACACGAACAAGCCGATGGAGATCGACCTTCGGAAGATCTCGGGCGAGAAGAAAAATATTTGGTGGATGTCGCCCGTTGATGGTACGCTCACCTACGCCGGCGAGGTGGAGAACGGTGTGCACACCTTCCAAGGTGCGGGCGAACAAGGCCCGACGAACGACCGCGTGCTGATCGCCGTCGATGCCGAGAAGAACTACCTTTGCAAGAAACAGACCTCGCTGTAAGCCACAGCGCAAGCTGCGAGGCCTTAACCAAAAACGATGACCTCAATGAGAAGATTGTCTATCCTGCTGACTACGATCTTGTTGCCGCTTGCCCTGCAGGCGGCGGTACGGGTCGGTCAGCTCGAAACCGAACAGATGGCGCGTCCGCTCTCCGTCGAGCGGGCTGCGCCGCGTTTGAGCTGGATCATCACCGCCGACGAGCGCGATGTGATGCAGACGGCTTACCACCTCTTGGTCGCCACCGATCCCGCCCTGCTCGAGGTGGGTAAGGCCGACCTTTGGGACTCGGGGGTGACCGCCTCCGACCGTTCGATCTGGGTACCCTATGCAGGTAAAACGCTCCGCAGCAACCAGCGCTGCTACTGGCGCGTGAAGGTCTATACGACCCGTGGCGAGTCGGCGTGGAGCGAGGTCGCCGAGTGGGGCATGGGGCTCTTGGGCGAGACGCACTGGGGCGGCCGCTGGATCGGTTGGGAGGCCCCCTTTGCGTGGGATAAAGAGGTAACGCACAGCGAATTGAGCGCGCGCTACCTCCGCACCGAATTCGCCGCGCAACCCGACAAGCAGATCAAGCGTGCCACGCTCCACATCGCCGGCTTGGGGATGTACGAGCTCTTTATCAACGGCAAGCAGATCGGCGATCAGGTCTTGGCACCCGCGCCGGGCGACTACCGCCGTACGGTGCTCTACAACTCGTTCGATGTAACGGAGCAGCTCACGACCGATCGTAATGCGATCGGTGTCGTGCTGGGCAACGGCCGCTACTACACGATGCGCCAAAACTACAAGCCCTACAAGATCCCGAACTTCGGCTACCCGAAGATGCGCCTGAACCTTATGATCGAATATACGGACGGTTCGTCGCAGCGCATCGTTTCGGACGAGAAGAACTGGCGACTGACGGCCGACGGCCCGATCCGCAGCAACAACGAGTACGACGGCGAGATCTACGATGCCAACAAGGAGTTGGGCGACTGGACACGGGTCGGCTACGACGACTCGAAGTGGTTGCGCCCGCAGCGCACGGCGATCCCCGACGGCACGCTGCGCGGCAATACGGCTCCCAACATGAAGGTGATGAAGCGACTCGCCGTCAAGAGCGTAACGCACTACGAGGGGCGCACGATCATCGACTTCGGACAGAATATGGCGGGTTGGGTGAAGCTCCGCGTTCGTGACACGAAACAGGGCGACACGATTCAGATGCGCTACGCCGAGCGGCTGACCGATCGCGGTGATTCGCTCTTCACGAGCAATCTGCGCGATGCTATGAGCCGCGATCTCTACATCGCCGACGGTACGGAGCAGGGCAAACGATGGAGCGCCAGCTTCTCGTATCATGGCTTCCGCTACATCGAGGTAACGGGTATGCAGAACCCCACGGCCGAGGATTTCGAGGCGGAGTTCATCTTCGACAACTTCCCGACCGTCGGTTCGTTCCACAGCTCGAACGAGGTGATCAACACCGTCTATCGCAATGCGTGGTGGGGGTTGGCCTCGAACTACAAGGGCGTTCCGCTCGACTGCCCGCAGCGCAACGAACGCCAGCCGTGGTTGGGTGACCACGCCGTCGGCACATGGGGCGAGGCCTTCGTCTTTGACTGCGGCACGATGTACGCCAAGTGGGTCGATGATATGCGTGAGGCGCAGCGCGAGGATGGTTGTATTCCCGATGTCGTACCCGCCTTCTGGAACTACTACACGGACGGTATGGTGTGGCAGTCGGTACTGCCGATCATCTGCGAGATGCTCTACGAGCACAACGGCAACATCGAACCGATGAAGCGCAACTACGAGGCGATCAAGAAGTGGATGAACCATATGCGCGACCGCTATATGACCGCCGACGGAATCGTGACGAAGGAGAAGTACGGCGATTGGTGCGTACCGCCCGAGTCGCTCGATCTGATCCACAGCCAAGACCCGCTGCGCAAGACCGACTCGGCACTGATCGCCACGGCCTATTACAGTATGGTATCGAAGATGATGGTCAAATTTGCCGAGCTGCTGGGCGAGGAGGCCGACAAGGCGGACTTTACGGCTCGCGCCGCACGGACACGCGAGGCCTTCAACCGTCGATTCCTCCACATCGAGGAGCACTCGTCGCCCGCGAAGTACCCGCACGCCCACTACCCCGACCGCATCTTCTACGACAACAACACCGTGACGGCTAATCTCTTGGCCGTAGCCTTCGACCTTGTACCGGAGCAGTATCGCGCCGATGTCGAGCGCAACATCCTCCGCAGGCTCGTGGTTGATAACAAGCTCCACATCAGCAGCGGTGTCTGCGGTCAGAACTGGACGCTGCGCTACCTGACGAAGATGGGGCGCGGCGATGTGGCCTATGCACTCGCTTCGCAGAACACCTACCCGAGCTTCGGCTATATGGCCGAGCGCGGCGCGACGACCATCTGGGAGTTGTGGAACGGCGACACGGCCAATCCGTGGATGAACTCGGGCAACCATGTGATGATGCTCGGCGACCTGATCCCGTGGTTCTACCGCGATCTGGCCGGTATCAACCCCGCGAAGCCCGCCTACAAGGAGATTCGCCTTGCACCCGACTTCTCGATCGACAATCTGCACGAGATCGAGGCCTCCTACGAGTCGCTGCACGGTACGATCCGCAGCAGCTACCGCAAGAGCCCGATGCAGATCGACTGGGAGATCGAGATCCCCTGCAACACCGTCGCTACGATCGTGATCCCGACGCTCGATCCGAACGCCATCCGCGAGGAGGGTGTGCGGATGGTCGGCACGGAGGGCGGCTGCTCGGTTTGGCGCGTGCCGTCGGGCGTGTATAACCTCTCGATCAAGGTCGATCCCGCGTGGAAAGCGGGACGCGAGGGGGTGCTTGTCGATGAGTTCCTCTACCACGAGGCACCCTTCGTCGAGTGCCACGCCTCGACGATCGAGGAGCTGCCGAACGGCGATCTCGTTGCCGCCTTCTTCGGTGGCACAAAGGAGAAGAACCCCGATGTCTGCATCTACACCTGCACGAAGAGGAAGGGGAGCAACAGCTGGTCGGCTCCGCGCAAGGTGGCCGACGGCATTCAGAACGACACGCTGCGCTACGCCTGCTGGAATCCGGTGCTCTATCAGGTGCCGGTGAAGGGGGGCGAGTTGTGGCTCTTCTACAAGGTGGGACCCAATGTCCCGAACTGGAAGGGCTACCTGATCCGCTCGAAGAACGGCGGCAAGAGTTGGTCGAGACCCGAGCGGCTGCCCGACGGATTCTTCGGCGCGATCAAGAACAAGCCGGTTTGGGTCGATGGGCGCATCCTCTGCCCCTCGTCGGATGAGCTGGGGGCGTGGACCTGCCACTTCGAGTACACGGACGATCTGGGGAAGACATGGCACCGCACGCCGAAACTCGATGCCGAGTTGAGCGTACCGACCCGTCACCGTCCGCTCGTTACGACCCGCTCGGAGATCGGCACGAAGCCCTACGATGCCTCAAAGGCGATCCCCATCGAGGCGATCCAGCCGACCGTCTTGAAGCTCGCCGACGGCCGCCTGCAGATGCTCTGCCGCACGCGCAACGGCCTGACGGGCACGGCATTCAGCAGCGATCGCGGTGCGACTTGGACGAAGATGACGCTGATGGAGAACTTGGAGCACACGCAGTCGGGCATCGATGCCGTAACGCTGCGCGACGGCCGTCACATCTTGGTTTACAACGACTTCCAGACCATCGACGGGATGCCCAAAGGGCCGCGTAATCCCCTCTCGGTAGCCGTTTCGACCGACGGCACGAACTGGAAGCGCATCCTCACGCTCGAGGATAGCCCGATCGGTGACTACTCCTACCCGAGCATCATCGAGGGGCGCGACGGCACGCTCCACATCACCTACACATGGCGCCGCCGCCGCATCAAGCACGCCGAGATCAAGCTCTAATCCAACCGAAGAGCCAATTCAAAACCAAAAAAAACAGGGCACCGAGCAAAAAAAAACAGCTCGGTGCTTTGTTTTTCTAAAATCTCTTTCTACCTTTGTGATCGGAATGGTTCTCCGAGGGGCTCGAACAGGGTCACGAGGAGCCAAGAGGAAATTCGGTGTGAATCCGAAACAGTACCTGCTGCTGTAAGTTCCGTAAAAGTCTATCGCACTGAGCCACTGGCGTATAGCTGGGAAGGCGCGATAAACGGGAATAAGTCAGAAGACCTGCCTTCCAAACATAGATGTAAAACCTGCAGGTGTACGGGTTGGGAATCAAGCTTTGAGGGAGGCCGCAGTGAGTGGAGGTTGTAGTAGCCGATCATGTAAAAAAGGTCATCCGACGAGCAAAGGATTTTCAAGGCCGCCGTACTCCGAGAGGGGAACGGCGAAATTTTTTATGCACCAACAGCATCCGCGCCGCCCCGACCGAACAAGCGGCAATTTTTATGTACATAATTTATATATACGGTTCTTAACTTATGAAACGAATCTTCACTTTGGCACTGCTCATCGCCTCGGCAGCCCTCCTGACGGGGTGCTCCGACGACGAGGGCGAAAAGGAGCTGTTGCGCGTGCTCACCTTCGAGGATGCCGACTATCGCGGTGGTGCGAGCGGGTATTGGAGCGCGTTGATCGACACGAAACAGTACGAAGGATCGCTGCTCTACGGCCCCTACGACCCCAATACATGGTCGTACGGATCGGTATCGTACAGCTGGTACGACAAGGGCAACACCGAGTTGCGGCACACCCTTCCCGAGAATTGGGGAGCGACGAACTACGCCGCAGGCGGTCACGCCGTATCGAACTACACGACCACCGATACGACCGAGGGGAGCTACCTCACGCAGCTGGCTGTCAATGCGCCCAACGGGCAAGGCGGTCACAACGGTTCGCGTAACTTCTGCGTACACAACGGCTATGCGGACGGCTCGGGCTTCTCGGCCACGAACCTCCCCGCACTCACCTTCGGCGACGGCGTAGCACGCACGATCGACCACATGTGGGTCTGCGTGACGAACTATCAGCTCAATGCGCTGACCGGTTCGACCTCCGACACCAGCTTCTTAAAGGTGGTGGCAACGGGCTACGACGCTACGGGAGCTCGGATCGCCATCCAGCCCGAGATCTATCTCGAGCGGGGCGGTAAGATGCTGACCGAGTGGACGAAATGGTCGCTCGCGGCGATGGGTAAAGTATCTAGAGTGGAGTTCAACCTCGAAGGGAGCTATGTAGGCGACTACGGCCTCTATGCACCCGCCTACTTCGCCTACGACGATGTGGCGGTGCGCTTCGAGTAAACCACTTTTGGATTTGACTCAAAATGAAAAACATCTACAGAATTTTAGCAGCCGCACTGCTTTTGTGCGGGGTCACGGGGTGCGAGTACGACGACGAGGCACTCTGGGATAAGGTCGATTCGCTCGAGGAGCAGATCAACCAAAACAAGGAGACGATCGCCACGCTGCAGGCGTTGATGGAGGCGTTGAACGAGGGGAAGGTGATCACGGCGGTCGAGCAGACCGCTGCGGGCTATAAGCTCACCTTCAGCGACGGTTCGTCGGTCGAGGTCAAGAACGGTAAGGATGGCCAAGACGGCGCGAACGGCAAGGACGGTCAGGATGGCGCAAACGGTGCAGACGGTAAGGACGGCGCCGACGGCAAGGATGGCGATGCCTTCTTCACCTCGGTCGAGGTGACCGACAACAGCGTGATCATCACGCTGTCGGACGGCACGGTGATCGAGCTGCCGCTCGTCACGAATGAGGAGGAGCAGGGGCCGACGCTGCGCATTCTCACCTTCGAGGATGCGGATGCGAAGTTCGCACCCTTCACCATCACGGGCTTCGACAGCGCAACGAGCAGCTACTACGACCACGAGGTCACGACTTGGAGCTCGCTGATCGACACGCCCGAGTATGGCGGTCCGCTGCTCTACGGCGATATGGGCTATATGGGCGAGATGCGCGGTTGCGACTACTACTGGTACGACGAGAACAACACCTTCTTGGCCTCGAAGCTCCCCGTTAACTACGGCAGTGCCGTCTATTGGGCCGGTGGCCATGTCGTATCGAACTACGCTTCGACAGACTATGTGACCTACGGCACCTACCAAAACCAGCAGACGGTCTATGGCGAGACGGGCAAGGGCGGCCGCAACGGTTCGGCGCACTTTGCGATGCACTACGGCTACAAGGATGGTTCGTCCTACAATATGACCGAGAACCTGCCCGAGCTCTACTTCGGTGACGGCGTAGCACGCGTGATCGACCATATGTGGGTGATGAACTCGACCTATGCGATCAACTGCTATATGGACGGCAACGGCTTGACGGCAAAGATCGGCGAGGGCGACTGGGTGAAGATCGTCGCAACGGGTTACGCCGAGGACGACACCACCACTACGGCGGAGTTCTACCTCTGTAACGGTCCCGACCGGATCGTCACCGAGTGGACGAAGTGGGAGCTCTCGTCGTTAGGCAAGGTCGTCAAGGTGGAGTTCAACATCACCGGATCGAGCGACAACGGTTACGGCTTCAGCCAACCGGCCTACTTCGCCTACGACGATGTAGCGGTAGTTATTGAGTAAAACACGAATTAACAGATAGTTAGATAGGAGAATAAACACTTTTGGGATTTGCTTTGATGGAGGAATGCGTCGCTCTCGCAAGGGAGCGGCGTGTTCTGACGAGATTCGATACACCAGATTAAGATTCAATACAGCGATGAAACACCTGCCCTTTTGGCTTTTAGCCGCCACGATGCTCTTCGTTGCCTGCAACAAGGATGAGGAGATCGGCACCGAGATCAGCTCAATGGGTGAGCACTACCGCCCCGCCACGACCGCAAGCAGCGCAGCCGCGACGCGTGTCTATGAATACACCCCCGCCCCCGGGCAGTTTATCAACGAGCAGAAGACGGGCGGATTCGACGGTTCGATCACGACCCCTCAAGCGGCGTGTGCCTACGCCGAAGAGCGATTGCGGGCGGGCAATTGGGTCTCGCTCGGCTCGTTTGGCGGCTACATTGTCGTGGGGTTTGACCACAGCATCGTCAATACGGGGGGCTACGACTTTACGGTGATGGCCAACTCGTTCAACGGTTCATCGGAACCCGGGGTGGTTTGGGTGATGCAGGACGAGAACGGCAACGGCGCACCCGACGACACTTGGTACGAACTGCGCGGCTCGGAGTGGGGCAAGGCTACGCATGTGACCAACTATGCCGTGACCTACACCCGTCCCGAGGCGGAAAAGCAACCGACCTCGTGGCGCGACGGCGAGGGGAATACGGGCACGGTGGCCTATATGGGCAACTTCGGCCACGATCAGGACTACTACTACCCCGCTTGGGTCGAGGCCGACAGCTACACGCTGCGCGGCACGAAGCTCCTACAAAACACCGACACACCCGAGGAGAGTACGAACGGTTTGTGGGTCAATAAAGCCTACGAGTGGGGCTATGCCGACAACTTTTCGAGCATCGACCGCCTCACCTCGGACAGCAATATGGGGGGTGGCAACACCTCGCCCAACCACTTCAAGATCAGCCATGCGATGGATGCCAACGGCGTGGCCAAGGAGCTGAAGTTCATCGACTTTGTAAAGGTGCAGTGCGCCATCTTGGCGCAGAGCGGTCCGCTCGGCGAGGTCTCGACCGAGGTGTGCGGCGTGGCGGATGATCATCCGTCGTATGTACCGACCGAGCAGTAACCATCGTACACACCACAAGGGGAGGGGAGCTATGAGAAGCCTATTCAACGGATTACGAACCGGTCTGTTGGCAGCCGTACTGCTGTTGGCTGCCGGCTGTATGGAGTGGGACTACATCGAGCGCGAGTCGTTCGATGCCCCTGCACACGGCCTCTTTATCACCAACGAAGGGAATTTCCAGTTCGGCAACGCCACCCTTTCGTTCTACGACCCCGCAAAGAAAACGGTCGAAAATGAGGTCTTTATCCGCGCCAACGGCTTCAAGCTGGGGGATGTGGCGCAGTCGATGACCCTCTACGACGGCAAGGGGTGGGTTGTGGTCAATAACTCGCATGTGATCTTTGCGATCGACCCCGACACCTTCCGCGAAGTGGGGCGCATCGTCAATCTCACCTCACCGCGCTACATCCACTTCATCTCGCCCGAGAAGGCCTATGTCACGCAGCTGTGGGACAACCGCATCACGATTATCAACCCCTCGACCTACAAGATCACGGGCCACATTCTCTGCCCCAATATGACGATGGAGTCGGGCTCGACGGAGCAGATCGTACAGTACGGAAAATACCTCTACATCAACTGCTGGTCGTATCAGAACCGCATCCTGAAGATCGACACCGAACTGGACGAGGTGGTCGGCGAACTGACGGTCGGCATTCAGCCCACCTCGCTCGTAATGGATCGCAACCACAAACTTTGGACGATCACCGACGGCGGTTACGAGGGGAGCCCCTACGGTTACGAAGCACCCGCCCTCTACCGCATCGATACCGAGTCGTTCCGTGTCGAGCAGGTCTATCCGTTCGCCTTCGGCGACCACCCCTCGGAGATCAATATCGACGGCACGGGGAGCCGCCTCTACTGGATCAACCGCGATGTCTGGGCGATGGATGTCGAGGCGGCCACGCTCCCCACGGAGCCCTTCCTGCGCGAGCAGCAGACGATCTACTACGGCCTTACGATCGACCCCCGCTCGGGCGAGGTCTATGTGGCCGATGCGATCGACTACCAACAGCAGGGGATGCTCTACCGCTACTCGCCGACGGGTGAGCTGGTTGATCAATGCTATGTCGGGATCATCCCGGGCGATTTTTGTTGGAAATAACCCTCGACGACGATGAAACGACTCTTTGCACTCTTTCTACTGCTGATCGTATCACGCCCGACGATGGCACAAAACGCCCCCACAGCGAGCAACGAACGCATCAGCCGCCACCTTACGATCCGCGAGGTGGAGATCGTCGGTCGCCGTCCGATGAAGGAGATCGGCGTACAGCAGACGAAGCTCGATTCGGTGGTACTGAAGGAGAATATCGCCCTCTCGATGGCCGATGTACTCACCTTCAACTCCTCGATCTTTGTCAAGAGCTACGGCCGCGCGACCCTCTCGACGGTCGCCTTTCGCGGCACCTCACCCTCCCATACGCAGGTGACTTGGAACGGAATGCGGATCAACTCGCCGATGCTCGGTATGACCGATTTCTCGCTGATCCCCGCCTACTTTATCGACGATGCCGCACTGCTGCACGGCACCTCGTCGGTGAGCGAGACGGGCGGCGGACTGGGCGGTGCGGTGAAGCTCTCGACCCGACCGGCGCAACACGAGGGGTTTGGGCTGCAATATGTGCAGGGGATCGGGTCGTTTCAGACCTTCGACGAGTTCCTGCGCCTCACCTACGGCAACGAGCGGTGGCAACTCTCGACCCGCGTGGTCTATGCCTCGTCGCCCAACGAGTACAAATACCGCAACCGCGACAAGAAGGAGAACATCTACGACGAGCTGATGAACATCGTCAGCCAATACTACCCCACCGAACGCAACCGCAGCGGTGCGTACAAGGATCTCCACCTCCTGCAGGAGGCCTACTACAATGCCGGCAACGGCAACCGTTTGGGGTGGAATGTGTGGTACCTCTCGTCGAACCGCGAGCTGCCGATGCTCACCACCTCCTACGCCGACGAGCAGTCGTTCGAGAACCGCCAGCGCGAGGAGACGCTCCGCACGGTGCTCTCGTGGGATCACCTCCGCGCAGCGTGGAAGGTGGGCGCAAAGGCGGGCTACATCCATACTTGGATGGCCTACGACTACCGCAACGAGGTACGCGGAAGTGCCCTTGACGGCACGCTCGGCAATCAGAGTGCCGCCTTTGCTGACGGCACGATGACCCGTTCGCGCAGCCGCATCCACACCCTCTACGGGCAGATCGGCGGTGAACGCGCCCTCGGGAAGTGGTACTTCACGGCTGATCTCTCGGCACATCAACACTTGGTCGAGAGCCGCGACAAGAACATCCTGCGCATCGACGGCGACCGCGCCATCGTCGGCTACGACAAGGGGCGCATCGAACTGTCGGGAGCGCTCTCGGCCAAATGGCGGCCGACGGATCGCCTCGGCACCGGTCTGACGCTCCGTGAGGAGTTCTACGGCACGGAGCTGACCCCGATCATCCCCGCGCTGTTTATCGATGGCGTGCTCTCGAAGCGGGGCAACCTGACGGCCAAAGCCTCCCTCTCGCGCAACTACCGCTTCCCGACCCTCAACGACCTCTACTTCCTGCCGGGCGGCAACCCCGACCTGAAGCCCGAGAGCGGCTGGACCTACGATGTGGGGCTCTCGTTCGCGGTGGGACGAAGCGAACGGTATCGCCTCGCAGGGTCGCTCACATGGTTCGATTCGCACATCGACGACTGGATCATCTGGTTGCCGACGATCAAGGGCTACTACGCCCCGCGCAACCTGAAGCGCGTACACGCCTACGGTTTGGAGCTAAAGACGGATGCCGAGGTGGCACTCGGTCGCGACTGCCGCGCCGTGATCGCCGCAACCGCCTCGTGGACCCCCTCGATCAACGAGGGCGAGAAGCTCTCGGAGGCAGATCGTTCGGTCGGCAAGCAGCTCCCTTATGTCCCCGAGCTGTCGGCCTCGATGACCGCGCAGTTGGACTACCGTTCGTGGTCGCTGCTCTATAAATGGTGCTACTACGACGAGCGTTACACGATGACGAGCAACGACCGCTCGCTCACGGGACATCTGCCGCGCTACTATATGAACAACCTCTCGCTCGAGAAGCGTTTTGCGTTGCGCTGGGCCGATCTCTCGGTGAAGGGGGCGATCAACAACCTCTTCGACGAGGAGTATCTGACCGTCCTCTCGCGCCCGATGCCCGGCATCAACTACGAGATCTTTATTGGAATCACCCCGCGCTGGGGTAAAAAGAGCCGCCGATGAAACGACTTCTGCTCCTCGCCGCCGCGGTGTGGGCGGCCGTAAGCTGCACGCCGAACAGTTCGCTCCGCATAGCGGATTTTAGCGAGGCGATCTACTCGCCGCGCTACGCCTCGGGCTTCGAGATGCTCCGCACGAAGGAGGGCACATCGACCCTGCTGCGTGTCCACAACCCGTGGCAGGGGGCGGGCGAGGTGGCGACCGAGCTGCTGATCCGCCGTAACGGCGAGCCGATCCCCGCCGGCTACACGGGTGAGGTGTTGGAGGGCGAGGCCGAGCGCATCGTCTGCCTCTCCTCGACCTATGTTGCGATGCTCGATGCACTGGACGAGGTGGAGCGCGTAGTGGGGGTCTCGGGGATCGACTTCGTATCAAACGACTATGTACAGGCCAACCGCTCGACGATCGGCGATGTGGGCTACGACGGCCATCTGAACTACGAACTGCTCGTCGCACTCGACCCCGATCTGGTGCTGCTCTACGGCGTAAACAGTGCCTCGGAGATGGAGGCGAAGCTCCGCGAGCTGAAGATTCCCTACGCCTACATCGGCGAGTACCTCGAGCAGTCACCGCTCGGCAAGGCCGAGTGGATGATCTTCATCGGCGAGCTGATCGGTCGTCGCACGGAGGCCGAGGAGCGGTTTCGACCTGTTCCCGAACGCTACGAGGCGTTGCGCTCGGAGGCAGCAGCCGTTGTCCGTCGTCCGCGCGTAATGCTCAACACCCCCTACCGCGATGCGTGGTTTATGCCCTCGGTCGAGAACTACGCCGTGCAGCTCATCACCGATGCCGGTGGCGACTACCTCTTTCCCGAGAACCGCTCGAACCGCAGCGAGGCGATCGACCTCGAACGCGCCTTCCTGCTCTGCTCTGCGGCCGATTTTTGGCTCAACCTCGGAACGATTGATTCGCGCGACGAGCTGCGCCGGCAATACCCGCGCTTTGCGGCGGTTCGATGCGTCGAACAGGGGGCACTGTGGAACAACACGCGCCGAATGAACACCGCGGGCGGGAACGATTTTTGGGAGTCGGGCGTGGTGCATCCCGATTGGGCCTTGGCCGATCTGATCCGCATCCTCCACCCCGAGCTGCTGCCCGACCACCAATTTGTCT
Organism: uncultured Alistipes sp.; assembly: GCA_964628945.1. GTDB lineage: Bacteria > Bacteroidota > Bacteroidia > Bacteroidales > Rikenellaceae > Alistipes. The sequence continues at coordinate 9,513 of CAZVNR010000018.1, read as the reverse complement.
ATTATAAACCGCTCGAATAGGGGCTGTTCCGACGAAAATCGCTATCTTTGTCGTATGAAATCGCCTACCTCGCTGCTCTTCCTGCTCCTCTCGACGGGGCTCGTCGCACTCTTCGCCATCGACTTGGCGGTGGGTTCGGTGCGCATCCCCCTTGCAGAGGTGTGGGCGGCATTGACGGGGGGCGAGGTCGAGAGCGCGACCGCCACGATCGTCCGCTCGATCCGTCTGATGAAGGCCGTTGTGGCCATTGCGGCAGGTGCGGCACTGGCCGTGAGCGGTCTTCAGATGCAGACCCTCTTCCGCAACCCCTTGGCAGGGCCTTTCGTGTTGGGTATCAGCTCGGGAGCCTCATTCGGCGTGGCGTTGCTGCTGCTCGGCGCACCGCTTTTGGGGTGGAGCGGATCGGCACTGCTCTCGTCGCTCGGCGTGGCGGGTGCGGCGTGGGCCGGAGCGGCGGCGATTCTTGCTTTGATCGCCCTCGTCAGCCGCCACATCAAGGATATTATGGTGATTCTGATCCTCGGTATGATGTGCTCGTCGGGGGTCGATGCCGTCGTGCAGATTCTGCAATACTTGAGCAACGAGGGGGCACTCAAATCCTTCGTTATCTGGACGATGGGATCGCTCGGCGATGTGACGGGCGTACAGCTGTGGCTGCTCTTGGCGGCTGTCGGTGCGGGGTTGGTGCTGGCCGTTGCGGTCATCAAACCGCTCAACCTGCTGCTGCTCGGCGAACACTACGCCCGAACGATGGGGCTCTCGATTCGCCGCACACGCCTGCTGATTTTTCTCTCGACCACCCTCTTGGCCGGCACCGTGACCGCCTTTTGCGGCCCTGTCGGTTTTGTCGGTCTGGCCGTCCCTCACTTGGCACGCATGCTCTTCCGCACGGCCGACCACCGCATCTTGCTGCCGGCTACGGCCTTGACGGGCAGCTGCGTGGTGCTGCTCGGCGACATCGTATCGAAGTGGTTTACGCTGCCGATCAACACGATCACGGCACTGATGGGTATCCCGATTGTGGTGTGGGTTGTTGTTCGCCACAAACAGATTGCATAGGTAAAGAAAGATGATACAGCTCCGAAATCTCACGCTCGGCTACGGGCAACGCACACTTCTCGAGGGGGTTACAACCACCTTCGAGCGGGGGCAACTGACCGCTCTCATCGGGCGCAACGGCACGGGAAAATCGACCCTGCTGCGTGCGCTGACGGGGTTGGGTGAGGTTCGTGAGGGGGAGATTCGGCTGGCGGGCGATCCGCTACGGACGATTCGCCCCGAGGAGCTGGCACGCCGCACCGCTTTCGTCACGACCGAGCGCGTGCGCATCGCCAACCTTCGTTGCCGCGATGTGGTGGCGTTGGGGCGTGCCCCCTATACGAATTGGATCGGACGGATGCAGGAGGAGGATCGCAAGGCGGTTGATGAGGCGTTGGAGCGGGTCGGGATGGCCGACTACGCCGAGCGGACGATGGATCGGATGTCGGACGGCGAGTGCCAACGGGTGATGATCGCCCGCGCCTTGGCGCAGGCCACGCCGATCATGCTGCTCGACGAGCCGACCTCGTTTCTCGATCTGCCGAGCCGCTACGAACTGGGCGAGCTGCTGCAACGCCTCGCCCACGAGGAGCAGAAGTGCATCCTCTTCTCGACCCACGAGCTGGAGATCGCCACACGCCTTGCAGATACGGTCGCGCTGATCGATCCGCCGCATCTCCACCACCTTCCTACGGCCGATCTGATCGCCTCCGATCTGCTCGATCGGCTCTTTCGCCTAAAATTATAACGCGCCGTACCCCTTCAGTCGGGCGATCTCGTCCGGCCAACGGCTCTCGTCGGGCGTTTCGAGGATCAACGGGATCTGCTCGAAGCGTGGATCAGAGGTGATGTAGCGGAAGCAGGCCTCACCGATCAGACCGTCGCCGAGCGGCATATGACGATCGACCCGACTGCCGCGCGGTTTCATCGCATCGTTGAGGTGCATACCGCGCAGATAGGCGAAGCCCACCACACGATCGAACTCGGCAAAGGTTTCGGCGCACAGTTCCTCGGAACGCAGATCGTAGCCTGCGGCGAAGGCGTGGCAGGTGTCGATGCAGACCCCGACACGCGATTTATCCTCCACACGATCAATCAGATAGCGCAGATGCTCGAAGCGGTAGCCGAGGTTCGAGCCTTGGCCTGCCGTATTTTCGATCACGGCCGTCACCCCCTTCGTACGGTCAAGGGCAAGGTTGATGCTCTCGGCGATGCGGTCGAGCGAGGCCTCCTCCGAGATCACACGCAGATGGCTGCCCGGGTGGAAATTGAGGCGATCGAGCCCCAGCTGTTCACACCGCTCCATCTCCTCGTAGAAGGCTTGGCGCGACTTTTCCAACGCGGCATCGTCGGGGTTGCCGAGGTTGATCAGATAGGAGTCGTGGGGCAGAATCTGCGCCGCCGTATAGCCATACTCGGCGCAGGCCGCCTTGAAGCGGGCGATCTCGTCGGCCGTGAGGGGTTTGGCCGACCACTGCCGTTGGTTCTTCGTAAAGAGGGCAAAGGCCGTTGCGCCAATCGCGGCGGCATTTTTCGGTGCGTTCTCCACACCGCCGCTCGCACTGACATGGGCACCAATATAGTAGCTCATCGCGTTTTACTTTTTATTCGTTCAGTTGTTCGTGATCGGTTAGGAACTCCTCGGGCGTGAGGGCGCGCGGCGTGATGCGGATGCGGTAGAGGTCACCGTCGAACCAGCAGACCTTGTTTTGGCGCACACCGACCGAGGTGATGCCCGAGTTGATCGGACGGTAGGCGATCGCACCCGAGAGCTGCTTCACTCCATCGACATAGCTCGTCGCCACCCCATCGGCCACGACCATCGCCAGTGCGTACCAACGATCGCAGGGGTGGGTCTGTTCGGGGTCGATCAAGACCAAATCCTCGTCGTCGCCCAGATCAATGTAGGTGTCGAGGTACCAATTTCCGTCGGGGTTCACGCGCGTCTCGAAGAGGATACGCTCGCCCTTGACCGTACCCATGTGGAGGAAACGCTGCTCGAAGGCGGCATTGCTGTGCTGACGAAAGATCACCTCGATGGTCAGCTCCTCCATCTCGGCAACGGGATTTAAGCCGAGGTAGTAGCCATCCGTCTCGCCGTTGAAGCAGACGGCATCGCCCAACACGGTGGGCATCGTCACCGGATCGCCCATGATGCTGTCGATCGCGGGAAGGTCGGCCACCTGCCAATCAATCGTTTGGATCTTTTTTTCGGGGGCTGCACAGGCGGCAGCGAGGAGCAACACGAGTGCTGCAAAAAGGGTTCGTTTCATCGTTTTGTTGGTTTATCGGTTGTAGGTTATTTCAGTTCATCGACCACGCGATCCAGTGCCGTGCGGATCAGCGTCACGCTCTCGTCGATCTCCGCATCCGAGATCACCAGCGGCGGCGAGATGCGGAAGGCCGTATCGCAGAAGAGGAACCAGTCGCTCAAAATGCCCACCTCTTTGAACACCTCCATCAGGCGGTAGAGGCGATCCGAACGCCCCAGCTCCACCGCCAAGAGCAGCCCCGCGCGGCGGATTTCGCAGACGGCCGGATGGTCACGGAGCAACTCCTCGTAGCGGGCACCCTTCGCCTCGACCGTCGCCACCACATCGTGTTCGACCAGATAGTTCAACGCCGCCAACCCCGCCGCACAGCAGACCGGATGGCCGCCAAAGGTGGTGATATGGCCGAGCGTCGGGTTGGTCTGCAAGCTATTCATCACCTCCGCACGCGCCGCAAAGCCCCCGAGCGGCATTCCGCCGCCAAACGCCTTGGCCAAGCAGACAATGTCGGGTGTTACGCCGTAGCGTTGCATGGCAAACATCGCCCCCGTGCGCCCCAAGCCGGTCTGAATCTCGTCGAAGATCAAGAGCGCCCCCACCTCGTCGCAGCGACGGCGCAACGCCTCCAGATAGCCCGCAGCAGGGAGCCGCACACCCGCTTCGCCCTGCACCGGTTCGACCAAGACGGCGGCCGTGCGTTCGGTGATCGCACTCAACGCCTCGAAGTCGTTGAACTCGATCGCCCGCACATCGGGCAGCAGGGGACGGAAGGCCTGCTTCCACTCCTCGCCCTCGGGTTGCCCCATCATGCTCATCGCACCGTGCGTCGAACCGTGGTAGGCGCGGCGCATCGAGATCAACTCCGTGCGCCCCGTATAGCGTTTGGCCAACTTCAACGCCCCCTCGACCGCCTCGGCACCCGAGTTGAGGAAGTAGAGGCTGTCGAATCCGGCGGGCAGCTCCTCGATGATGCGCCGTGCATACTGCACCTGCGGCGTCTCGACCAGCTCGCCATAGACCATCACATGCATATATTTGGCCGCCTGCTCCTGCACGGCACGCACGACGGCGGGGTTCGCGTGGCCGACATTGCTCACCGATACGCCGGCGATCAGGTCGTAGTAGCGTTTTCCCTCGGGGGTGTAGAACGAGCACCCCTCGGCACGCTCCACCTCGACCAGCATCGGCGAGGGGGAGGTCTGCGCCACATGCGCCAAGAATTGTTTGCGTAGGATCGTATTCATCGTTCGTCGTTGAATCTGCGTTGCAGGATGCGGTCGGCATCCTTGACGCTCTGTCGTGTCCATTGGTAGAGGAGGCGCACCTGCTCCTCCTCGGTAAGTGCCCACTCCTCGACCTGCGCACGCAGGCGTTGCGAGAGTTGGTAGATCAGAATCGCCGCCGAGGCCGAGACATTCAGGCTCTCGACCATCCCGCACATCGGAATACGCAGGTACTCGTCGGCCGCCGCCATCGCCTCGTCTGAGATACCGGCGTGCTCCGTGCCGAAGATGAGCGCGAACTTCCCCCGCTCGACATCGAAGGTCTCGGGCGTGCAGCTCTCGCGGTGGGGCGTGGTGGCCACCAAGCGGTAGCCGTCGGCCTTCAAGGCCGAGAGTGCCTCGGCGGTCGAGTGGTGGCGCACGAGGTTAATCCAACGATCCGACCCGCGCGAGATGTTCTGCGAAGGGTCGAACACACAGCGCGTCTCGATCGTGTGCATCTGTTGGATGCCGAAGGCCTCGCAGTGGCGGATCAGTGCCGCCGCATTGTGCGGATGAAAGGTGTTTTCAGCCAAGACGGTCATATAGTTCGTGCGGGCTGCCAGCGTGCGGCCAAAGAGCGCGAACCGCTCCTCGGTCATAAACGAGGCGAGGTAGTCGATCCGTTCGCGGTACCACGCCGTCGGTCGCTCGTCGTTTGGCAGTTCGAGCGCAGGGATGTTATTTGCGATATTTGTCATCGTCGTCCATCATTTTCAGGTAACTTTCGTAGCGCAACGCCGAGATCGCCCCCTCGTCGATCGCCTCGATCACGGCGCACCCGGGCTCGTGCGTGTGGGTGCAGTTGTAGAAGCGACAGGCGCGGCCGTAGTGCATCATCTCGGGGAAGTAGTGCCACAGTTCGGCTTGGTCGATGTCGATCAATCCGAATCCTTTGATCCCGGGCGTATCGATCAGATAGCCCCCCTCGGCCAGCGGATACATCGTCGAGAAGGTGGTCGTGTGGCGACCCTTCTCGAAGCTCTCCGACAGGTCACCCGTGCGGATGACGAGGGTCGGGTCGATGCGCTGCACGAGGGTCGATTTACCCACGCCCGAGTTGCCCGAGAGGAGCGTTGTGCACCCCACCATCAGGCGGTGCACCTCCTCAACCCCCTCGCCCGTCACGGGCGAAACCGTCTGTACGCGGTAGCCGATCGGCTCGTAGATGGCGCGGAAGGCGGCCACCTCCGCCTCGTCCTGCAGATCGGATTTGGCCAAGAGGATCACGACGGGCACCTTGTAGGCCTCGCAGGTCACCAAGAAGCGATCGACAAACTCAACGGCCGTCTCGGGGTGGCGCAAGGTCACCATCAAAAGGGCTTGGTCGATGTTCGCAGCGATGATGTGCGACTCTTTCGAGAGGTTCGATGCGCGACGGATCACATAGTTGCGGCGCGGGTGGATCGCCGTGATGAGGTGGCTCCCCTGCTCGTCGCTGATGCACTCCACCTCGTCGCCCACAACGACCGGATTGGTCGAACGCACCCCCTTGAGGCGCAGTCGGCCGCGAATGCGACAGGCGTACCGCCGCCCCTCGCTCAAGACCTCGTACCAGCTGCCGGTCGATTGGGTCACTACGCCCGTAAAGTGTTGTTCCATCGCCTCCTATCGTTCGTTTTGTGCAACTTGATCGACCTGCTCTGCTGCCCACGCGACAAAGGGCAGCACCTGCCGCGAGAGGTTGCGCACGGGGCGGTAGCCGTAGGAGCCCTCAATCGTCTGCTTGGGGATCAGCGCGTAGTCCGTATTGAAGCGTTCGATGGCGGCCAACAAGACACTCACCACGAGCAGGTACTTCGCCGCCGCGACCACGATGCCGAGCAGCGTATCGAGCAGGCCGAAGCCCGCGAAGTGGAAGACTTTGCGCACAAGGCGTGCCACGAGCGAGATCAAGAGCAGTGCCACAACCAGCACCACCACGAAACCCGCCGGTTCGGCGTAGTCGGTATCGATACGAAGCATCGCGGCCGCCTCGCTGCCGAAGCGTGCCGCCAACCAAATGGCAGCCACCAACGCCCCGAGCGAACAGATCTGCAGGATAAAGCCGCGCCGCCAGCCGTTCCATACGGCCACGAGCAGCACAAGGCAGAGGATGAGGTCGATTACATTCATTCGCGTAGTATTTCGCAGTTTAATCGTGGTAAAGATACGAATTTTTCGGCAAGGCTGATGCAAAAAGCGAGAAAGTATATGAATTTTGTTGTATCTTTGTCCTTGTCAAGACCCTCAAAGTAACCCGATACCGATGAAACGACTGATTCTCTTTCTTTTGCTGCTCGGCTGCCTCTGTACGGCCTCGGCACGCGAAATCTACCCGCTCAACGACGGGTGGCAGTTCTTCTTTCTGAACGAGAACGACAGCGAGAAGGCCCGCATCGTCACCCTCCCCCACACTTGGAACAACAACCCGATGGCCGGCAGCCGCTTCAACGAGACGACCGGCACCTATCTGAACGAGATCTTCATTCCGCACGAATGGCGATCGAAACGCCTCTTTCTGAAGTTTCACGGCGCCAACACGGTGGCCAACCTCTTGGTCAACGGCTACCACATCGGCGAGCACAAGGGCGGATCGACGGCCTTCGTCTTCGAGATCACGGATCGCATCCGTGTCGGGACGAACAACACGATACAGGTGATCGTGAGCAACACCCACCGTTCGGATGTGCTCCCCGTATCGACCGATCTGAACCTCTACGGCGGCCTGTACCGCGATGTGGAGCTGATCGTAACGGACAAGGCGGCCATCTCGCCCCTCTACTACGGGTCGGAGGGCGTATTCGTACGCCCCGCCTCGGTCGCACGCGAGGAGGTGCAGGGTGAGATCGACATCCACCTGCTGAACGAGGCGACCGACGACCTCACGCTGCGGGTCAGCCTGACCGATGTGCGCGGCAAGACCGTCTTTATGCGTTCGCAGCATCTGCGCACCAATCAGCAGCGCATCACGCTCCCCTTCTCGATCAAACGCCCCGCGCTGTGGAGCCCCACGCTACCCAGCCTCTACACCTGCACGGTCGAACTCGAGGGTGAGGAGGTCAGCGACAAGGTCTCGGTGCGTACCGGTTTCCGCACAATCTCGATCGACCCCGCGACGGGGTGGGTGGCCGTCAACGACGATGCGCAGCAGCTGCACGGCGTGGTGCTGCACCACGACAACGCCAACAGCGGCAAGCCCTCAACGGCCGATTTTGACTTCGATTTGAGTTTCGTACACGATATTGGCGCGACGGCGATCCGCTCGGCCGTGATGCCGCACGACCCCTACCTCTACGACCGTTGCGACGAGCAGGGGTTGCTTGCGTGGGTCGATCTGCCGCTGCACCGCGCCCCCTTTATGGGCGATGTGTGCTACTTCTCGACCGTGATGTTCGAGCAGAACGCAATGGATCAGTTGCGCGAGATCGTCGTGCAGAACATCCACCACCCATCGATCGTGATGTGGGGCATCTTCTCGCAGTTGCAGTTGCGCGGCGACCACATGCACAACCTGCTGAAACGCCTCAACGCCGAGGCCAAGAAGCTCGACCCCTCGCGCCTGACGGTGGCCAGCAGCGACCAAGACGGACAGATCAACTTCATCACCGACCTCGTGGCGTGGCGGCAGGATGTGGGTTGGCAGCGCGGCTCGGCAGAGGATCTGAAGGTGTGGCGCGAACAGCTCAAGGCCGAGTGGTCGCATCTGCATTCGGGCGTGACCTACGGCGTGGAGGGCTTCTTGGGGATGAGCCAGTTGGGCATTCAGCGCACGAAGAACCGCGACTGGGTTTCGGAGCGGCAGCAGGCTCGCTTCCACGAGGAGTACTGCCGCAACATAGAGGCCGACACGCTCTTTTGGGGTATCTGGGTCGAGAATCTCTTTGAGTACGGCTCGGCACGACGACCCTACGGCATCAATGGCAGCGGTCTGATCACGCTGAACCGCAACGAGAAGAAGGATGCCTACTACCTCTACCGTGCTCTGTGGAACAAGCAGCAGCCGACGCTCCATCTGGTCGATCGCCGCTACCGGATGCGCCGCACCGATCGGCAGCAGTTCACGATCTACTCATCGGCCGGACGACCGACCCTGATGGTCAAGGACGACACGGTACAGTTGCACGAGGTCGCGCCGTGCCAGTATCAATCCGACACGGTGTTGTTGGAGGGTTCGGTGCAGGTACGGGCAACGGCCGGCGGCTTGGGTGACGGCACGATCATTCAAATCGGCAGCGTCTTAAGACCGCAACAGCGTTGGGCCCCTCCGCAAACAGCAGATCCACAAACGAAAGATTAGCCGCGAAGGGTTGCCTGTCGGCAAAGACCTGAATATAAGGCTCGGTGTAGAACGCCGAGCTTTTTGTTTTGGGGCGCAGGTCGAGATCGTTGGCCGAGGCCGTCAGGTAGTCGCTGCTCACCTGCGGCATCGGGATCGCAACGGCGCGGCAGAGCACCTCGATCAGCGCGAGGTTGAACTCCGCAAGCGACGACCACGCGCGTTCGTAGAACGGCTCGAGCAGCGGCGCATAGTGGTCGAAGAAGGGCGAGGCCTTGTAGGCGGCCGTCAGAGCGCCCCAGTGTTGATGCTGCCACCGCTTCGAGTAGTCCAGCTGCATCGAGCGCATCGGTTGGCGCGGACGGTTGGCACGCACGACCTGCGCCGAGAGCTCCATCACCCCGTCCGAGGTCATGATCCGCGCACGGTTGCGCTCCGAACGCTTGATGAAGTGTTCGCCGAGATCGACCACGCAGTCACCCCGTAGCAGGGCGGCGAAGTAGCTGATCGATGGAAGGTAGGCAGCGGGTAGGATGGTCATATAGCGCGGCTAATTCAAAATTCAAAATTAATTTGGGAATACTGGGAGGACTGGGAGAGCTGCGAGATAGATCAAAAAAAATAATTTTGAATTCTAAGTAACTGTTTAAATTTTATTGAAAAATATTTTTATGTAAACATATAA
>CAZVNR010000017.1:0-26224 GCA_964628945.1 uncultured Alistipes sp. | reverse complement strand
TCGGATTGCCACGCGTCCCTGCGGGTCGCTCGCAATGACGCGGCGGGGAGAACTGGGAATATTGGGAATTCTGCGAGGCTGGGCAAAAACAATTTTGAATTCTAAATTCTACATTTTGAATTTCATTTGAGGTAATCCTCAAAGTAATCCGTCACCTTCTGCATCAGGTGGACACGATCCTTGCCGCGCACATTGTGTTCGTGGGTCGGATAGGGGAAGTAATCGACCTGTACCCCCTCGTCGATGCAGGCGCGGACGAAGTTCAGGCTGTGCTGCCACACCACCACGGGGTCGATCGCCCCCTGACAGATCAGCAGTTTCCCCTTCAGGTGCTTGGCCATCGGGGTCAGGCTCGTCGAGGCGTAGCCCTCGGGATTCGCCGTCGGGTGGTCCATATACCGCTCACCATACATCACCTCGTACCACTTCCAGTCGATCACCGGCCCGCCGGCCACACCCACCTTGAAGAGCTCGGGGTAGTGGGTCATCAGCGAGATGGTCATAAAGCCGCCATACGACCAGCCGTGCACGCCGACCCGCTCGCGATCGGCCCACGAATGCGACAAGAGCCACTCCAAGCCGGCGATCTGATCGGCCATCTCGGCCTTGCCGCAGTTGCGGTGGATCGCCTGCTCGTAGGCCAAACCGCGATTCGAGGTGCCGCGATTATCCATCACAAAGACCACATAGCCGCGCTGTGCCATCAGCATCTCCCAACGGCGCAGCTGCGCTTGGAACGAGTTGGTCACCATCTGCGAGTGGGGGCCGCCATAGACATAGAGGAGGACGGGGTACTTCTTCGCGGGGTCGAAGTTGTGGGGCTTGATGAGGCGGTAGTAGTTGTCGTACTGCCCGTCGGCACTCCGCACCGTACCGAGCGTGATCTCGCCGTAGTTCAGCGCGGCCGAGGGGTCGGCGGCACGCAGCAGTTCGCGGCTTTGCTTGCCGTCAGTCGCGGCGAGGCGCACCACACGCGGCAGATCGAGCGACGAGTAGGTGTCGATGAAGTAGCGGCCGTCGGGGCTGATCTGGCAGGTATGCCACCCCGCATCGGGCGTGAGGCGCAGCGTGCGGCCGCGCTTCAGATCGAAGCGGAAGAGGTGTCGCTCGACGGGCGAAACCTCTGCCGAGTAGTAGTAGAGGTAGTTGCCGATGACATCGACCGGCTCGACATCGGCATCGACCTTCGTCAGCCGCTCGAGCGAGCCGTCGGCAAGCGACCCGAGGTAGATGTTACGGTAGCCGTCGCGGTTGTTGGTCGTGTAGAGGAAGCGGTCGGGCTGCCCCTTGAGGAAGCGGATCGGGTGGAGCGGCTCGACATACTTCTCGTTCTCTTCGGTAAGGATCGTGCGCAGCAGCGAGCCATCCTTTGCGCTGTACTCGTTCAGCATCATACGCTTTTGTGCGCGATCGAGCACCTGAATATAGAGCTTGTCGGAGGCGGGTCCCCACGCGAGGTTCGTCAGGTACTGCTCCTCGCCGAAGTGATCGGCCTTGATCCAAACGGTCGTGTCGTGCTCGAAGTCGTAGATGCCGACCGATACACGCTCGGAGTCCATCCCCGCCATCGGGTAGCGGATCTCGACAAGCGAGCCCGTGCGCGAGGTGACATCCAAGAGGGGGAACTTCGTCACGCGGCTCTCATCCTTGCGGTAGAAGGCCACCTGCATCAGGTCGGGCGAAACAAGTACGCCGCTCGTGATGCCAAACTCGTTGCGGCTGACAACCTGCCCGTGGACGACGGCCGGATCGTCCGAGCGCGTGATGGCGTGCTCCGCACCGGCGCGATCGCTCCAATAGAGATTGTTCGCGCGCGTGTAGAGGAAACGCCCCTCGTCGGCGTACTGCACATTTTCGCCCCCTGCGGGGTGTGCGTAACGGTGGACGATCGTATCGGCCACGGGGTCGATGCCGACCAGCTCACGACCGGCCGTAAAGCGCATCGTACCGCGCCGCGTGAGGCGGTAGGGCGGGATCTGCTTCAGATCGGTTCCGAGCAGGCGATTGATCCGCTCGAGGGTCGTCAGCTCCGTGCGCTCGCCCGTCGCGGGGTCGATCGCGTAGAGCGTATCGTGCTCGACGGTGGTGTAGATCGCTCCGTCGGCACGCCATGTACAGCGCAGGTTCTCGACCTGAAGGCCGCGTCCCAAGACGGCCTCCTCCATCGTCAACAGCCGCTCAGCCGGTTGCGCCTCGGCGCCTATCCATTGTGTCACCATACAGATCAAAAGTAAAAATCGCTTCATTGTGTTTGGTATTGGTTGTGGGTGTAAAATTACTTTTTTTCATCCGTTCGTGCAACTCCTCGGATGAAAAAGCAGCGAAAACGGCTCGCCATTCGCCACACAATTGGCCACACTCGCCCCCAATTTACCACTCAAAAACCGCCATTCGCCACATTCGAGCCGATTTCGGCGGACGCGCTCACTTTTTGGCTACCTTTGCAGCGCAACCGCCAAAAGTTGCCATCGGGCTGTGCAGCTCCCCATCGGTTGGCAGCCCGATTTTTATTGCAGTCATTTCACTTGTTTAATAATAAAACAACTCGATGAAATCGTTTATTAACAACTTTGAACATTCGATCCGCACCTGCTGGGAGCAAGCAGCCGTCAACGACTTCCGTCACGAAGTGACGACCTACGGCCAGATGGCCGCCGAGATCGCCACGATCCACCAACTTTGGAGCGAGGCGGGTCTTACGAAGGGGGACAAGATCGCCCTGAACGCCGCCAGCACCGCCAACTGGATCAAGCTCTTTATGGCCACCGTTTCGGGTGGTTTTACGGCCGTTCCGCTCTTGAGCGGCTATCTGCCGACCGATACGCAGCGACTGGTCGATCACTCGGACAGCCGACTGCTCTACACCGACCGCGCACTCTTCGAGCGAATGGATTTCGAGGCGATGCCGCAATTGCTGGGTGTCGTTGATCTCCGCTCGGGCGAGCTGCTCGCTTCGCGCGGCGACTTCGCTGCGCTTTACGCCGAGCGCCACGCCCGCTTTGCGGCTGCACACCCCGAGGGGCTGAAGCCCGAGGAGGTGCACTTCACGGAGCGTGCGATGGACGAAATTTGCGTAATCAACTACACCTCCGGTTCGACGGGTAACCCGAAGGGGGTGATGCTTACCGTCGGCAACTTCACGGATCAGGCGCAGGCCTTGCTGCCGATCCTCCCCTACACGGCCGGCGAGGGGTATGTCAGCATCCTGCCGTTGGCGCACATTTTCGGTCTGACGGTCGATGGCATTCTGCCGCTCTGCGCCGGTATGCACCTGACGATCTTGGCTGCCATGCCGATCCCGAGCACCGTGAAGGCCGCTCTGCGCGAGGTCAATCCGCGTATGTTCTTCGCCGTGCCGCTCGTGATCAACAAGCTGGTCGATCAGACGATCGGCGAGTTCGTCCAGAGCAAGAGCGGGTCGGAGAAGCTGGCCGACTACACGAACCACCCCGACTTCTGCGAGGCGTTGCGCACGATCTTTATGGCCGCCTTCGGTTCGCGCTGCGAGCTGATCTACACGGGCGGCGCGGCGATCCCGACCCAAACAGAGGAACTGCTCAACAAGAAGCTCGGCATCCCCTTTATGACCGGCTACGGTATGACGGAGTGTACGCCCGTCATCTCGCTCGGCCTTATGGGGAGCTACCGTCTGAAGTCGTGCGGCCGCATCATCGACAGCTACGACTACCGCATCGACTCGCCCGACCCCGAGCGGTTGGCCGGCGAGTTGTGCGTCAAGGGGCCGAGCGTCTTTGCCGGCTACTACAAGAACCCCGAGGCGACCGCCGCCGCACACACCGCCGACGGCTACTTCCGCACGGGTGACCTCGGCATGGCCGACAGCCGGCGCAACCTCTTCTTGGTGGGTCGCTGCAAGAGTATGCTGCTCTCGACCAACGGACAGAACATCTTCCCCGAGGAGATCGAGGTCGTACTCAACACGATGCCCTATGTGGCCGAGTCACTCATCGTACAGCGACAGAACGCCCTCGTTGCGCTCATCGTCCCCAATATGGAGAAGGCGATGAACGACCACTTGAGCAGCGAGACGCTGCAGGAGGTGATGCGTCGCAACCTCGAGGAGCTGAATCGTCGCATTCCGGCCTACTCGCATGTGGGCGAATACGAACTGCAAAGTGATCCCTTCGCCAAGACGGCCAAGGGGAGCATCAAACGATTCCTTTACGCATAGCCAATGACAACCAACGAGTTACAGATCGTCGTACTGGTCAAGCAGGTGACCGACACGCAGGCTCCTGCGCGTCTGCTCGCCGACGGTTCGGTCGATCGCGCTGCACTGCCCGCGATGCTCAACCCCGATGATCGGGAGGCGTTGGAGGCAGCCCTGCAGCTCCGCGACCGCATCGGTGGCTGCGTGACGGCCGTTTCGATGGGACCCGACCGCGCCGAGGAGGTGTTGCGCGAGGTGGTGGCACGCGGTGCCGACCGCGCCATCCTGCTCTCGGATCGTCGCTATGCCGGTGCCGATACGCTGGCTACGGCCTACGCCTTGGCAACCGCCGCCCGCCGACTGGGTGCCGAGGTGGTCTTGGCCGGACGGCAATCCATCGACGGCGATACGGCGCATGTCGGCCCGCAGGTGGCCGAGGAGTTACAGGCGCAGCAGATCACGGGGGTCGAGGCGATCGTCGATGCCACACGCGAGCGGATCACCGTACGCCGTCGCATCGACGGCGTGACCGAGGAGCTCACGTCGCCGCTGCCCGTCGTCCTGACCGTAGGAGGCGGTACGCTGAAGTGCCGTCCCGAGCAGATCAAACGCCTCTTGGCCGACCGAAAACGCCCCATCACGAAGTGGGATGCCGCGACCCTCGAGGCCGACCCCGCCCGTTTAGGTGCAGCCGGTTCGGCGACGCGCGTGATCCGATCGACAACCATCGAACACCCCGAGCGCGACACACGCCGCGTGGGTGCGGATGAGGCTTCGCTCCGTACGCTAATTGCCGAGCTGGCCGACAAACACTTGATTTACTGATGAAAAACGCAATATTAGTCTTTTGTCAAACGCACGACGGCGCACTGGCCGAGATCAGCAAAGAGCTGCTCTCGAAGGGGCGCATGCTCGCTGCCGAGCTGCAGGCTCCGCTTGCGGCCGTGGTGGTGGGTGCAACGGTCGAGGCCGCCGCAGCCGAGACGGCACGCTACGGAGCGCAGTGTTGCTTCGTCGGCGACGATCCGCGCTTGGCACACTACACCACCCTCCCCTACGCCCGACTGGTCGTCGAGGCGGTGAAGCGGTGCGAACCGCAGATCCTGCTGCTCGGTGCAACAGGCTTGGGGCGCGACTTGGCTCCCCGTGTCGCAGCGATGCTCGGCGTGGGTTGCACGGCCGACTGCACGGAGCTCTGTTTGGGCGACTACACCTCGCCCGAGGGGCGGCACTACGAGCAGTTGCTCTATCAGATTCGACCGAGCTTCGTGGGCAACCAGCTCACGACGATCATCGCCCCCGATTCGCGCCCGCAGATGGCGACCGTACGCGAGGGGGTGATGCGCCTTGAGGCGGTCGAGGAGGAGATTCCGGTACGGATCGAACAACTTGATACGCACAAAGTGTTGAACGAGCGCGATTTTTTAGTAACTTTGCTCTCTCGCAGCTCCCTTTCGGAGCGCAACGGGCTGAAATCAGCCAAGATAGTCGTGGCCGGCGGTTACGGTGCCTGCCACGCAGCGACCTTTGACAAGCTGAACGAACTGGCCGAATTGCTGGGCGCCGAGATCGGCGGCACACGCGCTGCGGTCGATGCGGGTTTCGTACCCCACGAGCGGATGATCGGACAGACCGGCCGTTCGGTTGCGCCGCAGCTCTACCTCGCCTTCGGTATCTCGGGGCAGGTGCAGCACACGGTCGGCATCGAGCGTGCAGGGATGATCGTGGCGATCAACACCGACCCCGATGCGCCGATCAACCGCCTTGCCGATGTGGTCATCACGGGTGATGCCCGCGAGGTGGCCGAGCGTATGATCCAAATTTTGAAGGAGGTTAGACGATGAAGAACTACTATACGGATAACGATCGCCTGCAACGGCAGCTCGAACACCCCGCGCTGCAGCGCCTGATCGACCTGCGCGAAGCAGGTTACGGCGATGCAGCCCGCTACGACTACGCTCCCGCCACGGTCGAGGAGGCACTGACGGGCTACCGCGAGGCGTTGCGTATCTTGGGCGAATTGTGCGGCGAAGTGATCGCGCCGAACGCCCGCAAGGTCGATCTCGAGGGGCCGCGCTGCGAGGCGGGGCGTGTCGAGTACGCCGCAGGGACGGCCGAGAACCACCGTCTGCTCGTCGAGAGCGGATTGTACGGGATGTCGTTGGCACGCCGCTACGGCGGCTTGAACTTCCCGACCGTGCTCTTTGCGATGGCCTCGGAGCTGATCGCACGCGCCGATGCCTCGATGAACAACCTCTGGGCGTTGCAGAACTGCGCCGAGACGATCGCCGAGTTCGGCACCGAGGAGCAAGCCGAGCGTTTCCTCCGCCGCGTGACGGCCGGAGCGACCTGTTCGATGGACCTCACCGAGCCGGATGCAGGCAGCGATCTGCAGTCGGCGGCGTTGCGTGCCTCGTTCGACGAGGAGCGCGGCGAGTGGCGGTTGAACGGCGTGAAGCGGTTCATCACGAACGGCGATGCGGAGATCAAGCTCGTCTTGGCACGCAGCGAGGCCGGCACGAGCGACGGGCGCGGGCTCTCGCTCTTCCTCTACGACCGCACGCGGGGCGGAATGACCGTGCGCCGCATTGAGCATAAGCTCGGCATCGTCGGTTCGCCCACCTGCGAGTTGGTCTTCGAGGATGCACCCGCCGAGCTGATCGGCGTGCGCCGTATGGGGCTGATCAAATATGTCCTCTCGTTGATGAACGAGGCGCGTTTGGGCATCGGCGCACAAGCCGTCGGCATCGCCGAGGAGGCCTACCGCCAAGCCGACCGCTACGCCCGCGAACGCAAGCAGTTCGGGCGACCGATCATCGAGCTGACGGCCGTCAGCGAGCTGCTGCTCACGATGCGCACGCGCATCGACGCCTCGCGCGAGCTGCTCTACGCAACGGCACGACAGGTCGATTTGGCGCAGGGCTTGCAGCACAAAGCAACCCGCGAAGGGGGCTTGGAGGGCGACGAGCGACAGGAGATGCGGGCGGCACAACAGCGTGCCGATATGTACACGCCGATCCTGAAGCTGATGGCCGGCGAGTACTGCAACCAGATCGCCTACGATGCGATTCAGGTCTTCGGCGGCTCGGGTTATGTGAAAGATTTTGAGGTGGAGCGACTCTACCGCGATGCGCGTGTCGTCACGATCTACGAGGGTACTTCGCAGTTGCAGGTGATCGCCGCCATGAAATACATTGCCAACGGAGCGTTGGTGCGCGACCTGCTTGCGCACGGTGAGCGGTGCGCCGCGATCGCGGGTTTTGCCCACGAAAAGCGTGTGTTGCATACGCTGACCGAGCAGGTGGCCGAGCTGATCAACACGACCGAGGCCGAGGGCGAGGCCTTTACCGAGTTCCACGCCCGACGGTTGGTCGAGTGCGGTGGCGCGGTGCTGATGGGTCATCTGCTGCTGGAGGCGGCCGATGACGAGCGCAGCTGCCTCTCGCTTCGCCACTACTTGGCCGAAGCGCGTGCGCTGGTTGCCGCCCACACGGCACGCATCGGTGCGCTGACCGTTGAGCAGACCGACGAGATGAAATTAAAGATTAAAAATTAGTTGGGGCTTTCGGCCGGTTGGGTCGATTCGACCAGCTCGGTGATCGCCTTGAAATAGCTCTTCGACACGGGAATCGTCTTGGCCGAAGGGTGCGTCAGGAAGATCTTGGCGTGATCGTGTTCTTTCTTATAGAGTTTGATCTTCGTCGTATTGACGATGTGCGAACGATGACAACGAACGAGCGTCGTGCCCGAGAGGGCCTCCTCGATCAGGCGGGTCTTGCAACGGAGCATATAGCTCACCAGCTTCCCCTCCAACTCGTAGTAGATGCGTACATAGTTGTCCTGCGACTCGACATAGTAGAGCGTATCGGAATCGACCGACATACGCAACACCTCGTTGTTGTCGTAGAGGTGCAACAGGCGCGAGCGTTGCTCGGGAAAGTGCTCGGTCGTCTGGTTCAGCTTCATCAGGTTCAGCTCCTCGTTCTTCACGCGATAGCTCATATAGAGCGTGATCAGGGCGTAGGGAATGGCCAAGATGAGCGATACGCAGAAGAATACGCGCGTCACCCACGCGGCGTTGAGCTGCGCGGCGTTCTGCTCGAACGAGCAGGTGAAGAGGATGTAGAGTGCTGCAATGAGCAGGTACTCGACCCCGATCCAAAGCAGGTAGATGTGCACCTTCAGCCGACGGTTGGCGTGAAAGAGGTAGAAGAGGTACTTACTCACGAGCAACAACGCAATCGCCGCGAAGTAGAACGAGAGGGTCTGCATGAACTTCGACAGGGGCGAAAAACCAAACCACGCCGTTGCCGAGAAGGGTTGGTAGATCGCCATAAAGATAAAGGAGAAGAGTGCCACAAAGAGCACCGACTCCAAGAGATATTTTTTCCGTAGCAGGAATCTGGGTACTTCCATAGGTTCGGTTCTGTTTTACGGTGCGAAGTTACACAAAATATGAAAATTAAAAAAACAGAGCCGCGCGAAAGTGCGAAATTAAAATAGTAACGAACAGATTTAGAACAAGATAGAAAAACAAAATGGAAAAACGAGTTGTGATTACGGGTATGGGTGTCATCACCCCCGTAGGTCAGTCGATTGACGAGTTTTGGAGCAACCTCCGCGCAGGAGTTTGCGGTATTCGCCCCATCGAGGGCGTCGAGGAGCCGATCACGGTGAGCGTGGCCGGCCAAGTGCGCGACTTCGACCCCGTAGCGCACGGGTTGGCCGCCGGCGATGTCCGCCGCAGCGACCGTTACAGCCAATTTGCCGTTGCCGCCTCGATTCAGGCGATGCAGCAGAGTGGTTTGGTCTCGGGCGAGAACATCGCCCCCGAGCGACTGGGTGTCTATATCGGTTCGGGTATCGGCGGTATGCACACCTTTGTCGATCAGACAAAGGTGCTGATTAACGAGGGCGCACGCCGCATCTCGCCCCTCTTTATCCCGATGATGATCTCGAACATCGCCGCCGGTAATGTGGCGATCCGCTTCAATGCGCAGGGTGTCTGCCTGCCGGCCGTATCGGCCTGCGCCACCTCGACCAACACGGCGGGTGAGGCCTTCCGCGCCATCAAGCACGGCTACGCCGATGCGATCCTCGCGGGTGGTTCGGAGGCGACGATCCATGCCCTTGCCATCGGCGGTTTCGCCAACAGCAAGGCCCTCTCGCTTGCCACCGACCCCACGCAGGCCTCGATTCCGTTCGACAAGCGTCGCAACGGCTTCGTGATGGCCGAAGGCGCCGGTGTGATGGTCTTCGAGGAGCTGGAGCACGCCAAGCAGCGCGGTGCCACGATCATCGCCGAGGTGGTCGGCTACGGCAACAGCTGCGATGCCTACCACTACACCGCTCCGCGCCCCGACGGCGAGCCGGCTTCGCGTGCGATGCGTCAGGCACTCGACGAGGCGGGTTTCAAGGCGGGTGAGAAGCTCTACATCAACGCCCACGGCACCTCGACGCCGCTCAACGACAAGACCGAGACGAAGGTGATTAAGATGGCACTCGGCGAGGAGGAGGCACGCAAGGCCTCGATCAGCTCGACGAAGTCGATGACGGGTCATATGCTTGGTGCAACGGGTGCGGTGGAGCTGATCGCCTCGGCACTGGCCCTGCGCGACGGCGTGGTACCTCCGACGATCGGCCTGCAAGAGCCCGATGAGAAGTGCGATCTGGACTACACGCCCAACACGGCGAAGGAGGTGGCACTCGATGTGGCGATCTCCAATTCGCTCGGTTTCGGCGGCCACAACGCCTGCGTGGCACTGCGCAAATACAACGGTTAATCAGCAACAAAAAAAGCAGAGAGCATATGAAGCTGTTAGAAGGAAAAGTCGCCCTCATCACGGGCGCAGCTCGCGGCATTGGCAAGGCGATCGCCCTGCGCTACGCCGCCGAAGGTGCCGATGTCGCCTTCACGGATCTGGTAATCGACGAGAACGGGAAGGCCACCGAGGCGGAGATCGCCGCCCTCGGCGTGCGCGTCAAGGGGTACGCCTCAAACGCCGCTTCGTTTGACGAGGCGCACGAGATGGTCAAGCAGGTGGTCGAGGAGTTCGGCCGCATCGACATCCTGATCAATAACGCCGGCATCACGAAGGACGGGCTGATGATGCGTATGACCGAGCAGCAGTGGGATGCCGTCCTGACGGTCAATCTGAAGTCGGCCTTCAACTATATCCACGCCGTCGTGCCCGTGATGGCACGCCAGCGCAGCGGTTCGATTATCAACATGTCGTCGGTGGTGGGTGTGAGCGGTAACGCCGGCCAGTGCAACTACTCAGCCTCGAAGGCGGGTATGATCGGACTGGCAAAGTCGATCGCCAAGGAGATGGGTCCGCGCGGCATCCGTGCCAACTGCATCGCCCCGGGCTTTATCATTACCGAGATGACGGGGGCACTGCCCGAAGAGGTGCGCGAACAGTGGATGAAGACGATCCCGCTGCGCCGCGGCGGCACGACCGACGATGTGGCCAATGTGGCCGTCTTCCTCGGTTCGGAGCTCTCGTCGTATGTGAGCGGTCAGGTGATCCACTGCTGCGGCGGTATGAACTGCTAAAGCGAGCCGGCGATGATCAGCTTCGATACACAGATTCGCGTGTGGTATAAGCACACCGATCAAATGGGTATCTGCCACCACTCGAACTACATCAACTACTACGAGGCGGCACGCAGCGACTTTATGCGCTCGTTGGGGCTCTCGTATGGCGAGGTCGAGGCACGCGGACTGATGATGCCGATCTTGGAGGTGCAGTCGCGCTACCACCGTCCGGCACGCTACGACGAGCTGCTGACTGTGCGCATCCTCTTGGACGAACTACCCGTCACGCGGGTCAATTTCCGCTACGAGATCTACAACGCGGAGGGCACGCTGATCAACCGCGGAATGACGCAGTTGGGCTTTATGAGCAGCACAACGCGCCGTCCCTGCCGCTGTCCCGAGTGGTTCTTGGAGAAGCTCCGCACCGTATGGCAGGAGCAGGCTCCAAAAAACGATTAACTCCGTGCCTCTCGGAGCAGACAGAGGCTTTTTCATTATTTTTTGGGTGGGTGTCGCTCGGTCTTCGGATCGGGCGACCTTTGTTTTCGCCGAGGCGAAAACAATTCAGAATTAAAAATTAGAAATTCAAAATGTGGGCCGACCATATTGTAATGTCATTCCGACGGAGCCGGAGGCGACGAGGAATCTACCTTATTGAATGTGGTAGATTCCTCACCTTGCGACGGATTGTTTCTGTGCTACTCTACCCAATCGGTTCGCAAGGGTTCGGAATGACATTTTTCCTATCGCGCCGGCCAAGCTGACAGTAAAATGCTAATTTTTCTTCAAAATCCCGCTTTATTATTTGCATTTTTGCTATTCAATCGCTAATTTTGCAAAAAGTGCAAAAATAATCAAGGAATCGACGCAGTATTTTCTGTTTTTCACCGTTTAATAGGTGAAAGATGCAGATCGGAACCAACGACTAAAACATATCAGCCTATGAAAAAACTATTCCTATTATTGGCAGGGGTTTTCCTCATAACCGCCTGCGAAAAGGAACCAAATGTCGCTCCGAAGGTCGAGGAGGAATCGCAGCTCTCCGCGCTCGATCGCTATTTGACGCGTGTGGCTGAAGAGGGTATCGGAATGCTTGGCGACACACCCACGCGTGCCGGTGCTCGGCGCGCAATCGACCCCGCACGCACCCGCGCATTCGTCAAAGCAACGACCCGTTCGGAGGAGGACACGCTCTTCTATGTGGTCAATTTTGCCGACAGTACCGGCTTTGCACTGGTTGAGGCCGACACCTCCAGCCGTACACCGTTAATTGCCGTAACCGAGCAGGGCAACTATACGCCCGGCGAGGTAACGAATACGGGGTTTGATGACTACATCGAGTTATTATCGCAAAATTCCACGAGAGAACATATATTACTTCCAATCGATACAACCGTTCTTGGACGTATGTACAGCGAACTTGAAGAGGGTCCCGAAACGATCGTTGAGCCATTATTGGAGGTCGAGTGGGGACAAAATGAGCCTTATAATGAATATTGTTATACGGAGGATGGTTATAAGGCTGTAACGGGATGTGTGCCGACAGCCATCGCACAGATTTTAAGTTATTATGAATACCCCACTACATTGACCTTAACTCATCCACTGCGCGGTGACTTAACATCCATCACACTAGATTGGGATCAGATTAAGTATCATCAAAAGAATAATATGGATGTATATGGCTGTTGGTGTGCTGATCATACACCAATGCAACACCTATTTCGACAGATTGGTGAGCTATCGGAAACAGAATACCTTATGATTAATGGGAAACCGGTTGGCCAAACAGATTCAAGTAATGTAATCTCCACATTTCAAGCTTTAGGGTATTTTGGTGCTGGTTATTATTCATATCTCAAGGAGACTGTATGGAATGAGTTAGACGTATCACGCCCCGTATATTGCAGGGGGAATGATTCTAATAAAGGAAAAGGACACGCTTGGGTAATTGATGGGTATCATTATCAATTACGTATCATGAAAACATATCAAGAAGGTGTTGGAGGTAGAGTACCTACGCTAATTAGAGAAGATGATTGGAGTTATGATTGGTTACATATAAATTGGGGTTGGGATGGCAACTGCAATGGCTTTTACAATGCTGGTGTGTTCGCGCCCACCGATGGCTCCTATGATTTTGATTACAATATTCAAATTTTAATTAACATAAAACCCATTGAATAATGAAACACATTTTGATTTTATTCGCCGCCGTGATCGGTTTTGCGGCGTGCAACGACGGGAGTAATGATCCCAATTTTGATTTTGCCAACGAGGTGGTCAGTTGTTACACTAATGAGCAGGTTGAAGGATTGATCGCAGGCTTTAATTCCAAGACGATTGATTACGGAAAATTAAAATCGGACTTGACGAATGGTTCAATTTATAACACGAACAGGTTTGTTTCCGATGATGGAGAGGTATGGTCGAAATTCACGATTTATGACGGTTTTGACCACACATTTTACACAGCCGCCAACTGGATTTTTGAGGATGATGGTGAGTGTGAACGCTTCGTGAGAATGCTTAGTGGACCTGAGCCCTCTCCGTCAGAAAGCTATCTGTATGAGTTGCGATGGTGCCTTGATTGTGAGCAGCAAATGATTGTCGTTTCCGCTCCAATGGAAAATTATCCGGAGTATCATTTTCGCCTGAAAGTGGTGTATTACAACTCCCCACTCTTGATTTTTGATCAATCGGCACACAGTACGGCAGATGGTGATTTTGATTTTATTATGAGCCGTCATTGTGTCAATCTGCGTGCCCTCTCGCACGATAAGGTCGAGGCGATCTTCGAGGAGCGTATGGCAGAGAATTGGTAGGCTCTACGCACGATATTTCCCGACTGCAGTTATTCACTGCAGTCGTTTTTTTTAGAGAATGTAGGGAAATTAAAGCGATCTACTTAACTTCTCTAACATCTCCCCCCCCCTAATCTCCCATTTTCAAGTTGCACCGGCCTATCTCTTCGCTCTTTCCTCTTTCCTCTTTGCTCTTTGCTCTTTGCTCTTCAAAAATTTAGGTATTTATGCGTATTGTTGTTTGTTCAAAAAAGCTGACCTTTGCATTCGGAAATGTGTAAACATCTGAAAAAAACTGGAATATGAAGAAAATCATCCTTATTCTGTGTGCATTTTGCACCGTGAGTGCCTTTGCACAAACCACGACTGACGAGCAGGCGGCGCAGATCGCCAAGCTCACCGAGGAGGTTAATCAACTCAAGGCCAACAGCCAAAAATGGGATAAAGTGATCAGCTCGCTGCCCAAGATCTCGGGTTATGTGATGGGTCGCTACACCTACGCCGACGATCAATCGACCTTCCGACTGCGCCGCGTGCGTATGAGCGTAGCGGGCGAGATCGGCAAGAAGATTGATTACAAGTTCCAAGCCGAGCTGTCGAGCTTCAAGCTGCTCGATGCCTACTTCAACTACAAGCCCTTCGAGAGCTTCAAGGTGAAGGCCGGTCAGTTCAAGGTGCCCTTCACGGTGGAGAACACCGACTACACGCCGACGAAGATGATCCTGATGGATCACCCGATGGTGCTCGACCGGCTGGTGGGCAGCAGCGAGCAGATCGGCGACACGACCCTCAAATCGACGGGCCGCGAGTTGGGTATCGACCTGCACGGTTCGCTGCTGAACAAGGTGCTGCACTACGATTTGGCGATCTTCAACGGTGCCGGTCTGAACACGACCGACAACAACAAGTCGAAGGATGTGGTCGGCCGTCTGAAGGTGACCCCCTGCAAGGGGCTGACCCTCTCGGGTTCATACTACTGGGGTGAGTACGACGACACCTTCTTCACGCGCGAGCGTTGGTCGTTTGGTGGTGTCTATGACAAGGGTGCCGTGCTGGTGCGCGCCGAGTATGTCGGCGGCAAGACGGGCTTCGAGGATGCCGAGCTGGAGTCGGACGGTTGGTATGTACTGGGCGGTTACCGCTTCGCCGACGGCAAATGGCAGGTAGCGGCTCGCTACGACTCGTTCACCGAGAATACGGAGCTGCGCGACGACACGACACAGTCGAATATCACGGTGGGTGTGGCTTGGAAGCCGATCAAGAACATCCGTCTGCAGGGTAACTTCGTCTGCGAGGACCACGCCGTGGGTGGCAACCGCAATGTAGCGATGTTGCAGGTGACCGCTTCGTTCTAATCGCTCGACAATCGAAATCAAAACAATAAACTGATACCATGAAAAACTTTTGGAACAAACTGCTCGTCGAGGATTGGGTGGTTGTGATGCTCTCGATTCCGTTGCTCGTACTCTGCTTCTGCGGCTCGTACCTGCCGACGATCTCGATCCCTACGAATATGCTCGAGGCCGGTGCGTGGGGCAAGATTGCGATGCTCTTCGTCATCGCCCTCGTTATTCTCTTTGCTGGTAACAAGCTCTTGAGCCGTCCGATAAAAGGGATGTTGCGCTCGTTTATCGTCGTCTTTGCCATTGCGGCGTTGGCGATGGTGATCGGCAGCAACAAATTCATCAAGAACGAGTTGGGCTTGGAGCCTGTCTTCTTCTCGGTGATCTTCGGTCTGTTGATCCGCAACGCGCTGCATGTACCCGAGTGGATGAAGCCCGCCATTCAGGGCGAGTTTTACATCAAGATCGGTGTGGTTTGCCTCGGTGCAACGATCATGATCGGCGATGTGATGAAGTCGGGTGTGGCCGGTCTGATACAGGCCTGCATCATCGTCACCGTCGTATGGCTGTTCGCCTACCTCGTGGCACACAAGATATTTAAGGTGGAGCGAGCAACGGCGATGACCATGTCGAGCGGTCTTACGATCTGCGGTGCTTCGGCGGCCATTGCAACGGCCGGTGTGGCAGGTGCCGACAAGAAGAGCCTCTCGTACATCGTTTCGGTCGTGCTGATCGTGGCCGTTCCGATGATCTATCTGATGCCGTGGTTGGCCAATATGATCGTTCCGCTGCTCACGGACAATCCGGAGATTCAGCAGGAGATCGCAGGTGCTTGGATCGGCGGTACGGTCGATACGACGAGTGGTGTAGCCGCTTCGTCGGAGATGGCCGGCGAGATCGCCAACCGCACGGGTATCATCGTAAAGGCAACGCAGAATGTACTGATCGGCGTGGTGGCCTTCTTCATCGCGCTCTACCTCTCGACGAAGGGCGAGAGTGGCAAGTCGCACGCTCCGTCACTGAAGATCGTATGGGAGAAGTTCCCGAAGTTCGTCTTGGCCTTCGTGGTGGCTTCGCTCGTCTTCTCGATGCTGAAGGAGGCTGATCTCTTGACGCTCAACGCCAAAGGCAAGGTGATCGAGACCTCGCTGGCAAAGACGATGTCCACGCTCTTCTTCTCGCTGTCGTTCGTCTGCATCGGTTTGGACACGCGCCTCAAGGAGATCATCTCGAAGGAGAACCGCAATGTGCTGTACGCCTTCCTGACGGGTCAGTGCTTCAACATCGTAGCGACCTTCCTTATGGCTTGGCTGCTCTTCGGTATCGTGAAGCCGGCCTTCGGTTGGTAGTTGGCTTGCAATAAAGTAATTCCAAATTCAAAATTTAGAATTTAGAATTCAAAATGATAGGGCTGGTGCAGTTTATACCGCGCCAGCCCAATTTTTCATTTTTAATTACCTCTGATGCAATAAAAAATCATCGTATCATTCCGAACGCAACAAGCGGAAGAATCTTCCTCTTTTTTCTTAAAAGCTGACTGCTGATCGCTGAATGCCGGCTGCCGAATGCTCAACAAGGAAGATCCCTCGTTGCCCTCAGCTCCGTCGGGAGGACATTGTTAAATTCATAATGAGCGGTCTGCTTTTGGCCGCGCGGCCAAGAGAACCGGGAAGACTGGGAGTCCTGCGAGGTAGAACAAAAATAAGTTTGAATGCTAAATTCTACATTTTGAATTTTGCATGCTCTTTCCTCTTAAAATCTATGTACCGCACGGACGAGGAACTTCCCATACTTCGGCACCTCCTCCGTGTCGGGCGTGTTGATCACATAGGGCAACTCCAAGCCCATGTGCGACATCAACGCCTGTCGGTCATTCTGCTCGGTCGAAGAGTGGTAGTAGCACTTTCCGTCCATACGCACGCCGCCGTTCTCCTTCAGCTGTTCGTTGAACCATACACGCGCCTGACGGTTGTTGTGCAGGCGTGAACCGCCGTTGTAGTTGTGGCCGATCGTCAGCAGCTCGTCGATCGAGGGGAGGTACCACCCCTCGCCCTTGTCGCGGCACCACTTAAAGGCGGGGAACTGCTCCCACGAGCCACCCTTGTCGGCGATGTAACGCTCGACGGCCAACATATTCTCCGCACCGTCGGTGCGATGCGAAGCACCCACCTCGACCAGCTCCTTTTTGCGGAAGGTGCTCCACTCGATCATCACCTCGTCGAGCGACATAATCAGGCCGTGCGAACCCGACTCATCGACCGCGCAGATGATTCCCTCCACGCCGTTGTGGTTGTAGTACTGCCCCACCTCGTAGCGCACACGGGTCGGTGCCTGCGCAGGCACCTGCGTATAGTCGTAGCTCTGCGTATAGCTCACCCCCTCGTTCGGCATCGGTGCCCGCTGTGTCAGAACAGGGGCTTCGGTGACGGTCATCTCGGGCATCGGCGCTTGGGAGGCATCGGCGATCTCCTGCGTTGTTGCTTGTTGTTTAGCGGGGATCGTCATCGTAAGATCAACCGTTCCGCCATTTTCCATAATAGCACCGGCCCATTCTTTGCCGAGATTTTGCTCCAACAGTGCCAGCGTATCGACAACAATCGCCGGTTTTTCCGTGGTATGCTGCGCCTTTTGCCCATTGGCATACAGTTCGACAAAGCCATCTTCGTAGCGGATGTAGCCGATCTGGGCGACGGGCAGCACATAAGTCGGGCCATTGGGGCGGGTGAAGGCCTTGTAGCGCACCACATCGGGGGCAACCTCGGTCACACGCGCCTCAACGCGCGTGCTGTCGGTCTTGACGATCAGGTCTTGCGCCGACACCGTAGTCGCACAAATCAGCGTAAGAAGCAGGAGAAAACTCTTTTTCATCGTTCACACATTTCGTTTTGAAACTATTTGTCGTAAAGATAACGATAAATTCTCAAACTTAATTGCTATCTTTGCAAAAGAAATCACAAATGACCAAAGAAGATGGGATTTTTCGATATTTTCAAGAAGAAATCGGCCACTCCCGCCCCGCAAACCGAGGCAGAGCAGGTCGAGCAGCAGGCGAACGAGCAGGTTGCCAAGGCGAAGGAGCAGGAGGAGCTTTCGGCCGGTCTGGAGAAGACCAAGACGGGCTTCTTCTCGAAGTTGGCACGCGCCGTGGCGGGTCGCACGACGGTCGATGCCGATGTGTTGGATGAGCTGGAGGAGGTGCTGATCACCTCGGATGTCGGCGTAGAGACGACCGTCAAGATCATCGAGCGCATCGAGCAGCGCGTGGCACGCGATAAGTATATGAATACGGCCGAGCTGCAGCGCATCCTGCGCGAGGAGATCGTCTGTTTGATGGACGAGGCACACGCCACGGAGGGGAACTTCGGCCTCGATGCGAAGGAGGGTGAACCCTATGTGGTGATGGTGGTGGGCGTAAACGGTGCCGGCAAGACCACCACAATCGGCAAACTCGCCGCACAACTCACGAAAGCGGGTAGGAAGGTTTGGATCGGTGCGGCGGACACCTTCCGTGCGGCGGCGATCGACCAGTTGCAGGTGTGGGCCGACCGCTCCGGAGCGACGATGATCCGTCAGGAGATGGGTTCCGACCCTGCCTCGGTGGCCTACGACACGCTACAGTCGGCAAAGGCGAACGGCGCGGATGTCGTCCTAATCGACACGGCCGGTCGTCTGCACAACAAGATCGGCTTGATGAACGAGCTGACGAAGATCCGCAATGTGATGGCAAAGGTGATCCCCGATGCTCCGCACGAGGTGATGCTGGTACTGGACGGCTCGACGGGGCAGAACGCCTTCGAGCAGGCCAAGCAGTTCACGCAGGCGACGCAGGTCACCTCGCTCGTCATCACGAAGTTGGACGGTACGGCCAAGGGCGGCGTGGTGATCGGCATCAGCGACCAATTCCATATTCCGGTACGCTATATCGGCATCGGCGAGGGGATCGACCAACTCCGCATCTTCGATCGCCGCAACTTTATCAATGCGCTGTTTGGCGATAAATAGTACGAGTATGCCCCTATCAAACTATATAGACCGCATCATTTGCGGGGACTGCTTGGAAACGATGCGATCAATGCCGGATAATTCGATTGATCTCATTGTCACCTCACCGCCCTATAATCTGAAGAACTCAACAGGGAATGGTTTAAGCGCAAGCACCAAGTCTGGAAAATGGGCATCCGCTGCGATTAAGAACGGGTATGCTAATTATGACGATTGTATGCCCCATGATCAATACGCCCAATGGCAACGAAATTGCCTAACAGAGATGTATCGACTTCTGAAAGAGGATGGTGCGATCTTCTACAATCACAAATGGCGCGTACAAAATGGCTTGATGCAAGATCGGCAGGATATTGTGGCAGGTTTTCCTGTTCGTCAAATTATTATTTGGCGCAGGAAGGGAGGGATCAACTTTAATCCCGGTTATTTTTTACCGACTTACGAGGTGATCTATCTGATCGCCAAACCAAAATTCAAGTTGAGCCCCAAAGCGAATGCAGTGGGCGATGTATGGGAATTTGCTCAAGAGATGAAAAATGAACACCCCGCGCCATTTCCTGTCGCATTAATTGACCGAATCATTCGTTCAACACAGGCCGAAATCATTTTAGACCCTTTTATGGGTAGTGGAACAACGGCTATTACGGCGATGGGACTCGGCCGCCATTATATTGGCATTGACATCTCGGAGGAGTATTGCAAGATGGCCGAGCGACGCATCGAACGAAACAAACAACAAAGCGAATTAAATCTGTTAATAGATAACCGACTACCCTTATGAAAACCTACACAAAAGAGCTACTAATCGAAGAATTCCAACGCATCGAAGCATTAGGTTGGATTCCCAATCAGCGACACGGAAATGCTGGCGGTGTGGGTAATACATTGGAGGATCTTTTAGGAATTGAAGAGAACAATCTACCTATTCCCAATGCTGCAGAGTGGGAGTTAAAAGCGCAAAGAGCCAATACCGCTTCACTTACCACCCTTTTCCATGTGGAACCTTCACCTCGTGCCCTAAAATTTGTTTCCGAGATTTTCTTAAAACAGTATGGATGGGCTCACAAAGAGGCTGGCAAGAAATACCCTACAACTGAACGAAGTTTTCGGCAAACGATCAGTGGCGACAAACATACCGATCGTGGTTTTATTGTAAAATTCGACAAAACAAATCGCAAGATTTATCTCTCATTTGATGCTGCTCGGGTTGCCCCTCGCCATCAAGATTGGTTACAAATGGTAGAAAAGCAAGTTGGCTTGTCTGATATTGCCCCACAGCCTTATTGGGGATTTGACGATTTAGCTCACAAGGCGGGGACCAAGCTACTCAACTGTTTCTATGTTCGTGCCGATGTAAAACGAATCAACGGAGTAGAGCATTTTCACTACAACAAGGTGCAGCTCCTACGGAAATTCTCGTTTGAGGGTTTCTTACGCGAAATCAACCGAGGCAATATATTGGTGGATATAGATGCTCGTACCGGCCATAATCACGGTACTAAATTCAGAATGCGCCAAAACTGTTTACCGTTCCTCTACGAAGAGGTTATCGACATCATTAATAGCACAAACGATGCGAAAAATTAATGTCATAACGCTCGGGTGCTCGAAGAATACGGTCGATTCGGAGCATCTGATGGCGCGGTTGGCGGCGGCGGGTTATGAGGTCCTCTTCGACAGCGACCGCACCGATGCCAAGGTGGTGGTGATCAACACCTGCGGCTTTATCGGCGATGCCAAGCAGGAGTCGATCGAGCTGATTCTGCGTGCCGTCGAGGCGAAAAATGCGGGTAAGATCGAGCAGCTCTTCGTCATCGGCTGCCTCTCGGAGCGATACGCCGACGAGCTGCGCGCGGAGATTCCCGAGGTGGATGCCTACTTCGGTGTGCGCACTTGGGACGGCATCATCGCTGCACTCGGTGCCGATCCGAGCGCGGAGCTGGCTACGGAGCGTCACCTGACCACCCCGAAACACTACGCCTACCTCAAGATCGCGGAGGGGTGCAACTGGATGTGCGGCTACTGCGCCATCCCGCTCATTCGCGGCCGTCACCAATCGGTACCGATGGAGCAGCTCGAAGAGGAGGCACGCAAACTGGCCGCGCGCGGCGTGAAGGAGCTGATCGTCATCGCCCAAGACACGACCTACTACGGCATCGATCTCTATGGTAAACGGATGCTGGGTGAACTCCTGCGCCGGCTGTGCCGCATCGAGGGCGTTGAGTGGATTCGCCTCCACTACGCCTACCCTGCCGAGTTCCCCGACGAGGTGATCGAGGTGATGGCGACCGAGAAGAAGATCAGCAAATACCTCGACATCCCCTTCCAACACATCTCGGACAATCAGCTCTCGGCGATGTTGCGCCGTCACACGAAGGCCGAGGCGATGGAGTTGATCCGCCGCCTCCGCACGGCGATCCCCGATCTAGCACTCCGCACCACCCTCTTGGTGGGCTATCCGAACGAGACGGAGGACGACTTCGAGGAGCTGTGCGACTTCGTACGCGAGGTGCGCTTCGAGCGGTTGGGGGTCTTCGCCTACTCCGAGGAGGAGGGCACCTACTCGGCCACCCGACTCACGGACAATGTCCCCGAGGAGGTAAAGCAGCAGCGTGTCGAGCGGATTATGCAGCTCCAACAGCGGATCGCCGCCGAGCTGAACGCCGAGCGGGTCGGGCGTAAGGAGCGCATCATCATCGACTCGCGGCAGGGGGATTTCTATGTCGGGCGTTCGCAGTACGACTCGCCGGAGGTCGATCAGGAGATTCTGATCGCCGCCGACCGCAAGCGACTGTTTCGAGGGCGTTTTTACGATGTAACAATCACCGCATCAGAGGATTACGACCTTTACGGCGAACTAAACGATTAACCCCTTCACAACGATTTTTCAACAAAGCGCACACCTTCTTTCCATATTTTTTGGAGGTTTGCGCTTTTTTCACTACCTTTGAGTGGGTAAAAAGGACTTTCACGCAACCAATGGCAGACAACAGCGTCATAACGGACCTCGAAATGCGAGTGCAGCAGCTCCTCGAAGCGCACCATCGCCGCGCGGCTCTTTGCGAAGAGCTCAAGCAGGCGTGTGCCGAGCTGAAGCAGCAGAATCGCCGCTTGGAGGAGGAGAATCGCACGCTGCGCAGCGAGCTGTCGCGCAAGGAGCTGGCCGAGGGGTTGTCGGGACGAAGTTCGAACCGAGAGAAGGCACGCGCACGGGTCAACCGGCTTATGCGGGAGGTGGACAAGTGCATCGCCTTGGTGGGCAGCATCGAGGATGCAGCCTCGCGTGGCACGATGAATGAAGCGAAATAAACGAAACACTTTTTAGACACGGATGGAGAACAAAAAGCAGGCAATCACGCTGAAGATAGCCGGAAAGAGCTATCCGCTCAACATCGAGCGCGACAAGGAGGAGGTGTACCGCCTTGCCGAGCGCGAAGTGAATGCCTATTTGGCACAGGTCAAGCAGCAGAAGATCAAGGGGTGGGAGGATGCCGACTACGCCGCGATCGCCGCGCTGAACTTCGCCATCCAACACATCAACGCACGACGCAATCGGGAGGTCAATGACGACCAGATCGCACGACTGGAGGCCCTCGACCGCCAAATTACGGAGGTGCTTGAGAAAGAGGAGTAGCTCATAAGAGTTCAAAATTTAGAATTTAGAATTCAAAATTGGGCTGCAGGAGAAAAGAGAGGAGAGAAAAGAGAGGAGAGAGCAAAGAGGATTAATTCTTAATTCTTACTCCTGAACGCTCAACTCAAATATTGGTTCTTTAGACATACTACCAAGAAATCTACCCGCATAGATTCCTTAATAGCTTTGCGAAACTGAACACTTTTTATATTGGGGTCAACTCGCGGCTTTTTTCAAAATCAGGCCTTAACCCTTCGGGGTGTCGCTGCGGCGGCCGTTGGAAGATTGCGATGTCGGAGCCCCCACACATGACGATTTTGCAGATTCGTCAAACAAGACTAAGGAATCCTATGCGGTTTTTTTATGAAACAGGACAACACTATATATTAACCACTTTAATTCGGAACACAACAAGATGAATACCGTATTAATCGCCGTAATCGCAGCCGTTGCAGCTGTCGTGGTCTATGCCGTGGTGACGAACCTCGTGGCCAAGACCTCGATCCGCAAACGCCGCGAGGCTGCCCTCAAGGAGGCCGAGGCCGAAGGCGAAATGATTAAAAAAGAGAAGATGCTGCAGGCCAAAGAGCACTTTATGCAGCTGAAGAGCAACCACGACCGTCAGGTCAACGAGCGCAACCAAAAGCTCCAGCAGAGCGAGCAGCGCGCCAAGCAGCTCGAGCAGAGCCTGCAGGGTCAGCAGCGCGATTTGGAGCAGAAGCTCAAGGAGAACGACCGCCTGAAGGAGCAGATGCAGAACCAGTTGCAGCTGCTCGAGCACAAGAAGGAGGAGGTCGATCAGATGCGCCGCGAGCAGAATGCCCGCTTGGAGCAGATCTCGGGGCTCAGCTCGGAGGAGGCAAAAAACATCCTCGTCGAGAATATGAAGGCCGAGGCGAAGACCGAGGCAGCCGCCTACATCAACGAGACGATCGAGGAGGCGAAGCTCACCGCCACGAAGGAGGCCAAGCGCATCATCGTCGCCTCGATTCAGCGTGTCGCAACCGAGACGGCAATCGAGAACGCCGTGACGGTCTTCAACATCGAGAGCGACGAGGTGAAGGGTCGCATCATCGGCCGCGAGGGTCGCAACATCCGCGCTTTGGAGGCCGCTACGGGCATCGAGATCATCGTCGATGATACGCCCGAGGCGATCATCTTGAGCGGCTTCGATCCCGTACGCCGCGAGATCGCCCGTTTGGCACTGCATCAGCTCGTCACCGACGGCCGCATCCACCCCGCCCGTATCGAGGAGGTCGTAGCCAAGGTGAAGAAGCAGATCGAGGAGGAGATCGTCGAGGTCGGCAAGCGCACGGCCATCGACCTCGGTATCCACGGCCTGCACCCCGAGTTGATCCGCCTGATCGGTAAGATGAAGTACCGTTCGTCGTATGGTCAGAACCTCCTGCAGCACGCCCGCGAGACGGCCAACCTCGCCGGTATCATGGCTGCCGAGCTGGGGCTGAACCCCAAGACGGCACGCCGCGCCGGTCTGTTGCACGATATCGGTAAGGTGCCCGACGACGAGCCGGAGCTGCCGCACGCACTGATCGGTATGAAGCTCGCCGAGAAGTACAAGGAGAAGGCCGAGGTGTGCAACGCCATCGGTGCCCACCACGACGAGTTGGAGATGTCGTCGCTCATTGCGCCGATCATTCAGGTCTGCGATGCCATCTCGGGTGCCCGTCCGGGTGCACGCCGCGAGGTGGTCGAGAGCTACATCAAGCGTCTGAAGGAGATGGAGGATATCGCCCTCTCGTATCCGGGTGTAGTGAAGACCTACGCCATTCAGGCCGGCCGTGAGCTGCGCGTGATCGTAGGTGCCGACAAACTCTCGGATCAGGAGTCGGAGAGCCTCTCGCACGATATCGCAAAGAAGATCCAAGACGAGATGACGTACCCGGGTCAAGTCAAAATCACGGTTATTCGCGAAACGCGTGCCGTCTCGTATGCGAAGTAAATCTTTCTTCCATTAGCCAACGAGCCTGCTTTTTGAGCAGGCTCGTGCTTTTGGGAGGGCTGGGAATACTGGGAATACTGGGAATACCGGCTCATCTGCAAAAGTCGGTGGGGCAGTAACTTTGGAACCACCTATAGAAGTGTGCTTAAAGCGTCATCTTGAGCGTAGCGAAAGATCTGTACGGCAAACTTTGCCGACATACAGATTCTTCGTTTCACTCAGAATGACGGCGGCTTTGCTTAAATCTCTCCACCGGAAATCTACAGTGAGCCCTTTTTTACTGCCCCACCGGAATTTTACAGTGATCCGGAATACCGAGAGAACAAAAAAGAGCCACGATCCATTGGATCGCGGCTCCTCACTTAAAGCGCAGGCTTACTTACGATACACCTTCTTGTAGCCGTAAACAGCCTCGTCGCCCAACTCCTCCTCGATGCGGATCAGCTGGTTGTACTTGGCCATACGATCCGAACGCGACAGCGAACCGGTCTTAATCTGACCCGAATTCGTAGCAACAGCGATGTCGGCGATCGTAGCATCCTCCGTCTCACCCGAACGGTGCGAGGTAACCGAGGTGTAGCCGGCACGGTGAGCCATCTCGATTGCATCGAGCGTCTCGGTCAGCGAACCGATCTGGTTTACCTTGATCAGGATCGAGTTACCGCAACCCATCTCAATACCCTTCTTCAAGAAGTTCACATTCGTTACGAAGAGGTCGTCACCAACGAGCTGGCACTTGTCACCGATGGCGGCGGTCAGCATCTGCCAACCCTCCCAGTCGTTTTCCGACATACCGTCCTCGATCGAGTCGATCGGGAAGTTCTCAACCAGACCCTTCAGGTACTCAACCTGCTCCTGCGAGGTGCGCTTTGCACCCTTCTCACCCTCGAACTTCGTATAGTCGTAGATGCCGTCCTTGTAGAACTCCGACGAAGCGCAGTCCAGACCGATCATCACATCCTTGCCCGGAACATAGCCTGCAGCCTCGATGGCCTTGATGATCGAGTTGAGCGCATCCTCCGTACCGTCAAGTGCGGGAGCGAAACCACCCTCATCACCTACGGCCGTCGAAAGACCACGCGCGTGGAGCACCTTCTTCAGGTTGTGGAAGACCTCGGCACCCATGCGAACACCCTCCTTGAGCGACGATGCGCCTACGGGACGGATCATAAACTCTTGGAATGCGATCGGGGCATCCGAGTGCGAACCACCGTTGATGATGTTCATCATCGGAACGGGCAGCGTCTTGGCGTTGGCACCACCGATGTAACGGTAGAGCGGCATACCGAAGTAGTCGGCAGCAGCGTGTGCAACGGCCAGCGAAACGCCGAGGATGGCGTTGGCACCCAAATTCGACTTCGTGGGCGTGCCGTCCAGCTCGATCATCGTCTTGTCGATGCCGACCTGATCCGTCACATTCATACCGATAACCGCGGGAGCGATCACCTCGTTTACATTCTTCACGGCCTTCTCGACGCCCTTGCCCAGATAGCGACCCTTGTCGCCGTCACGAAGCTCCAAAGCCTCGTTCTCGCCCGTCGAAGCACCGCTGGGAACAGCAGCACGACCGAAAGCACCCGATACGGTGCGAACCTCAACCTCAACCGTCGGGTTGCCGCGCGAGTCGAGGATCTCTCTTGCGTGAATCTCTACAATTTGCATAGTTGGAATAAGTTAAATTTTATGGTTTTAATGCAATTTTTACACTTTACGGAGACAAAGATAGTGAAAGTCGAGCGCAATGCCAAAAAATTGACAGAGAAAAAATGCAG
>CAZVNR010000016.1:26058-26763 GCA_964628945.1 uncultured Alistipes sp. | reverse complement strand
AGGCCTGCCGCTAGCGTTCATCCTGAGCCAGGATCAAACTCTCCATTGTAAAAAATAGTTTTGTTAAATCGTAGCTCTATCTCAAAGGTATTGTTTGAAATCACTCTTTCGAGTGGATAAAAACTTTAGCTGCTCAATTACTTCAAAGAACGCTGTTCATATATCGCTATAAGAACATTTCTTGTTTAGGTTCCGAATCTTTCGATCCGAGTTCTCACCGCTTTTTTTTGGAGCGGAAAGTGGTGCAAAGGTAAGACCTTTTTTTGTAACCACCAAATCTTTTTGCAAGATTTTTCAAACTTTTTTTTCTTGACCCTTTCAGAACCCTGCTTCCGTTTTTAGGCGAAAGCGGTTGCAAAGGTAAGACAAGTTTTTCAAACCACCAAAAGATTTGCGAACTTTTTTCAAAAAACTTTTTCAGAACCTTTTTGCATCGTTTCAGATCACTCTGATCTCAAATGCGGTTGCAAAGGTAGCGACTTTTTTCGGACCTGCAAATATTTTCAGGATTTTTTTTAGCATTTTTTTGAAGGCGTCTTGCTTGAATCCAAAACAACAACTGATTATCATCCGATTACCTAAATCTCCCTATTTGACAACAATAGCAAAAACATAAACCGTAGAGCAAAAAGTGCAAGCAGCAGCAGAAAACGAGCCGTTTATATATAAATATAGGTATATATTGAAAGAGGAAAGAGGAAAGAG
>CAZVNR010000016.1:0-25958 GCA_964628945.1 uncultured Alistipes sp. | reverse complement strand
GGAAGAGGGAAGAGGGAAGAGGGAAGAGGGAAGAGGGAAGAGGGAAGAGGGAAGAGGGAAGAAGGAAGTGGGAAGTGCAAAGAGAGAGCCTCGCTCCGCAGCGTCGGTTCGCTTCGCTCAAGATGACGCACAACACGACAGTCAGCTTTCAACGATCAGCCATCAGTGTTTGGCTAATGCGCCAAAAACCGCCCATTATCGCAAGCAATCTGCATGGAGCGCGTAGCCATCAAAAAAAACACACCTCCCATACGGGCAAAAAAGGCCCGCCGAGCAGAAGCGTTCGGCGGGCTTGCGAGTTACACGGAATGATTATCTGACACTAATTCTGCGTACCGGCAATGATAAAGGTATTTCGGGTGGCACTAAAGCCTGCCGTCTGCGAGATTACATTATAAGCATCTTGCGTCAATCGGATATAACAGTCTTTCAAACCACCCATCAAATAATCCGAATCATCCACCACAAGGCTCGAGAGATCGAAGACCTCCAAATCAAGCGATGTCACTCGGCTGCAACCTCCAAACAGATAAGGCATCTTCGTCACCTTCGAGGTGTTGAAATTCGGGCCAAAGATAATCTGCTCCAATGCAACATATTCGTCCTCTTCCAGCTCTTCATCACCATCTTTACCGAACATCGAACCCATATCGGCAGCAGCATCGGTGTCGAAATAGGTCAAATCGAGCGACGAAAGCGACAAGCAGAGATAGAACATCTGCCGCATCGTCGTTACCTTGTTCGAATCGAAGTTCTCGCCAAAAGTTACCGACTGCAGATTCGAGCACTGCGCGAACATCCGCTCCAATGTCGTAGCCGACGCGGGGCTCCAGCTGCTCAGATCCACCGAAGTCAGATTCGTTAAACCTGCGAACATATTGACATAATTAGTCGTAATCGACGAGGGGGATTATATACAGGTACAACAAAGCAAGTCCCTCTGCATCCGTAACGATGCAAAAAAGCCTGTTGACGAAGTATTTATGCTAATTTGATTAGCCCCCCCCGATAACTAATTCACTAATTATCATCAAGTTACATTTCCACTAACGCGATTCGGGGGCAGTAGATAACATATTGTTTGGGGCTATACGAAAGACAAGGTTAGACACTCTTTAGCCATAAAGCAAATTCCGAGGCTGTTTTTTACATCTTTTTTGTTGATTTTATTCGCCACTGTGGGGAACTTAGAGGAGTTAATGGATTTAACAACACAGAGCGCCCCAGAAAAAAAAGCTGCGCGGCATCTCATACCGCGCAGCCATACTTTCATATCGGCGATCAGTTGAAGCTCTTGGGATCGCTCTGGGTCCTTTTAGATCGCGTTAGCCAAAAGCCGACTGCTAAAAGTTCATTTTGAATTTTGAATTCTAAATTGTACATTTAGCTACAGCTCCACCTTCCACAGGCCGTGGAGGTTGCAGTACTCATAGACGGCCGTCGGGCGGGCTTCGCCTACGCAGACCGTTGCCACGGGTTTGTCGGTCAGGTTGATGCGTATGCCGCCGCGATCGGTCTCGACATAGACAAAGGCGATGTGGTGCTCGGGCAGCATCGGATGGTGCACGCTGCCGACCTCGATCTGCAGCGTATGCTCGTCGAGCCACTTCACCACGGGCAGGTGTTTCTCGCCCGAAGCCTCTACCGTATTGGGAATCAACTCCTCCATCTCCTCGCCGCAGCACACGACGGGCACACCCGAATCGACCACCTTCTCAATTACATTGCCGCAATGCAGGCACTGATAAAATTTCGTTGTCATAGTGTTATGTGTTTTTATTGGTTTTCGTTCTGTTTACAATGCAAAGATAGTACAACTTTTACTATTTATCAAATCAATAATTTTTACAGCACAATCAGCAAAACTGATCGACACGGGGTTGCAGGCTTGCACGAAAAAGTGTAAATTTGAGGTTGCGAAACTATGTAACTACACACACAATATGGCAAAACGAATTATCGAGTGCGTCCCCAACTTCAGCGAGGGGCGCGACAAGGGGGTGATCAAGGCGATCACCGATGCAATCGAGGCGGCAGCCGATGTCAAGCTGCTCGATGTCGATCCGGGCGAGGCGACCAACCGCACGGTGGTCACCTTCGTCGGCGAGCCGGAGGCGGTCGTCGAGGCAGCCTTTGCGGGCGTAAGGCGGGCGGCCGAGTTGATCGATATGCGCAAGCACAAGGGGGCACACCCCCGTATGGGTGCGACCGATGTCCTGCCGCTCATCCCCATCGCAGGTATCACGCTCGAGGAGTGCGCCGCATTGGCCCGCACGCTGGCCGAGCGCATTGCGACCGAGCTCAAGATTCCGATCTACTGCTACGAGGCGGCCGCCTACACCGAGCCGCGTCGCAACTTGGCCGTCTGCCGTGCCGGCGAGTACGAGGGGTTGCCCGAGCGGCTCATCAACCCCGAGAAGGCGCCCGACTTCGGGGCACGCCCCTTCGACGAGGGGATTGCCCGCACGGGTGCTACGGCGGTCGGAGCACGCGATTTTCTGATTGCCGTCAATTTCAACCTCAACACCACCTCGACACGCCGCGCCAACGCCATTGCGTTCGATGTACGCGAGAAGGGGCGACCCGTCCGTGAGGGGAACCCGATCACGGGCAAGATCGTCCGCGATGCCGACGGCAACCCCGTGATGCGCCCGGGCACGCTCAAATCGGTAAAGGGAATCGGCTGGTTTATCGAGGAGTACGGCATTGCGCAGGTCTCGATGAACCTGACGAACATCTCGGTCACGCCGCTCCATGTCGCCTTCGACGAGGTGTGCCGCGCGGCCGATCGGCGCGGGGTGCGCGTAACGGGCACCGAGATTGTCGGTCTGGTGCCGAAGCGTGCGCTGATCGAGGCGGGGCGTTACTTCCTCAAAAAGCAGCACCGTTCGGTCGGCATCACCGAGGAGGAGGTGATCCGCATCGCCATCAAATCGATGGGGCTGGACGATCTGAAGCCCTTTAACCCCCAAGAGAAGGTGATCGAGTATCTGTTGGCCGCCGACGAGAAGGAACAGCGGCTGATCGACCTCACAACCAAAGGCTTTGCCGAGGAGACGGCGAGCGAGTCGCCTGCGCCGGGCGGCGGTTCGATCTCAGCCTATATGGGGGCATTGGCGGCTGCACTCGGAACGATGGTGGCCAACCTCTCGTCGCACAAGGCGGGTTGGGACGAACAGTGGGAGCACTTCTCGGACTATGCCGAAGAGGGGCAGTCGCTGATGCAGGAGCTGTTGCACCTCGTCGATGAGGACACGGCGGCCTTCAACCGCATCATGGCCGTCTTTGCGATGCCAAAGACGACCGACGAGGAGAAGGCGGCGCGCTCGGCCGCGCTGCAGGAGGCTACGCGCTACGCAACCGAGGTGCCGCTACGCACGATGCAGGCGGCCGAGCGGGTCTTCCCGCTGGTGCGTGCGATGGCCGAGGAGGGGAACCCGAACTCCGTGTCGGATGCCGGCGTGGGGGCGTTGGCGGCGCGGAGTGCCGTCTTGGGTGCGCGGCTCAATGTGCGCATCAACGCCGCAGGGCTGAAGGATCGCGCGGTGGCCGATCAACTCACCGCAGAGGCCGACCGGATCGCCGAGCGAGCTGTGCAGGCCGAGCAGGAGATTTTACAGATTGTCGAGAAAAAAATTGGATAGAGCGATGGATTTGAAAGCCTTTCAAGCAGCGATCCGCGAGGGTATTCCCGCCGAGCTGCCCCAGCCGAAACCCTACGAGGAGGGGATCAACCACGCCCCGAAGCGGAAAGATATTCTGACCGCCGAGGAGAAGGAGTTGGCCCTGCGCAACGCCCTGCGCTACTTCGACCCAAAGCACCACGCCACGCTCGCTGCGGAGTTTGCCGACGAGTTGGCACGCTACGGGCGTATCTATATGTATCGTCTGCGCCCCGACTACGAGATGAAGGCGCGGCCGATCGACCACTACCCTGCTCGTTCGCGGCAGGCGGCGGCGATTATGCTGATGATCCAGAACAATCTGGACAAAGCCGTCGCGCAGCACCCCCACGAGCTGATCACCTACGGCGGCAACGGAGCCGTCTTTCAGAACTGGGCGCAGTATCGCCTTGCGATGCAGTACCTCTCGGAGATGACCGATCGACAGACGCTGGTGATGTACTCGGGTCATCCGCTCGGATTGTTCCCCTCGCACCCCGATGCGCCGCGCGTGGTGGTGACGAACGGTATGGTGATCCCGAACTACTCGAAGCCCGACGACTGGGAGCGGTTCAACGCCCTCGGTGTCTCGCAGTATGGACAGATGACGGCCGGCTCCTATATGTATATAGGTCCGCAGGGGATCGTGCACGGCACGACGATTACGGTGATGAACGCCGCCCGCAAACGCTTCACCGAGGGGCAGAGCGACCCGCGCGGAATGCTCTTCGTCTCGTCGGGTTTGGGCGGGATGTCGGGGGCTCAACCCAAGGCGGGCAACATCTCGCAGGTGGTGAGCATCGTGGCCGAAATCAACCCCAAGGCGGCCGAGAAACGCTATGCGCAGGGGTGGGTCGATGAGCTGCACACCTCGCTCGACGAGCTGATCGAGCGCACGCGCCGCGCCGTAACCGCGAAGGAGGTCGTCTCGATGGCCTATGTGGGCAATGTGGTCGATCTGTGGGAGCGATTGGCCGACGAGGGGATCACGGTCGATCTGGGTTCGGATCAGACCTCGCTCCACAACCCGTGGGCAGGTGGTTACTATCCGGTCGGTTACAGCTACGAGGAGTCGAATCGGATGATGGCCGAGGAGCCGGAGCGTTTCCGCGAGGCGGTACAGGCCTCGTTGCGCCGTCAGGTGGCCGCCATCAACCGCCTCACGGCACGCGGTATGTACTTCTTCGACTACGGCAACGCCTTCCTCTTGGAGTCGTCACGCGCCGGAGCCGACATCCTGAAGGCCGACGGTTCGTTCCGCTACCCCTCCTATGTGCAGGATATTATGGGGCCGATGTTCTTCGATTACGGTTTCGGCCCCTTCCGTTGGGTCTGCACCTCGTGCAAGGCGGAGGATCTGGCCGAGAGCGACCGCATCGCCGCCGAGGTCTTGGAGGCGATCCGCCAGACGGCACCCGCCTCGATTGCAGGGCAGTTGGACGACAACATCCACTGGATCCGCGAGGCGGGACGCAACCGCTTGGTCGTAGGATCCGAGGCGCGTATTCTCTACGCCGACTGCGAGGGGCGCATGAAGATCGCCGAGGCCTTCAACCGCGCCATCCGCGAGGGGCGCATCTCGGCACCGATCGTTCTCGGGCGCGACCACCACGATGTTTCGGGCACCGATTCGCCCTACCGCGAGACCTCGAACATCTACGACGGCTCGTCGCGCACGGCCGATATGGCGATCCACAATGTGATCGGCGATGCATTCCGAGGTGCCACTTGGGTCTCGATCCACAACGGCGGCGGTGTCGGCTGGGGTGAGGTGATCAACGGCGGCTTCGGTATGGTGATCGACGGTTCGGAGGATGCGGATCGTCACATCCGCGAGATGCTCCTTTGGGATGTCAATAACGGCATCGCACGCCGTTCGTGGGCACGCAACGAGGGGGCGGTGGAGGCGATCCGCCGCGAGATGGAGCGCACGCCCGAACTGAAGGTTACGCTGCCGAACTTTGCCGACGACGAGCTGATTCGCAACGCATTCAAATAACAAGAGAAAACAATCAACTACCGAACTATGAACCACCATACAATCTCGGCGGAGCACCTCTCACTGGATCGTCTTCGCCAAATCATCGAAGAGCGGCTGCCGCTCCAAT
This sequence comes from uncultured Alistipes sp., assembly GCA_964628945.1. GTDB lineage: Bacteria > Bacteroidota > Bacteroidia > Bacteroidales > Rikenellaceae > Alistipes. The sequence goes on along the minus strand of CAZVNR010000016.1, from coordinate 20,188 downwards.
TAGGTGACGATGCCCGCCTCCGTATCACGCGCTGCCGCGAATACCTCGACCGCAAGATGGAGGAGGTCGAACGGCCGATCTACGGCATCACAACCGGTTTCGGCTCGCTCTGCAACATCTCGATCGGGCGCGACGAGCTGGGGCTTCTGCAGAAGAACTTGGTAATGTCGCATGCCTGCGGTACGGGCGAGCGTGTCCCGAACGAGGTGGTGCGTCTGATGCTGCTCTTGAAGGTGCAGTCGCTCTCCTACGGCAACTCGGGCGTACAGCTCGCCACGGTCGAGCGACTGATCGACTTCTACAACGCCGATCTGCTGCCCGTCGTCTATCAGCAGGGATCGCTCGGTGCTTCGGGCGACTTAGCACCGTTAGCGCACCTCTCGCTGCCGCTGCTCGGACTGGGTGAGCTGGAGGTCGAGGGGGTGATCCGCCCCGCCTCGGAGGTGCTCAAGGAGCACGGTTGGGAGCCGATCGAGCTGCAATCGAAGGAGGGGTTGGCCCTCTTGAACGGTACGCAGTTTATGAGTGCTTACGGTGTTTGGTCGCTGCTCAAGGCGCAGGATCTGAGCGCGTGGGCCGACCGCATCGCCGCCCTCTCGCTCGACGCCTTCGACGGGCGCATCGAGCCCTTCTACGATGCCGTGCATCTGATTCGCGGCCATCGTGGTCAGCTTCAGACCGCCCGCACGATGCGTACGCTGCTGGAGGGGAGCGAACTGATCGGCCGCGAGAAACGCCATGTGCAAGACCCCTACTCGTTCCGCTGCATCCCGCAGGTACACGGCGCGACGAAGGATACGATCGCCTATGTGGCGAGCGTGCTCGAGACGGAGATCAACAGCGTGACGGACAACCCGACGATCTTCCCCGAGAAGGATCTCGTGATCTCGGCCGGTAACTTCCACGGCCAGCCGATCGCCTTGGCGATGGACTTCTTGGCGATCGCCGTGGCGGAGCTGGGGAACATCTCGGAGCGACGCACCTACCGACTGATCTCGGGAAGCCGCGAGCTGCCGAACTTCCTTGTGGCGCACCCGGGGCTGAACAGCGGCTTTATGATCCCGCAATATACGGCCGCCTCGATCGTGAGCCAGTCGAAGGGGTTGTGTATGCCTGCCTCGGTCGATTCGATCCCCTCGTCGCAGAGCCAAGAGGATCATGTCAGCATGGGCTCGAACGCCGCCACGAAGTTGGCACGCGTGGTGCTCAACACCGAGCGTGTGTTGGCCATCGAGCTGATGAACGGCGCACAGGCACTCGAGTTCCGCCGTCCGGCGCGTTCGTCGCTCTGCAACGAGCAGCTGATGGAGGCCTACCGTCGGGTGGTGCCCTTTATCGAGGATGATGAGTTGATGTTCCCCCATATCGAGCACTCGATCCAATTCCTGCGCACGAACCGATGAAGCTGCTCGTAAAAAATATCGCCCGTATCGTCGGCATCGACCGCACGGGGCGCGACCGCATCGGCGGCGCGGAGCTGGACCACACCGAACAGCTCGAGGAGGCCTACCTCACGGCCGAGGCTGGGCGCATCACCGCCTTCGGGCCGATGACGGAGCTGCCCGACGAGGCCGTTTTCGATCTTGTGTTCGATGCCGAAGGGGGGATGCTCTTCCCCTCGTTCTGCGACTCGCACACCCATCTAGTCTATGCCGGCAGCCGCGAGCAGGAGTTCTTGGATAAGATTCACGGCTTGAGCTACGAGGAGATCGCCCGCCGCGGAGGCGGCATCCTCAACTCGGCCGACCGACTGCACGCCACCTCCGAGGAGGAGCTGTACCGACAGGCGATGGAGCGCATCCGCGAGATCGCCGCGATGGGTACGGGAGCTGTCGAGATCAAGAGCGGCTACGGACTCTCGACCGAGGACGAGCTGAAGATGCTGCGCGTCGTTCGCCGCATCCGTCAGACCACCCCGCTCGGGGTACGCGCCACCTTCCTCGGGGCACACGCCGTCGCGCGCGCCTACTCGGGGCGACAGAGTGACTATGTCGATCTGGTCTGCAACGAGATGCTGCCCGCCGTCGCCCGCGAAGGGTTGGCCGATTTTGTCGATGTCTTTTGCGATCGCGGCTTCTTCACAATCGACGAGACACGCCGCATTCTCCGCACGGCGGCCGCATACGGACTGCCGGCGAAGATCCACGCCAACGAGCTGGATCGTTCGGGCGGCGTACAGCTCGGTGTCGAGGAGGGAGCCTACTCGGTCGATCACTTGGAGCGGATGGGCGCGGAGGAGATCGGGGCACTCAAGGGGAGCCGCACGATCCCGACGATGCTGCCCGGGGCGGCCTTCTTCCTCGGGATGAGCTACCCGCCGGCACGCGAGATGATCGCGGCGGGGTTGCCCGTGGCACTCGCCTCGGACTACAACCCGGGCTCGTCGCCCTCGGGCAATATGCGGATGGTGATGGCGTTGGCCTCGATCCGGATGCGGATGACCCCGACCGAGGCACTCAACGCCGCCACGCTGAACGGCGCGGCGGCGATGGGGATCAGCCGCGATTTCGGATCGATCACCGTCGGCAAGGTGGCCAACTTCTTCCTCACGCGACCGATGCCCTCGCCTGAATTCTTCGTCTATGCCTACTCCACCCCGCTCATCCGCCAATGTTTCCTGCGCGGCGAACCCTATCGTGCAGAATAAACGCAAGAAGCGAGAAAAAAGCTACAAAAAAAAACATTTCACGGAATATTTATTATATTTGTGCTTTACAAAACCCACTAAACAGATCGAAGGATGAAAAACAGACTCTTACTGCTCGTTGCGCTGCTCGTTGCGGTGACGACCGTCACGACGGCACAACCCAAAAAGGCGTATAAATTTGGCAACATCTCCGCCGAGGAGCTGGCGATGACCCAATACGAAGCCGACCCCGATGCCGAGGCGGTTGTGCTCTACGACTACGCCTATATCGATTACGAGTTTTTCAACGGTTCTGTTTACAAGGTGATGGAGTCCATACGCCGTGTCAAGATTCTCAAGGAGGAGGGATTCAAATATGGCGAACTGGAGATCGAGTTGTTCGACACCTCCGAGCGCAAGGAGACCCTGAAAGGTTTTTCCGCCTCAGCCTTCAATCTCATTGACGGCAAGCGTGTTGAGAGCAAATTAAAACGACAGGATTTGGTTAAAGAGCAGACATCGGAATATTCGATCACCCACAAAGCAACGATCCCCGATGTGCGGGTCGGCACGGTGATCGAGTACCACTACACCGTCCAATCCGATCTGATCGAGTACATCCCGACACTCTTCTTCCAAGAGGAGATTCCGATTCTGCTTGCAGAGGCAAAGATCTGTACGCCGCAATACTTTCAATTCCGTATGCAGCAACTCGGCGGACATCCCGTCACGACCCGCCGTAGCGCGAGTGCAGCAATTGCGACAGTTGCCCCCAATGTCCACGAAACCTATATGGTCAATCAGATCGACGCCGTCGCCAAAGATGTTCCTGCGCTGCGCAAGGTACCCTGCCTTTGGAATCTGAATGAGTACCGCGCCAAGCTCGAATTCGACCTCTCGGCCATTGAGGTTCCGGGTGGAGGTCGTCAATCAATGAATTTCACTTGGAAGGAGATCTACGATGTACTGGAGAAGCTCTCATTCGGCGAGTACGCCACGATAAGTAACCCACTCGGCGAGGAGTTGAAGGCCGCTCTTCCGGCTGATGCCGACGAACAGAGCAAGATTCGCACCGCCCTGACCCTGTTGAGCGAACGGGTCGAGTGGAACGAGGAGTATGCCGTATTGGGTGATACGCCACGCCGTGCGCTGCATGCGAAGACGGGGTCGTCGGCCGAGATCAACTTCCTGCTGATGGCGATGTTGCGCGATCTGGGCTTCGACCCCAAACCGGTATTGTTAAGCTCGCGCGAGAACGATCGCCTGCGCCAATCGGTCACGCTCGACGATCTTGACTGCTTCATCGTACGGGTAGTGCTCGGCGACGGTACGATCTGCTACCTCGACGGCACCAATCCGAACAACGATCTTAATCTGATGCCTATCGAACTGTTGACCGACCGTGCCCGTATCTATGGTGACACCGAGACGGTACTCGATCTGACCGCCCTGACACGCAACAGCCACACCGAGTCAATCAGCACACGATTTAATCCGGATCTGACGCTCCATGTCGAAAAGACTCGCCACGACACGGGGTTGGAGGCCTTTGAGGAGAATCTGCGCTATGACAGTTTCGAGGACGAGGCGGCCTATTTCGCCGCCATGAGCGACGAGTTGGGCGCACCGCTCACGAGCCACTCGCTCAAGCGGACAAAGAGCCTCGTAACAACACAATTAGCCTACGACAAACCGATGGCGACGATCGACGGCCGCATCAAACTGAACATTACCGTCGAGCCGGCACTGAAGGAGAACCCCTTTACGCACACCGAGCGCAATCTGCCCGTAGAGTTTGATTTCCCGCACTCGCAGACCATTCGTTGCAGCATCCAACTCCCCGAGGGGTATGTGGTCGAGGAGCTGCCGCGTTCGACCCGCATGGCCGGCTGCAACGGCGATCTGATGCTGACCTTTATTGCGCAGACCGCCGGAAACATCATTCAGACCTCCTACACTTTCCAACTGAAACGCGCCGTCTTCACGGCAACAGAGTACCCCGATCTAAAGGCATTTTTCGATCATCTGACCGAGTTGGCCAACAGTTCCATCGTACTCAAACGAGCAGAGTAGCATTTCTCCCCACCCCCGCCGCGACAAAATAGGTGCGCCGTTCAGCAATCAACTGAACGGCGCATCTGTCTGATTGAGGCTGCTTACAGGCGAGCACGCTGTAAGCGTCCGTTTACTCCACCTCGCGGAAGTCGCGGTAGTGTGCCGGATATCCCGAGATCGAGATACTCTTCACGCGCTTGCCGAAAAAGCTCCACTTCATCACGACATTGTAGTTCACCTTCACCATCACATCGGCGTTGCCGTTGGCCTGCAGAGCCATATAGGTGGCATTCTGCACCAACTGGTCGATCGTCAGGGTCTTGGCGTTGGTCTTCGTCGGGACATAGGTGTAGGATACACGCTTGGGGCTGACGACCAAAGTCGCCTTCGTCTTGGCCTCAATCTCGGGTTGTACGGTCGTTGTCTGAACGCCCGCGCGGTTCACGGCGCACGATGCAAAGAGCATCGTAGCGGCTGCAAGCATCAAAATTCGTTTCATACGCTTCTTTTATTTAAGGTTTAAGCATTCTCTTTCAGTTGACGCCAAATCGAACCGGAAACACCGATCCAAATCGACATCATCAGGATCACCAAGGCATAGAGCAGGATCGCCATCAGTACGGCCACGGCACCCGAACCGCTCTCAACAATCAGCAGACCGACAAGCGCACTCAACAGACCGAAGACCAAACCTGCGCCCAAGCCGAAGACGATATAGATACCGAAGATCAACCACTTGTTGCCGTAGGTGGCGTTGTTCGATGCCTGAATGGCATCAATCGGGGTCATATCCTTCTCGATCACATAGAGCGAAACAAGGCTCAAGGCGATCACAGCCACATAGAGCGGGAAGAACATAAAGGCAAACGCCATCAGGTAGATGAAGAAGGTCAGCACCGAAGCCAGCATATAGTTCCACATCACGCGGCGGTAGCGGCTGGCAAAGATCTCCAACGGGTTGAAGGTCTTATCCTCGGCCCAGCGTGCCGGCAGCGAAGCCATCGCGATCGTCGTACCGATATTGATGTAGGGGATCCAGATCGTCAGCACATAGAGGATCAGCGTACCCAGCAGCGAGAGGGCGTTGCGCAGACCCGTCGTGAAGCCCTCCGAGAAGGTGAGGCCGAACTCCAACTTCGCACCGCCGGCCGGAACCTCGTAGTGGCTGTTGCCCGAGCCGGTCGTGTTCGGGATGGGCGAGTGCCCACCTGCGGGAGCACCGTAGGCGGGCGTACTTGCCATCGTGTATTGGTTTTGGGCGGGCGAGTAGCCACCCTGATTCCCTGCCACCTGATTCCAATCGAGCTGCACACCGCCCGGGAAGACCACCGAATCGCCGTAGTTTACCAGCTGCGAGCTGTGGTGGATCTGCATCCCATTGACATAGGTGCCGTTCGTACTGTAATCGGTCAGGACAATCTGACCATCATCACCAATCGTGATCTCGGCGTGGCGACCGCTGATCGAAGGCTCGTTCAGCACGATGTCGTTGCCGGCGTTGCGACCAATATAGATCGTTTTCATTGCATTATAAGTTTTTAAGGGTCAATAAACTCATTACTAGTTCTGTGCCGACGCGGCAGCCTGCGTTACCGTGACGGTCGCCGTGCGGTTTCGATCGTCGGTGCTCGTGAAGGTCACCGTTGCCGAACGGGTCGAGGTGGCCGTGTTGGCAGCCGTAGCCGTCATCGTCACCGTCGCGTTGCCCGTACCCGAAGCGGGGCTTACGGTCAGCCACGACTGGTTCGACGAGGCTGTCCAGCTGCCCGACGAGGTGAGCGAGATCTGCCCGTTCGAGTTGGCGGCATTACCAACCGAGAGGGTTGCATTGTTCACCGAGAAGGCGTAGCCGCTCTGCGTAACGGTGATCGTCACCTTGCGGTTCGGATCATCGACACTGGTCAGCGTGATCGTGGCCGTACGGTTCGATGCCGACGGGTTCACCGTCGAGATCGTCGCCGTGATCGTGGCGTTCTCCGTACCCGAGGTCTTGTCGAGCGTCAGCCACGACTCACTCGTCGTTGCCGTCCAGTCACCCGTCGAGGTGAGCGTGAAGTTGGCACTAACACCGGCCAACGCACCCATCGTCAACGAGGTGGTGTTCGTCGTGAACTCGTAACCCTGCTGGATCACATCAATCGTCACCTGACGGCTGCTGTCGTCCGTGCTCGTCAGCGTGATCGTTGCCGTACGCTGCGAAGCGGTCGGGTTCACCGTCGTGATCGTCGCCGTGATCGTCGCATTGCCCGTACCCGAGGTCTTGTCGAGCGTCAGCCACGACTGATCGGTCGATGCGGTCCAACCACCGGTCGAGGTGAGCGTGAAGTCGGTATAGACACCGGCCAAGCCGTTATAGGAGAGTACCGTCTGATCCACCGTGAAGATGTAAGCCTCCTGCGATACGCTGATCTGCTTGCGCAGGCTCGGGTTCAGATCGGCCTGTACATAGAAGGTTGCCGAGCGTGCCGAAGCCGAGGTGTTGCGCGTCGAGGTGATCGTGAACGAATCGCTCGATGCACCGTCCTGCTTCGAGAAGGTGAGCCACGACGGCGCATTGACAACCGACCAAGCACCCGTCGAGGTGACATTGATCGTGTTGGTTCTCGTATCGAGTGCGGCGTACGAGAAGCTCTCGCTCGACGAATCGAACTCGTAAGCATCCTGCGAAACGGTGATGTTCTTCGTGTGACCACCCACCGAGCTATAGACGCGGAAGGTTGCCGAACGCGCCGAGGTATTCACATTGTTCTGCGGCGTGATCACGAGCGTTGCATTACCCGTACCCGAGGTGCGTGAAACGGAGATCCACGACGGCACATTCTGCAGCACCCAAGCACCCGAGCAGACGACATCGAAGCTGCTCGTCTGGGGATTGAGCGTCGGATAGTCGAAGCTCTCGGCCGTCGAATCGAAGACATAGGGAGCCTGAACGATCGTGAACATCTTGCTCTGTCCGGTCGGCTCGTCCACCACCGAAACACGCATTCTGCGCTCACTCAAATCGGGATTCCACTCCGTCGTAGCCGTTACGGTCGCCTGCAGATCGCGGCCCTCGCCACTCGCGGGGTTGAAGCTGACACCGTCCTCCATCAAGGTGATATTCCGGACATTCCAACTACCCGACGAAACCACATCGAAGGTGAAGCTCGACGGTTCAACCGGTACATCGACCTCATCGTTCACATTCACATAGAAGGTGTAACCGCTCTGCGTGATCGGATAGACGAAGGTATCTTGGCGCGAACCGGTGAGCTTGATCTCACCCGAGCGGCTCGAAGCATCCGTATTGGGGCTCAAAGTGAAGTAGAGTGTCGTACTGCCTGCGCCCTCGTAGGCCGAGGCGGTTACCCAATCGGGTGTCTCAACCGTCCAGTTCACCGAGGCATCGAGCGTGATGGCGTGCGTGCTCGTCCAGAAGGCAACATCCGAGAACGAAGTGCCGCCTGCGGGGGTCGGATCAAAGGTGTACTTACGCTGCTTGATCTCGTAGGTCTGCTCCAGCGTGCGACCGGCCTGCTCGTGCGTAAGGCTTCGTACGGTCACCTGTGCCACGCGATCCTCATCGCTCGTGTTGATCGAGGTGGCGCGGTAGTTGATGTAGGTCTGACCTGCGCTGCCGGTCATCGACTCAAACTCCAACCAATCCTGTACGGGCGAACCGTCGTAGGTCACGGCCGTAATTGCCCAATCACCCGAACTCTGCACCCAACCGCTGTGGTAGTCGGTGCTCATCGTCAAGATCTCGCCAAACGAGGCCTCGAAGATAAACTTATCCTGACGGATCGTAAAGTCGTGCTCCAGCGAGTTGCCGTACTCGACACTCTTCACGACCAGCGTCGCCGTGCGATCCTCCAACTCGAGGTTCTGCGACGGGATCGTATAGCTGAAAGCCTCGCCCCAAGCACCATACTCAAGACCGACACCGCTTCCGACGGTTACCGACACCCACTCCGGAATCGATGCGGGATCGACCTGCCAAGCACCCGACGAGGTGACGCCGATCGTATTCGTTCTAGTATCCACATTCGCGTGGCCGGCGGCATCGCTATCCAAATCGAACTGATAGGCGGCCTGCTCGATCGTAATCACGCGCTCGGGCAGCGGGTTCGTGCCGGCATCGGCCACGATTACCACCTCACCCGATCGTGCTGTAAGCGTGGGGTTGGCGGCGGGGATACCAAACTGCGACTGGCTGAGCGACACACTGCCGTTGCCTGCATCGGGGGTCACCGACACCCAGTCGGGCTTCGACTGCACATACCAATTCAGCTCCGAATTGACCGTGATCGGCACCATCGCATTGTTACAAGCGGCAAACGAGCGCGACTGATCATTGTCCGAATCGAGCACATCGACCAAGAAGCGCAGGTTGGCCTGCGAGAACTGCAGGTCGTGCGCAAAGATCGGATCAACCGACTGTCCATAGCCATCCGTATGCGGACCCGTGAGGCGCAAAACCAGCTCATAGGGTGCATCCGAGATGTTGTAGGTCGCGGGGATAAAGGTCAGCGAGGCATCGCCCTCCCCACTCATCGTCGAGCAGATCAGCCAACGGTTCAGGACATCGGCCAGCTGCTCGGTATGGATCGGGGGTGCGGTCGCCACATAGCGATTCACGGCGGCGGCCTCGACCATCGAGTAGCTCACCTCCTCCAAACGCCAATCGATGTTCGACTCGACGGTGATCACCTCAGGCGTGTTGCTGAAGCTTTGGCTGTAGTCCCATGTGTAAGGGATCGTCCAGCGGTCGATGTTCAGATACGGGGTGGGCTGATGCACCTCGATCGTCTCCTGCTGCGCACCGCCATTGAGCGAAACCACTACCACATCGTGGCGATCCATCTCAACGCGGTTCGTCTCGGTACGCAGTGTCACCTCGGTCGTACCTCGGCGCCCCGACGACGGGGTTGCGGTGATCCAGTTCGGCGTCGAAATGCTCCACTCCGACTCGGCCGAGACGGCAAATTTCACCTGACTGCCGATAGGCGAGAAATTGGCCTCCGTAATCGTAACGGCCGTACCGATCGACAACGAGCCCTGTTCGCTATCCTTCTTGTCGCACGCGGCGAACAAGCAGATGGCTGTAAGTAAAAAGAGGATTTTTTTCATATATCTGTACTTATTTATTTTTTACGCTATCTGTCATAAATAAGGTCACCCGGGGTCGCCTTCAGCAGGTTGTGCATCACCTCATAGACCGTGTAAACCGAAGCTACGATGATGATCAGCACCGAATAGAAGGTCTTGCTGCTGCCAAGCGAGAGGTAGCCGAACGAACCGTCCTTGACGATCCCCAAGAGCGGTAACAGTTCCTGAATGAGGAGGGTCACGAGGAGCGAGATCACCACCGCCGCGAAGATCGTGGCGATCATAATCAGCACATAGATCGTGATCAGCTCGTAGTTGCTCAATCCGAAAGCCTTGAAGGTACCCAAATTGCGCTTCACCTTTTGGAAGTACGACTGCAACAGGTTGATGATGAACAGCAGGATACAGATGATCGCAAAGACGATCATCGTCCACGAGAGGAAGTTGGCCATGATGCTCACCTCGTTGAAGTTCTCCTTGGCGGTCACCTGCGACATCTCGATCACGATCTTATACTGCTCCTTGACATACTCGGCAAAGGGGCGAATCTCGTTCAGATCGGCAAAGTAGATCGAGATGAAGTCGTCGGTAACTTTATTTGTCGGCCTATCATCATAGAAATAAACGCGCTCTACTCCATCACGAGCAAACTCGGCCAACATCGTTTGGTTGATTTTTCTATTAACCATAAAATCAATACGATCTTCGTCATCAAACACCAACTTCACAAAGGTGCCTCCACGATGATTCACCATTCGAGGTAATTTGGCATTTGCATTCGGATAATAGCTCTCATCAGTCGACTGCTTTACCAATGTTTCCAACCTATTAATAACATCTTGTGCGTCAACATTTTTGGGAACATAGTAATAGAACGAACTATGATAGCCTCTATTATCAAATGACAACGAACGAGCCATATGCTGGTCATATTGGCTGGTCGTCGCAATCATATCGAAATTACCGGGCAGACGATGCACGACAGCCAAGACCGGAATCGGAGCCTTGGCGTAGCCCATCATATCATCCTCATCATCCAATGCAGCCAACTCCGCCCCATAATCATCAACGGCCGGGCGATCCGTCGCCGAACGCAGGTACAAATAAGCAGGTGCATTTCCTCCTTTATAGCCTAATTTCTGCAATGCATCTTGTGTCACAATCACACCCCACGAATCGTCGCATAACGCATCATTATCTACACATTGACCATTAACTACATTCTCATCATCAAGAATAGCCTGCACCAATCTAGAGTTAATCTTTTCGAAATAGCGCACATTTAATGTGTACGATCCTTCCTCATTATTTTCATCCGTTGTCCAATAAGCAGGAGTATGTTTAATGTCCGCCTGATGTCCACTATAATGGAATTGCTTTTTCAACTCATCACTCTCTAAATCCTGCTTGAAGAGTTCAAATGATCCTCCGGGCTGATAGACAATATCGACCCAGTTTACAAACGGATCATTCATCTTGTAGGCGAGGTAGTCGAGGCTGGCATTACTGAACGCAATGGCCAAGAAGGTGGCCGTCAGCACGCTGCACAGCAACCAAAGGCTCGCATAACGCTTGCCGAGCACGACCTTCCCTTCGCGCTTGACGAAGAGTTTGAAGTAGTCGTTTCGTATAATCTCTTTCAAGTTCTTCATCGTTACCAACGCTTTAAGTATTGTTCAAAGTCAGCCGAGCCGTACTGCTCCCTGCCGTTCGTCCAGTGCTCCCCGTCGGGGGCCGTAAAGATGCTCTCCTCGTCGATCACGCCGTAGTAGATCACCTCGTCGTTGGCCGTCTTCGAGGGGCGGCTCTCCTTGCGGATCTTGATGATCACATCTGCAAAGGTGACCGCAAGGTGCATATCGTGCGACACGATGATCGCCGAGCTCCCCTCGATCTGCTTCAGCTTCTCCGAGAGCAACTCCATCGCCTTCACGGCGTTGTCGCTGTCGAGGTTACCCGTCGGCTCGTCACCGAAGAGCACCGTAAAGTCGGGCAGGATGGCGCGGGCAAAGGCCAAACGCTGCTGCTGACCACCCGAGAGCTCCTGCGCCATACGGTATCGGTCGATGTGGTGCAGACCCAAATCGGCCAGCACCTCCGCCGCGCGGGCAAAGGCCTCCTCCTCCGAGTAGCCTTGTAACATACGGGTCAGGGCGATGTTCTCGTAGGCCGTAAAGTTGCGCATCAGGTTCGTGCTCTGGAAGATGAAACTGAAGTGCTTGAGGCGGAAGGCCGAGAGCTCCTTGTCGCTGTGGCGCCACAGATCGGCCAAATCGACGGCACGCGACTCCTCCTCGTAGAAGAGGAATTTGGCCTGCGCATCCGGAACGATCGTGTTGTTCATCATACCGAGCGTCTCGAGGATCGTACTCTTACCGATACCCGACTCACCGACGATAAACACCTTCTTCCCCTTCGGGATCAGCAGTTTATGAATCTCAAGAATCACTTTCGACACCCCCTCGCGGTAGTTCTTGTCGTAGGAGCAGCGCAGATTCTCTATTTCAAACAATCTCTTCATGCTTTTTTGCTTGTTTAGGGCAGATCCTCAATCGGGATCCAATAATATTTCTCGCCATTGAATTGTTTTACATATTCATAACGGGTGCTCATACGAATATTCCTCAATCGCTTGAATTTAGTATCAAAATCTCTCAAAATACTGTAATATTTGGCCGCATCAATCACCAATGGATCACTCAAATCCTCCAATGTGTATGAAGTCAATGCATCTGCCGATTCGTGCAGACCTCCAATCAAGGCCGTAATATCATTATTATTCAGCTTCTCCATATCCTGATCGGTAATGCCCGGTGCCAAACTGCGAATCAACATCTTCATAGCGTTAATATACGGAGTGCGATCACGGTTATTCGGATCTCGAGCTATCTGTGCGACCGGTTGCAAGCGCTTCAGCAACTCTTGAAACTCAGCATCCGAGATAAAGATAATGGGTTTGAAAAATTCACGGCCGCTAGTGTGCTCTTTGTAGGCATAACCCTTAAATGTCACCATTGCACCGGACTCCATCATCAATTTTGCCCAATCTTCACCCAACTGTTTGATCATATAACTTTGGCTGATGTTCATGGTAGCCGTTTTGCCGCTTCCCAAGAAACCTTGGGCTATCGCATCTTCCGCACCTTGGCGGATTACATCGATCTGCTCTTGAACCGTTCGCGAGAAATCGGCGATGGCTCCTTGCAACAGAAGCGCAAGATTATCTACATCCATTTCACCTCCATTTACATTGGGATCCGCATTGCGGAAACGGCCAATGTACAATTGAGGATCATTCTCACGCGGGTTCTCATAACCAAAACCAATAGGCATATTCTGTGCATCACGATCTACAACACGCTTTACTTTCACGCTATCGGTAAATTTATCGTAATTCGCTTGAATGCTGTTACGCATCATCGTAGCCATCTGACTATTGAACGAACCGAAAGCCGTGTTGATCTGATTGCGCACTTGGAAACCCATCAGATGGATATCTTTGGCCACCAACTTTGCCTCCAACTCTTGGCGTGAGGGTGCCCGTTCATCTTCCTTATCATTACCGCAGTCACCCACCACGAGCATCATGTTACTCTCGCCCTCGGGGAACGCAAACTCTTCGAGGGCCGTATTGATACCGTAGAAGAGCGCCTCCTCCTGCGTCCGATCGCTCGGATGACTCTTGATACCATATGTACCACCATTATCAAGGAACTGCTCGATACGATCTGCATTACGTACGCTGGTCATCGGCATCGTCTCCACCAAACCATCACCCGGCTCATCGTCATAATCACGATAGATAACGATGCCGACTTTGAGTTTATAGGCGGTGCCAAAGTAATCGGTAGCCTCCAACAGCGCCTTTTTAACCGGCTCATAATACGGCTTCATCGACTCCGTACCGTCAATCACCACGGCAAGATTGATGTTCTGCTTTTTGATCAACTTGGCCTCCTGAATACTATCCGCCTTCTCTTTGGGGGTCTTTTCACGCTTTCCTGCAGCACCAATTTCACCGTCACCCGTCGTAAAGGTTGAAAGACTGTACAATTTTTTGTTCGTACCCTCCAAAATCGGATAACGCAACTGATCGCCATCCATACGGTAGATATACTGCGATTGCGAGTTCAAAACATACTCCTTGCGCTTAAACGGGACACCACCGGCTTCCTCATTCGGATCCATTCGGTTCGACTGATATACGGTCGCCTTGATTGCATTATCGGCAAAGTACTCCGCATCGGCATGTTTCCATGTCGGCTCCAAGCACGAACGCTGATTCCAAGGCACATACGAAGGTTTAGGTACCCAGCACAACAAATTGTCATCGGAAACTGTACCGGCCATTTTGCTTTGCGTTGCCAACAGCACCATACCGTTCTCCTCCTTCATCACGAAGTAGAAGTTCATATCGGTCGAGAGTGGTTTTTTCTCAGCTTGCTCGCTCGGCTTCAAATAACCAAAGCCCATTACTTTGGAGGTTTGATCCATCTCATCCAAATTGAAACACAACAGCGCCTTGTTGTAGATACCCGCATCGTTTGCCAAGCTGGATTGCCACAAGAGCAGATTCTTCATCGGTACCCAACCGCGACACTTTGCCAACCCCGAGATTTCCGGATAGACACTGCCCAACTTGGGCTCATCATAGACCAAAGCCATGCCGTTCTGCACCTTGGCAATGCGCAATGTCTCATTCCACTTGAGGGTCGAGAACTTGGCACTCGTCGTCGAGGGACCCTCGTAGGTTTGATTATCGGCACGATCGCTATACACGATCCAATAGGTCGTAATAGGAGGAGGCGTGTTCTGTCCGAAATCTTTTGAATTAGCCAAAGCTAACGCATCTTTTTCATGCAACAGAATCGCATTCAAGGCGTTCGGACGAAAGGCCTCACACTTATCCGGCAGCTTTGGTGCGGCCAACAAATTGGACACTGCAAACACCGCCGTCAATATCGTAACAATGATATTTTTATTCATAGTTCTAATCGTTTCACTTGTTTTCTCAAACATCAAATGTTAATATGGCAGTGGTAAAAAATGCATCGTAGCATTCAATTTTTTCTCACCGAAAGGCAATTTTTCGTTGATCGGCAATTTATCAGTTTGCTCTCCGTAATAGATATTGACATTCAAATAGTTATTCTTTGTCAACTGCTCCATATCTAGAATCCAGTAGAGCGATGCGATCACCGCCTCGTTATGATTCAATGTCCAAAAGGTCGAGTTTACATAGTAATCCCAATCGACCGCCATAAAACGAGGAGATCCATCCTCATTCAAGAGCGGAATTTCATCAAGAAGCTGCACGATTTGTTCACGATCAATCTCCGGTATCACATCGTGCGCCAGTCTATTCTGCAATTCATCAACTATCTTCGGAAAATCACCCGGATTATCATTCACGCCCGTGTTCATACGAACAATCAGCGGGTTCTCTACACCATTGGGCAAATAGAGAATAACGGCTAATTGTTCGGGCATAAAAGTTGCATCTTGTTCAACTAACTCTTTCAAACGAGGGATCAACGCCTGTATCGGCGTATTCTCATCGTGTGCGATATAGATAAATTTCAGTGTCTGCTGCGAAGGATCATACTTGGTCTGTGCCATCGACGGCATAACTGCCATCAAGCAAAGCAGCATTATAACAATCCGTTTCATATTATAAATAGGTCACATTAAGTTTGAAAGAGACTATGCGGTTGTACTTATCGTATTTCGGCGTACCGACCACCTCCAAATTCCAACCAATTGATGCACGATCAAGCAGCAGCGCATTCAGATTGGCGGGGTACTCCGAAGGATCGATGCCCGAGTAGCTGATCTGTAATTTGTCCAAATCAAAATGGAAGAAGAAGAAGTCCTCCTGCACATCGGCGTTGAGCTGCGCCTGCAGCTTCGAGGCCGACATCTTCTGCACCTTGTAGAAGCCCTTCAACTCCTGCTTGACGACATCGCCCGTGCGCGAGTTCTTCACCTGCAGCTCGTAGGTACCGCCATCGACGGGATAGACCTCGGCGAAGTAGCCGTTGGTCGAGGTGTAGGCCGGACGCGAACCGCCCACCGGCCACAACTCATAGACCAGCGCATCACCCGACGGTGCGGCCGCCTTGACACTGACCGGATAACCGAGTTGCACCTTCTTCTTCTTATGCGGAGCGACCCACGCCGTCTCGATCACGGGGACATTGTTCGGATCGACCACCTGCACCGGAGTCGCCTGCTGCTCAGCCACGACCGGTTGCTGTTGCTGTGCCGTCTGCTGTTGTACTGCGACCTGTTGTGGTGCAGCATCCTGCGCCACCTGCTGAACAGCCTGCGCGGTCTGATCGACCACCTGTGCCGGCTGCTGCTGTTGCTGTGCCGTCTGCTGTGCGGACACCTGCGGTACGGCGGGATTAACCGCTACGGCACCGCCGCCACCACCGGCTGCTGCGAACACC
This sequence comes from uncultured Alistipes sp., assembly GCA_964628945.1. Lineage (GTDB taxonomy): Bacteria > Bacteroidota > Bacteroidia > Bacteroidales > Rikenellaceae > Alistipes. The sequence continues at coordinate 3,967 of CAZVNR010000016.1, read as the reverse complement.
TCCGGCTGCGAGCCGCCCTTCTGGAGCATCTTCTCAAAGGGGATGAAGTAGCCGACCGCCGCGAACACGATGAAGGTGGCCGCCATCCCAATAATGCGAAGGATTGATCTGTTATCGTTCATCGTGCACTAAAATTTAAACATTAAACCAAACTCCAACCACATCGCCTTGCGCGTATAGCTCACGCAGTCCATCAGCGAGCGGGTGGCCACATTCTGATTCATACCGGCCGAATAGACCACCGGATAGTAGCGTTGCGAGGCATTGAACAGCTCGTTCTCGTCCGACTCGTGCACAGCACCCAACCCCATCTCGTAGGAGTACTTTCCGAAGAGGAACAGACGCCCCTTCACGAGGTTGTAGTTGAGGCTGATACCCGCCGTGATGCTCAGATCCTGCTCGTTGCGGACATAGGTATTCGGCGCAAGGAACGACTCGTAGTCGCCCGAGATCGAGCCGAAGCCCTCCGAGCCGCTCTCGACGGTCGAGGTGCCGTAGTTACCCCATGTGCGACCCTCGATGTGGTACGGGGTCACCTTCGTCTCGCCGTTGAGATAGAGTTTCGCACCCACGCTCCAGTGTACATACATATTCTTGAAGAGCTTGTGGTCCAGCGAGAGATAGACCGGAACAACCAGATCCGAGAAGGTGAGCGACTCGGTCGCACTCGAGATCTCGTAGTGGCGCGTATAGTTCACGCCCGAGTTGTCGGCCGTCGAGTAGCTGTAGTTCATCGCACCGGTACCCATCTCAAGCTTCGTCTCGGACATCGCAGCACCGGCCCAAAGGGTGAGTGCCGTCGAGCGACCGAGCGGCAGGGCGATACCCAGCTCGGCTCCCATCTCCGTACTGCTCGAGGTGTTGGTCGTAAGATCGACGGGAGTCGTCACCTCGAGGGCCTCGCCCATCGTCATCGCATAGCGCAGCTTGAAACGCCACGGCGTGCGGTTGTAGCGCAGCTTCACATAGTCGTACTGCGGCGTAGCGGCCAGCGTATCGGCCTTGATGCGTACATCGTCGTTCCAACCGCGAATCGAGCCCTTCGGCACGAAGGCCTGATCGAAGCTGTTGAAGTGGAGCGGTTCGCCGTTGCTGTCGATGCGCTTGTCATCCTCCGTATTGTAGTGCACCACGACGAACTCGTCGGGCAGGTGCTCCTGCTCCGAGAGGATCGAACCGTCGATCGTGTGGATGTAGCAACGATCCTCCTGCGGGTCGTAGTAGCACTCGAGGGCGATCTGATGGTTGGCACCATAGTACTCCTCGTTCGAGAAGCGCACGCCACCCGGATCGTTGTAATCGACCACCTTATCGAAACGGATCACCGTATGCCAAGCGTTATCCTTCCAGTAGTAGGGATCGCGCTTCACATTGAGGAGCTTCATCCGCACATTCTCCTTGTTGGCCAGTGCCGACACATACTCGGCCACCTCGACCTTCTTACCCGGACGGTAGTCGAGCAGATCGCTATAGACCATCGCCGTACCGTTATCGCACATCTCCAAGAAGGCGTACTGTGCGAACTCGTCATACATCGAGGCCGACGCTTCGTACTGCTCCAAAAGGTTCAGCATTCGCAGATTGATCCGACGCTGCTCTTTATGCGAGAGCGTCTGCGAACCCGCAACCCACGGCAGGAACAGGCAGAAACAAACCAGTAATTTCTTCATCGTGTTCATCTTTATACCGTTAAGAATTTTACAACCACACCCAAAATGAATCCGCAGAGGGCCACCACGATCCACAACAAGAGCGTATTCGTCGAGTCGGGATCCTGTACCATCGAGATTCCCTTGGTCGTACCACCCGACGACGAGATCGACGGATTGATATGCTCCAAATCGACGATCATCTCGGCGGCCGAAGCGTAACGACGCTCCTGACGCTTTTGGGTCGCCTTCTCGACGATGCGACGCAACCCCTTGTTCGGGATGTCGTTCACGGGCATCTTCTGCGAAACATGGGCAGCCAGCACATCCTGATTCGTCCCGATGAAGGGCAGACGGCCGACGGCCATATAGTAGATCAGCACACCGAGTGCGTAGATGTCGGTCGTGCGGTTCTGATGCGCCACATCACCCAACGCCAACTCGGGCGCGGCGTAGCTCACCTTACCGATGAACGAACCGGCCTGCGTGAGGTGCTTCTCCTGCGTGAGCATATTGATCGACTTGCAGACACCGTAGTCGATCAGCTTGATCTTGTTGTCGATCGTGATCATCACATTGCTCGGGTCGATGTCGCGGTGGATAAAGCCCTTCTCGTGCAGTGCCATAATGCCCGAGAGCACCCCCTTCATAATCTTGACGATCGCCTCCGTGCGCTGGTTCGACGAGTAGAGCGCGTAGAGCTCCTGCGCATAGGGAATCACCATACCCGAGCGGTCGTAGGTCACGCCGTTGAAGATCTGATCGAGATTGACACCCACCAAACGCTCCATCACCATATAGTAGCGCGTCAGGTTGGCGTTGTGGGCGGGATCATACTCCACATTGGGGATGAAGCCGTACATACGCAGCAGATTCTCGTGATCGATCTGGATCGAGGCCTCGCGCATGGCACGCTCGATGAGCTGCGGATCGCGGGCGATATTCTCGTGAATCTCCTTGATGGCGACCGAATTACGCCCGTGCTCGCTGACGCGGAAGCCCTGATAGATACGGCCCATACCGCCCTCACCGAGCAACGATCCGTCGCGGTCATACTCGTAGTAGATGCCCTGACTGCGTTCGTATTCGCCCTGTATTCGGATAATATTCATAGTAGCAGTGTTTATTCGTTTCGGTTAATACTCCACCTCAAAGGCGACACACTCGTCGTTCGGAAGCAGCGGCAGCACGACATAGATGCCCGGCTCCTCGCACGAGATCATCAGGTCGATCGTACCGTTCTCCGTACCCTCGCTCACGCCGAAGTTCACCGCCGAGCGGTTGGCCTCGCGCATGGTATAGGTCGGGGCACTGATCGCCTCGGTCGTATTCTCGAGCATCGCCGAGCGGGGAACCGTCTTCACCACGCGCAGCGCACTGACCGACACCGAGTTGGGCATCGTCACACGCACACCGTCGGCGAGTTTTACCTTGTTCTGCACCGGCTCGGCCACGATGTTCAGACCACCCTTGCCGACCACGATGCGGTTCAACAGCACCACCTCGCCATTCAGACGACACCCGACAGCACTCGAGAAGCTCTCCTCGCTTGCCGCAGGAGCCGCAGGGGTCGAAGCGACCGTCACCACCGGACGGCGCGACGGTTTGGCGGGCTCGGTCGTAGCGACTGGAGCCTCCGGCTCGGCCACCTTGACCACCGGCTTACGCTTCGCTTTGGGTTGCTCCGTCACGGCCGGAGCTGCCTCCTCTTGAGCCGGAACGGTCACCTTCACCGGCGACGAGGGAGCCTCGTTCGAGGCCACATTCACGGCGCGGCGTTTCGGTTTCGGCGTAGCGGCCGGTTGCTCCTGCACGGGGGCGTTGATCACCTCCTCGGCGGCATCCTTTGCACGGTCATACCCTGCCACCACACGGTTCGTATGGACATCTTCGTCCCCCAGCAGTTGGTTCGTATTGGGCAGCTTGCGGTACTCGCGCACATTGCGCAGCGGCACGGTGTGCTCGCGCTGATCCTCGCGCGAGAGGATCTTCAGATGCTTGCCCATCACACGCTCGGTGATAAAGCCCGTAATCCAAGTGCCGTCGTGCATTCGCAGGCAATCCCACAGCGGCGCCTGCATCAGAATCGAGCTATTGGGGTCGATCTTCTCGGAGTGCATCGACTGGATGTCGGTGAAATTGACATTGTGCACCTTATTCTCGAGCGTACGGATACGCAGCTCCTTACCGATGATCTGCTCCAAGACCTGACCCTCGAAGCGGTGACCGCTCTTCAGCACCACCACATCGCGGATACCGGCCGTCTGACGGATCGCGTAGCGCGTCTTGGTCGTCTTCAAGAGCGAGCTCCACGGCAG